>JBKHDM010000043.1:0-26847 GCA_046541355.1 Spirochaetaceae bacterium
GGCGAGGAGAGTCAGCAGTACAAGGGTAAGGGGCTGAAAGATCTCCCACGCCCCTGCGAGGGAGATCGCAAGAGGTGCAGCCAGGGCAATTAGCGGCCCGGGGATCACCGGAACGATACAACCCACCGCCCCGAGCAGGATCACAACGGTCGCTGCCAGGAGAGCGAGGATCTCCCAGATCACCGTCCCACCTCCTTTAGATCCGTTAGCTCCACGAAAACTTCCGTCGGACGCTCCCCCTCCTCGATCTCCAGGGCAATCGCGTATCGGGACGCCTTCTCATCGACAAGAAGCAGTTCCATCGCCTCCTGGCTCGCCGACTCGGGAACGAGGAGGGAGAGAGACCGCCCGCGCTCGAGAACCCGTGAGGGAGTGAGGTAGTCGACCCCCCAGGTAGCGGCGCTCGATGGGGTGAGAAAAACGTAGTGGAGATCGAAAGGGAGTCGGTTTATGAGGCGAATTGGGCGCAGGCGTCGTTCCGCCGCCGGGCCGACTATATGATCGAGGGTGATCGCGATAGACGACTCCTCGCCACGGCAGATGGCGATACCGGATATCTCGTAGGCGTCACCGTCAGCATCGACGGCGAGCAGATCGTAGTCGTCGCACTCCCCGGGCAGGTGCACCCCGTATCGACGCGCCTCGCCGTCTCGAAGTGTCTCGTTCGGCGCGATGAGGTTTGCCGAGCGAGAAGGCCGATCCGCAGGAGAGAGAAAGAGGTCGAGAATCTCGAAGCCGCTCTCGTTGGTGATCAACACGGGGTGGACGATCTGCTCCTGGGCGTGAAGCGTTGGGATAGAGGCGAGGAGGGAGAATCCAGCAGTAATCGCGGCAAGGGCTGATGCCTTCATTCTTCAGTCTCCTCCACGGCCACCCTGGCCGGTGAGCCGGTCAATCCTCATAAAGGTAGCGCGCCGCCTCAGAAACTATCCTCCCCGGAATCTCGTGGCCGCCGTCAAAAGCGAGAAAGCTACCCCTCCAACCAGCCTCGTCAAGGAGATCGTAGAGCGCACGTCCCTGGGAGAAGGATAAGACCTGGTCACCCGTACCGTGAGACTGCACAAATCGACCCGGCCGTACCGAGGGTGAGGCCGCGGAGAGCTTCCATCTGCTTTGAGCCACCACGGCTCCGGAAAACAACACCCCTCCCCGCGCCGCCTCGGGCAGCCGGGTCAGAAGCTCGACGCTCATGATCGCGCCCTGACTGAAGCCTCCGATGAGCGTCTCCCCCAATCGTGCGCCCTGCGCCTCGAGGAGCGCGACAAGCTCATCTGCCGCGGCGTCGAGGCCCTCGGGATCGTGGTCGGAAAGATCCGAGAAATAGGCGCCGCTCATCGCGGCCTCCAGTTCATCCTTCCGCCTCGGAAACCAGGCGCGTCCAACGACCGAACCGCCCCAGCGCAGCTCCTGCGGCCCGTGAGGAAAGATCCATCGACGCCGAACCGGAAAGCTCGGGGCGAGAGACATGAGGTCCTCCGCGGTGGCCCCGAACCCGTGCATGAGCAGACCCGTCTCGTATGGGCTCTCCGGATCAAAGGCGCTCGCCATTCCCTGGGGCTCCTCCGGAGTAATGACGATAGCCTCAAGCACCGCTGCCTCCAAGAGGTTCCGGGGCCTCTTTGTCCACAAGCGTGGCGGCGAGGATCGCGAGAGCCTCATCATAGGCGATACGGACCGCCTGCTGATCCTGCCCTTTAAAGGTGATTCGAGTCTTGTAGTTTCGTTCTTCCATTACCGGATAGGAGCCGATCGAAACCGCCCGGTGCTTGCTCTGGAGCTCGGCAAGCCAATCGGCGATTTCGTCTTCGTGAGAGTCGAGGTAGATCCGGGCGATCCATGCACGGTCAAGGGTCGGCAGGGAAAGAACGAGTCGATCCACTTTGTCCCGCAAAGCCCTTGGGAGCCCGGGAAGAATAAAGCAGTTCTGTACGCGAACAAGAGGCCACCGCCGGTTGTTGCCGGTGTCCACGATGCTGCCGGCGGGAAGCATCGCCATCTTCACTACCGAGTTTTTCATCTCCTCTCCGTGATGCCCGGCGAGGAATGAAATCATGGTCTCGTTTAGTTCCAGGGGCAGATCAAAGGCGAGGGCGACCCCGTCGAGGGTGACGTCGTCGTGGGTCGGGCCTACGCCGCCGGAGCTGATCACGTACTGATAACGACCGGCGAGCTCCCGAAACGTCTTGGCTATTTCGTCGACATCGTCCCTTATAATGCGAGCCTCTCCGGTCTCGTAACCCGCTTCGGAGAGACGATCGATGATGTAATACAGGTTCTCGTCCCTGACCTGGGCGGAGAGAATCTCATCGCCTACCAAGACTACAGCTATCATTCTTACGGACTATATGAGCTTTCCGGCTCTCCTGACAACCTCGTCGTTACAGATCGGAGGGCAAACAGTTGTTGACCAATTGAGTCGACATCCATATGTTCTGGGTTATGGAAGTCGAGGTAGTACTGAAAGAATCAGAACAGCTTATTCGAGAGGGGAAGTTCGACTCAGCTATACCAATGCTCCAGTCGGTTCTCGCGGAGGAGCCTGAGAACCTCCCTGCCCTCCGTACCCTCGGGGTCGCGTTTACCGAGAGCGGAAAGAACAAAGAGGCGATCAACACGATTCAGTATTACCTCAGCATGGACAATGCGAACTCCCAGGCGTACGAGGCGATCGGGTGCGCTCACCTCCGCCTCGACGAGTACGAAGCGTCGGAGCGTTATTTGACCCGCGCCCGGGAACTCGACCCGGACAACCCGACCATCCTGCGGAATCTCAGCGTCCTGTTCAGTCAGACCGGACGGCCGGACCAGAGCCTCGAGCTCCTCGAGCGCTCCTACGAACTCAACCCCGAGGATTACCTCACCCGATACGCCCTCTCTTCGGCCTACCTCTTCTACGGCCGACGAAAGGAGGCGATGCAGATACTCTATGAGCTGCTGCAGACCGACCTCCCGGAGAGCATTCGAAAACCGTGTCAGGAGCGGTACCTCGAGTTGCAGGTCGCCTGGCTCTAGGGATCTACGAATTCAACCGGACCCCCGGACGACTGTCTCCGGACGACTGTTTTCAGCCCCGCCGTCACTACTCACCTCCACCCGGGCGATGGAACTCGCCTGAGCCGGCCGGCGTGAGCCGGGGAAAGGCTCTGCCCGGGGCGCAAGAGGATACTAGCTATTGCGAAGGGAACCAACTGCTACTACTCTAAGGTAGGGTGAAAAAACAGAACGTCGCAACAGGTGTCTATTGGATGGATTTGTCGGAGGTCGGGCTCAGAGTGCTCTGCGGCGCGCCGGCGGATGCGGTCAAACACCTGATGCAACGCGGTTACATCTCAGGCAGGCAGCGCGACGGTGTCAGTTTCGAATCCGGCCCGAACGCGATTCTTCTCTCGGAAATCCCGATTCAGAACGGTGAGTTTGCTAATCTCTCGGAGTTTCCGGTCCTCCAGATGCTCTACCGTCAGGGGATGCTCATTCCAGGCCACCCTAACAATACCGGGAAAAAGCCGCTGATCATGGGTTCCTCGGATCAAATCGAGGCGCAGCGGGAGTATATCTTTCGTGGCAACTACGGGCTGGTTAACGAGGCGGAGCTCACCGAGGCGGGCTACAGCCCCGAGATGGCCGAAGAGCTCATGCGGATAAAGCGAGTCTTCGCCTTCGGAACTGTCCGACGGCCGGAGGACCTTGTCGACTTTCTGGAGATCGGAAACGACCCGGTGGAGATCGCGCCGGATACCTATATCGAGCGAGTTGCGGTAAACACCTACCGCTTCACCTGTCGGAAAGAGTACGCAGAACTCTCTCTGACTATCGGTGAGACCGAACGCTACGCACCCCCCTACGATTTGGGCTCCCACCGCGTCAAGAACGCGTACTTCTCGGTGATTCACACCGGGGAGGGCGACGGATGGGATATACACCGCCCCTGCATGGCGAGCATGATCAACTTCCAGGGGCGACTCTACCTGATCGACGCCGGACCAAATGTCCTCTACTCACTGCGAGCGATGGGGATCAGTGTCAACGAGATCGCCGGAATCTTTCACACCCACGCCCATGACGACCACTTCGCCGGGCTCACCTCCCTGGTGAGAGCGGATCACCGGATTCCATATTACGCCACAAAGCCGGTCCGCCACTCGGTAATGAAGAAGCTCTCCGCCCTCATGTCCTTTCCGGAGGAGCGGTTCGAGGAGTTTTTCGTCTCCAGAGATCTCGAGGAGGGATCATGGAACCGGGTTGACGGGCTCGAAGTGCTTCCTGCCTACTCCCCCCACCCGGTGGACACCACAGTTCTGTTTTTTCGCGCCCTCTGCAAGGAGGGATTTCGCACCTACGGCCACTTCGCCGACATCGCCTCCTTTGCAGTGCTCGACAAGCTCTTCGAGGACCATGAGAGGGGCATCTCCAAAGAGGTGGCAGACCAGGTTCGAGAGACCTACCTGACTCCGGCGCATCTGAAGAAAATCGATATAGGCGGCGGTATGATCCACGGGGACGCCGAGGATTTTCGCAAGGATGAATCAGAAAAGATCGTCATGAGCCACATCGCTCGACCCCTCACGCTCAAGGAGAAAGAAATAGGCTCAAACAGCTCCTTCGGTATGCAGGATGTTCTCATTCGTCGAGAGCACTCCCTCTACGATCCACTCATACCTGATACCGTGAGCCGGCTGTTTCCGACAGTAAGCCGGGAAGAGCGTGAAGTGCTGGAAAACTGTCCGGTGAGGATGTACAACGTCGGCTCAATCATCATCAAGCGTGGCTCCCACAACCGAACGCTCTATCTGCTTCTCAAAGGGTTGGTGGAGCTGGTGGTATCGGAGGAGCAGATTCGTAACATTCTGACCGCCGGGGCGCTGTTCGGGGAGTACTCAGCTTTTCACGATCTCCCGTGTGAGCGCACCTATCGAGCCGAGAGCTTCGTCCTGGCCCTCGAGATCCCCGGCCATCTCTACAAACTCTTCCTGGAGCGAAACGGCCTGGTCACCGAAGCGCAGCGCCACCTGCCGCGAAAACACCTGCTTCAAAGCA
Organism: Spirochaetaceae bacterium; assembly: GCA_046541355.1. Lineage (GTDB taxonomy): Bacteria > Spirochaetota > Spirochaetia > DSM-27196 > Alkalispirochaetaceae > CAYZHV01. The sequence continues at coordinate 5,035 of JBKHDM010000043.1, forward strand.
CCGCTCTGTTCGGCGACTCCATATCCGGGGCGCTTCAGGACCGGCTCGCCCGCCGGCTCTCCGAGGAGGAGCTCGATGCGGGTCAGGAGGCAGGGTCAGGGAACCTACCGGGACTCTACCTCGTCTCATCCGGTTCGGTGGCGGTGAGCCATCGTGGCAAGCAGATCGACACCGTCACCCACGGCGGCTACTTCGGAGAGGACCGTGTTGTAAACAGCGAGATCTTCGAATATCGAGCCGTCGAGAAAACGACCCTCTTCTTCATCCCCGCCACCCACATAGAGGAAGTGCCCATCATTCGGTGGAAGTTGATCGAAACCCTCAATAAACGGATCCGTCTGAAAGATGCTATCTTCCCGGTATGAGCAGTAACGTCTCCATACTCCCTTATGGCGGTAAGCGCGCTGAGATCGACCCCACCGTCTTCCTCGCCGACGGCGTACGAATCGTCGGGGAGGTCTCGATCGGCCCGGAGAGCTCGATATGGTACAACAGCGTCATACGGGGGGACGTTCACTACGTTCGTATCGGTCGGGCCACAAACATTCAGGATCTCTCGATGCTCCATGTCACCCACGATACCCATCCGTTGGAAATCGGGGACGAGGTAACCGTCGGCCACAAAGCGATACTCCACGGTTGCACTGTGGAGAGCCGCTGCCTGATCGGTATGGGAGCGGTCGTCCTCGACGGCGCGGTCGTAGAGGAGGGGGCGATGGTTGCCGCAGGCGCCGTCGTACCGCCGGGTATGCGGGTTGCAACAGGAACCCTGGTCGCCGGGGTGCCGGCAAAGGTAATCCGGGAGCTTTCGCTCAGCGAGAAGGAGAGCTTTCTCCCCTCGGCGGAGCGCTACCTCCACTACGCCCGGGAGCACCGCAGTCAGATGTAGGAGAGTACCGGCGCTCAGCGAGAATGACCTGCGTTCCCGATGCCCCGGACAAACTTGAACCGTCATACCACCCCGCGTGGCTGAGGATCTCAAAGCCGTAGCAGCTGAGAATCCGCCGAATCTCCCGGGGATAGAAGAGCCGCAGTTCATAGCCGGCCTCTTCAACCTCTCCCTCCCCGAGGGGCTCGAAAAACCAGTTGAGGGTGAGAACCTGGCTGCTTGCATCGTAGCTTCGCCGCTCATACAGGGTAAAACCTCCCGACCCTTCCTCTCCGTACCTGCCGAGTTTCTCCAGGCGCTGCGGGTCCCAGGAGAGGTAGCCGGGGTCGGGCAGGTGGAGGGCGAAGGCGAAGCGCCCACCGGGGGCGAGAACCCTCTCGGTGAGGTTGAGAAAAAACCGGTCCAACTGCTCCTCTTCGGTGAGGTGCTCGAGGGAGTGGAGGCTGCAGAGTGCAAGGCCGCACGGCTGCGGGGGGCTGAACGCTTCCATCCTGCAGGTGTGCAGGCGGAGATTCCCGAGCCCCGCATCCTCTGCCCTCCGTCGGGCGAGTTCGACCTGAGCCGATGAGAGGTCCACCCCGTGAACCGTACGGTTCGCATACGCCGCGGCGAGGGGTATGGTCACCCGGCCGGTGCCGCAGGCAAAATCGACGATCGGTCCGCTCACCGAGGCTGCGGCATCGAGGTAGAAGGGGATGTCCTCCCGGAACTCCCGGTAGATCAGATCGTAGCGAACCGGGTCGTCGTAGAGTCCCATCCTGATCAGCCCTTCTCGAGGAGTGCGAGAAACGCATCGAAAGGAACGGGTCGGGAGAAGTGATAGCCCTGAAAGGCGTTGCAGTTACTCGACCGGGCGCACTCGAAGTGCAGGGCGGTCTCCACCCCTTCAGCCACAACCTCAAGGCCGAGACCCTTGGCGAGGCTGGATATCGACTCGATAATGGAGCGGTCCTCAGCGCTTTCGATCATGCCGAGGATAAACGAGCGATCGATCTTGAGAACCTGTACCGGCAGGTGACGAAGGTAGGAGAGAGAGGAGTAGCCTTTGCCGAAATCATCGATCGCGAGGGTGACTCCGAGCTCCCGCAGCGCGAGGAGCACATCGACGGTGACGCCTTCGGTGGACATGAGGGAGGTCTCGGTGAGTTCGAAGTGGAGTGACCCCGGCTCGAGACGATAGGCGTCGATCACCTCCCGGACCTCCTCGATGAACCGAGGGTTGCGCAGCTGGTGGGCGGAAACGTTGACCGAGAGAAACCCGACGAATCCGCTGCCGGCAAGAGCCGCCCGCTTTGCCGCGGCCTCCCGAAGCACCCAGGAGCCAACCTCCTGAATGACCCCGGAGCTCTCGGCTACGGGAATAAAGACCTCCGGTGAGAGATTCTCGAACTCCGCGGTCTCCCAGCGCAGCAGCGCCTCCGCCCCGATTATCTGTTTACCTTTTCCCATGATCGGCTGAAAGGCGAGGTAGAACTCACCCCCCTCGAGGCCCGCACGCAGGGCGTTTACAATGGCGACGTGGTGCGCGGCGGTGGACTGGATCTGTTTGGTGTAGAAGCGGTAGGTGTTCCTGTCCAGCTTTGCCGCGGCGAGGGCGGCGTCAGCCTTTCTGATCAGTTCCGCGGGCTCGACGGCGTCTCCGGGGTACCACGCTATACCAATGGAGGCGGCAACGTAGAGCTGCAGCTCTCCCAGAACAAACCGGGAGCGCATGGTGCCGAGTAGTTTCTCCGCCACCATAGCCGCTGCGGTCACGTCATCTACCCCCTGGACCAGGAGAATAAACTCGTCTCCCCCCGTGCGAAAGAGGCGGTCTCCCCTCCTGAGCTCTCCCTGGAGTCGCCTCACCGCCGAAGCGATAATGCGGTCACCGACCCGGTGACCGTAGGTTTCGTTGACCTCCTTAAAGTGATCGAGGTCGAGGTAGAGAAGCCCGACGCCGAAGCCCTCACGGGAGGCGACGGCCATCGAGCTTTCGAGATAGTCGTAAAACGCCTGTCTGCCGGGCAGGCCGGTAAGGGTGTCCGGGCCACCAATCTCCCCGGAGCTCGGCAGCAGCGTTCGCCGGTCTCTAATCCGACGGCGGAGGTGATAGAATAGATCCCGAGATAGAAATCCGATGAGAATGAATATAACCGGTTGGAGCACGGCACCCTGTCCGCTCAGAAGCTCAATTGTTTGCATGTTACACTACGTCAGTGTGCACCGGGGCGGAGGCGGTCACTTTGAACCAGCCTGCCCGTCGTGGTAGCCTCCGTTAGATGATCGGCTACGAACCAGTAAATCTTGAAGCACCACCGTCGGATATGAAGGAGATGATCGACGCTTTCCTCGATGAGAGCGGTCTTTCTGATCTCGCCGATCACACCGGGCTTCCCCACTCTCTCGAGCAAGCGCGCAAAAGCGGCTACCAGGCGATGCTCCTGCGGGAGGGGCAGGAGACCTGCGGCTATCTCCTCTACCGGGTCGTCCACGATCACATCTACCTCGCCCACTTCTATCTCAAACCGGAGCGGCGAAAAGACGCCACGCGTCGGGAGGTCTTCGAGCTCCTCCTCCAGGGTCCCTGGAGGACGGTTCCGATGGTGCGGATCTTCGTTCGATTTGATGATGATCGGGAGCGGGAGTTCTGGGAGGAGATCGGCTTCGATGAGGTGGTCCTCGGCATGGAGCTCGACCGTATCCGCCGGAGCAAACACGCGAAATCCTGCGGCTTCGTGGTCTATTGCAAACGTTGGGGCAACATCAAGTACCTGTTGGTCAAGCATGAGGATGACGGGCACTGGGGCTTTCCGAAGGGTCATGTGGAAGTCGGCGAGAGCGAAGAGGAGACCGCCTTTCGGGAGACCGAGGAGGAGGTCGGGCTCAGGCCGAGCCTCATCAACGGCTTCTGCCACCGCCTCCACTATCTCACCCCCAAGGGTAAGCGAAAGGTGGTTGTGCTTTTTCTTGGGCGATTGCGACGCCCCTTTTTGCCACGTCCGAAGGCGGGTGAGATCAGTCACGCTTCCTGGTTCAGCTATGAGGAGGCGCGGGAGACGCTCACCTTCGACAACGCGAGGATCGTCCTCGACTCGGCACAGCGCTTTCTCACCTGACCGGGGGCTTCGGTTTTCCGCGGCCCACCCTTGGGTGTATCCTTGAGCCACAATGCAGGGCGAACAACCAACGACAATCGTTATCGTAGGCGCATCCGGAGATCTGACAAAGAAGAAGCTCATTCCCGCGCTCTTCTCCCTCTACTGCAACGGATTCCTTCCGGATCAGTTCTCGGTAATCGGGTTTGCGCGGTCGCAAAAAACCGACGACGAGTTCCGCAACGATATCAGCGAGAACCTCACCTCCCGGTTCGAGCCGGAACCGGAAGTCTGCGATATTCGCATCGGCGGCTTTCTCAAGCGGGCACACTATTACTCCGGAGGCTACGGCGACCCCGAGGCGTTCCGGGAACTCGCTCGTCGCTTTCCCGAGATAGATGACGACGGCCACAATCTCCTGGTCTACCTCGCCATCCCGCCTACCGTCTTCTCGACTACGGTTCACTCCCTCGGCGAGAGCGGTGTCGCCCGGCAGAAAACCGGCGCCTGGTCCCGGGTGGTGGTTGAGAAGCCTTTCGGACGGGACAGCGAGAGCTCCCAGGAGCTCACCAGAACCCTCGCCTCCATCTACCCGGAGGAGCAGACCTACCGGATCGACCACTACCTCGGCAAGGAGGTCATTCAGAACCTCCTGATCCTCCGATTTGCAAACCTGATCTTCGAGCCGATCTGGAACCGCAACTACATCGATCGGGTGCAGATCACCTTCAGCGAGGATATCGGTGTGGAGGGGAGGGCCGGCTACTTTGACAGCATCGGGATTATCCGTGACGTCATCCAGAACCATCTCCTCCAGATGGTCGCTCTTACCGCCATGGAGCCGCCGAACACCCTCAACGCCTACGAGATCGCCCAGGAGAAGGCCAAAGTACTCAGGGCGATCGAACCGCTGAAGGGTGAAGACGTAGTGACAGGCCAGTACGAGGGGTATCTCGAGGACCCGGAGGTGCCGGCAGGGTCGACGACAGAGACCTTCGCGAGGGCAACCTTCCAGGTCAGAAACGCCCGCTGGTCCGGTGTCCCCTTCGAGATCGTCGCGGGCAAGGCGTTGTCCGGCCGAAAGACGGAGATCGAGATATCCTTCCGCTATCTGCCCTACTCGATCTTTCGGGACGCAGGTTTCAGCAACAACACCCTGCGGATCCGGGTCCAGCCGAACGAGGCGATCGAGCTTCTGGTAAACAACAAGCGCCCGGGCCTTGGCCTCGAGATCAGTCAGGTATCGTTAAATATGCTCTACCACCGGGAGTTCCGTGAGAAGCTTCCGGAGGCGTACGAGCGGCTCATCTTCGATGTCCTTCGGGGAGAGCGAGCGCTGTTCATTCAGCATGAGGAGCTCGCCGCGGCGTGGGATATCGTAACACCCGTGCTGAAGCGGATCGGCAGCGGGGAGGTGCCGCCGATGAGCTACCCCCGGGGCAGTGATGGACCGAGCTTTGCCGACGGGGAGCGGCTGGGAGCTCAGCTCAATGCGTGAGGACGCCGATGGTATCTGAACCCTTCGCCTACCGACACTTTCACAGCAAGGAGCGCCTCGAGACGGAGCTTGCAGCCCTCCTCCTCGAGGTCCTCTCAACCGCCACCGCGAGGGAGCCGAAAGCGGTCATGCTCTCCGGGGGATCGACCCCCCGGGAGCTCTACCGCCGCATCGCCTCCTGTGGGGAGCGCGCCGGGGACGGCGCCTATCTCACCGTCAGCGACGAACGGATCGTCCCCCGGGGCTCGGAGGATGCGAATCTCACAATGATCGAGGCGATGGCTCGAGGAGTCGGCGTTCCATCGCAGCGGCTGGTGGCGGTTGAGCACACCCTCGGGGCCACCCCCGCGGCGAAACGGTACCACCACGCCCTCGAGGAGCTCAGACGCAACGGCGTCAGCCGGGAGGTCGCGCTCCTCGGTATCGGCGGCGACGGCCACACCGCGAGCATTTTCGACCTGGCGACGGCGAGGGAGGAGGGGGAGCTTCTCGCCCGCCCGGCAGGAGAGCACGCCGGATTCGAGCGGGTCACGGCGACGGCGAGGGAGATTCTCTCCCACCGCAGGCTCATCTTCTTTGTCGCGGGAGCCGGCAAGCAGGAGATCCTCGACGCCCTCACCAGGGAGCCTGAGACCTACCCCGCGGGGATTATCGCGCTTCGCCACGGCGCGGCGGAGGTGTGGACCGATTTGAGGCGACCTGGAGGTGCAGGATGAGTGAAGAGAAGAAGCTCCACGCCGCGGGCAGGGCGGGGCGCATGGCATCGGCGTATCATCGCCACTACCGGGGAAAGATGGAGACCATACCGAAGTGCGCCGTGCGATCCCTCGAGGATTTCTCGGTCTGGTACTCCCCCGGGGTGGCCGAGCCGTGCAGGGAGATCGAGGAGGACCCTACCTTGAGCTTCCAGTACACCAACCGGTGGAACACCGTCGCCGTCGTCTCCGACGGGAGCCGGGTTCTCGGGCTCGGGGATATCGGCCCCGAGGCGGGCTATCCGGTTATGGAGGGCAAGGCGCTTCTCTACAAATACCTCGGCGGGGTGGACAGCGTGCCGATCTTGCTCGACACCAAGGACCCGGACGAGATTATCCGTACCGTTCTACTCCTGCAGCCGAGCTTCGGGGGTATTAATCTCGAGGATATCGCTCAGCCGAAGTGCTTCCGCATCCTCGAAACCCTCAGAAAAAAGGCCTCCATCCCGGTCTGGCACGACGACCAGCAGGGTACGGCAACGGTCACCCTCGCGGCGCTCCTAAACGCCCTGGAGCTCACGGGCCGATCAATCGGAGAGGCGAGGATAACCTTTGTGGGAAGCGGCGCGGCAAATGTCGCCTGCGCCCGTCTCGCCTTTGGCCGGGGGGCGGACCCGAACAAGGCGCTCATGGTCGATTCGAAAGGCGTTCTCGGTCGCCACCGGGAGGACCTGAAGCGGAGGAAGAACGAGTACTACGAGAAGTGGCAGCTGTGCGAGCAGACCAACGGTGCTGAGCTCTCCGGCGGCATCCGTGAGGCCCTCGAGGGAGCGGATGTGGTGATTTCCCTCTCTCAACCCGGCCCTGGAACGATCCTGCCGGAATGGATAGCCGCTATGGCGAAAGAGCCGGTCGTCTTTGCCTGCGCAAACCCTGTCCCGGAAATCTGGCCCTGGGAGGCGAAGGAGGCCGGGGCGGCAGTGGTAGCCACCGGTCGCGGCGATTTTCCCAACCAGGTCAATAACTCCCTCTGCTTTCCCGGAATCTTCCGGGGGGCTATCGACTCAGGGGCGACCACCATTACCGATGAGATGTGCTTTGCCGCGGCCGAGGCGATTGCCGCGTATGCGAAAGAGAACGAAGCGTACGGCCCGGAGCGGATTGTTCCCACAATGGAGGAGACATCCCTGTTTCCGGCGGTCGCCGCGGCGGTAGGGATGCAGGCGATCCGGGAGGGGACCGCTCGCCTCAGACCGACTGAGGAGGAGCTGTACCAGTCGGCGACGGAGATGATCGAGCGCTCCCAGGCCCTCACCAGGCGTATGATGGAGGAGGGTTTTATAGCAGAGCCACCGGAGGTAGCCGAGGATGTTTGATCTGGCAATCGTCGGCGCTGGACCCGCAGGACTCGCCGCGGCAAACTACGCGATGCGCAAAGGGCTCGACACCGTTGTGATCACCGAGCAGATAGGCGGAAAGTCAAACTATGAGGTGACCTTTCCCGATGTCGACGAGTACCAGATCATCCGGGCAAAGGAACAGGTTGCCAGTTTCCGAGGCGCCCTAGAGTATCTCGAGCACCTCTATCGGATCGCCCGGGTTGTCCGGGTCCGGCCGGTGGAGGAGGGGGTGGTCCTCCACCTCAGCGAGAGAGCTTCCGACGAGGAGGCGCAGGTCAGGGCGAAAAAGGTACTCATCGCTACGGGCACCCGGGTCAGTCGTTACGACGTGGCAGGAGAGCGGCAGTTCCTCGGCTACGGCCTCGGCTACTCCTCGATCAGTTACAGCCACGCCCTCCATGACCGCACGGTCTTTCTCGCAGGCAACTCCGACCGGGTCATCCGGTCCGCTCTCGAGATGAGCCTCCAGGCGGAACAGGTCACCCTTCTCCTCGAACCGAAGAGCGAGTACTCCAAGAAGCACCTCCAGGCGGTGGAGAACCAGGAGAACGTGACGATCCTGAACGGTTACCACATCGACGGCTTCGAGGGAGAGCAGTTTTGTACGCTTGTTCGGGTGCAGCACATGGACAAGCCTTCGAAAATCATCGAGGCCGACGCCTTTTTCCTCGAACGGGAGGTGCAGCCGAACAGTGAGATTGTCCGGGAACTTGTAACAACCGACGCTCTCGGGCGGATCAGCGTGGACGCCCATTGCCGAACCTCCCACCCGAGCATCTTTGCCGCCGGGGACGTGACCACCGTCGGGATCGAGCAGATCCTCGTCGCTCTCGGGGAGGGGGTCAAGGCTGCCCTCACCGCCTACCGGGAGCTCATGGTCGAGTAGCCCAGGTCCGCCGCCTGGCCCGCCGCCTGCCCCGGGGAGGGCCGCCCCGCCGCCGGCCCGCCGCTCGCACCTGGCCCGCCCGGGGAGCTTTGAGCGGCCTATTCGACGATGTCCGCCTCCCAGGCGACGGACTCGGCGATCTCCCGGAGCAAGGGCTCGTCGATCTTGTCCAGATCCTCGGTCTGCTTCACCATTTTGGTGATAATCAGTTTGTGGAGCATCGAGAGCTTGTCTATCTCCAGACGGCCGCCGATCGCCCAGGCGCCGAAGGCGTGAGCCCTGAGCTCCGGCGGATACGCTCTCTCGATCTGCCGCTTCGCCTCCTCCCCCTCATAGAGACAGGAGACAAAGAGCCCGACCTTCACCGAGAGGAGCTCCCGCAGATGCCGGGCGCAGAACTCCCTCGCCGGCTTCAGAAGGGAACCTGCGTACATGGAGGCGCCGATGAGCACCGGGCCGTGGGGGTCAACCCGCTTCGGCATCCCCTGTCTGCCGAGATCGACGAGTTCCGCCCGCCCCCCGAGAAACTCGTTGATCCTCTCCGCCGCGTCGGAGACGGCGCCGTACCTGGAGGCGTAGTAAATTGTCATGCGTTGCTCCCTCTCACACTCTCACTGATCTCGAGGTACCGGTTACGAAAATAGAGTCCGATGTCGATCGCCACCATCGTGCCGTTCACCGCGTAGAGCACGATTACAAAATCGTAGAGAAAGAAAATCTTGTGCAGAATACCGGCGATATAGCCGACGAAGAGGGCGAAGAGAAATACGACGCTCTTCGACCCGACCCGCCGGGTGGTCCAGGATTTGTGGATCGAAAAGGGCCAGGCTGAACCAAAACAGACCAGCATCACGATTTCAAACGGGCTCATATCCATCAGACTCTCCTATCTGCGTTGTAGTATCGCACATATCCTTTTATTGGTGTGCCGACGGCGTTGCTGAGGATCTCGCCGGCCTAGTATACTTGCACTACCACAATAAAGACTGACATGCCTTGAGAGGAGTAGACCTTGGTACATGAATTTGACGCAGTGATCGTCGGCGCGGGGGGCGCGGGGCTGTATGCGGCCCTCGAGGCGAGCCTGACCGCCAGGACGGCGGTGGTTTCGAAGCTCTACCCGCAGCGGAGCCACACCGGAGCCGCCCAGGGGGGTATTGGTGCCGCCTTGGGTAATGTCGAAGAGGACAGCCCGGAGTGGCACGCTTATGACACGGTAAAAGGGGGCGATTATCTCACCGACCAGGTAGCTGCCAAGATACTCGCCGAGGAGGCGATCCAGGCGGTGTACGACCTCGAAAACCGGGGGCTTCCCTTCAGCCGGACCGAGGAGGGCAAGATCGCCCAACGGCGGTTCGGCGGCCACACCCACCACCACGGTGAGGGACCGGTGCACCGATCATGTTACGCCGCGGACCGGACGGGTAACATGATTCTCCAGACCCTCTATCAGCAGTGCGTCAAAAATGACGTGGAGTTCTACAACGAGTTCCAGGTCGTGGATATCATACTCGACGGAACCACGATCCAGGGTGTGGTTACCTTTGACCTCTCCTCCGGAGAGATCCACATCTTCAAAGCTAAGGCGGTGCTCTTTGCCACCGGCGGTTTCGGCAGGATGTTCAAGATCACTTCCAACGCCCTCGCCAACACCGGCGACGGTCCGGCGATCCTCGCCCGGGCGGGCATTCCCATGGAGGACATGGAGTTCTACCAGTTCCATCCCACCGGTATTCTCAACATGGGAATCCTCATTACCGAGGGCGTCCGGGGTGAGGGAGGAATCCTCAGGAACAACGAGGGGGAGCGGTTCATGGAGCGCTACGCGCCAACCATGCTCGACCTCGCGCCCCGGGATATGGTCTCCCGGGCGATCATGACCGAGATTGCCGCAGGTAAGGGTATTCGGGGCGACCGGCAGATCGACGACTATGTGCTCCTCGACGCAAGCCATCTCGGCCGGGATAAGGTTGAAAGTCGGCTTCCCGACATCGCCGACTTCTGCAGGACCTACCTCGGTATCGACCCCGCGGATGAGGCGATGCCGGTGCAGCCGACCGCCCACTACGCGATGGGGGGCATCCCCACCGACGTCGACGGCCGGGTCACCAACGGAAAGGTGATCTACGACGGTCTGTACGCCGCCGGCGAGTGCGCCTGTGTGAGCGTCCACGGCGCCAACCGTCTCGGCACCAACAGTCTCGTCGACCTGATCGTCTACGGGCGCCGGTCAGGTAAGCATATCGCGGAGTACGTCCGCGGCGCCGGGGCACCGCAGATACCCGACGGTGCGGATGAGCGGGCCCGCAGGATGATCGAAGAGCTCAAGAGCCGGAAGCAGGGACATCACTCCGGTCCTCTCTACAAGAAGATGCAGGAGACGATGATGTCCAAGGTCGGGGTCTACCGACGACAGGAAGATATGGATAACGCTGTCGAGGAGATTCAGGCGCTCCGGGAGGAGTTCAAGGAGGTCGCCGTCGAGACTTCCACGTCCAACTTCAACGCCGAACTGCTTCAGATCATGGAGCTCGAGAATCTCCTCGACCTCTCACTGCTCACAGCAGCCTCCGCGGCCAATCGCAGGGAGAGTCGCGGCGCCCACTCCCGGGAGGATTTCCCGGAGCGGGACGATGAGCAGTGGCTCAAGCACACAATGGCGTATCTGAAAGACGGTGCGGTCGAAATCGACTACAAAGAGGTCGATACGAGCATCTGGGAACCGAAACCTCGAGTCTACTAAAGGAAAGGAGCCATCTTATGGAGGTAACTCTCGCTATACAGCGGTACAACCCCGAAACTGATCAGGAGCCTCAGGTCAAGGAGTATACGGTCACCGCAAAGCCGACCGACCGTGTCCTCGACGCTCTCCTCGACATCACCCGAAACCAGGACGGAACCCTCGGCTACAGGCGCAGCTGCGCCCACGGCGTCTGCGGCTCTGACGCAATGCTTATTAACGGCCGGGAGCGCCTCGCCTGCAAGACCCTCATCAAGGATGTGATACACGGGCCTGATTACAAAAAGATCGACGGCGAGTCGGCGGAGGAGATCGCCCGGGAGGACGAGAAGCCGTTCATCATGATCGAGCCCCTGAAGCACCTCGAGGTGCAGCGGGACCTGATGGTCGACCAGAGCCCCTTCTTCAAGAAGTTCAAGGCGGTCAAGCCGTATTTCGAGCCGAAGGCGGCGCAACCCGAGGGGCACGAGTTCATTCAGAGCCCCGAGGAGCGCTCCCTCTTTGACGAGGCGACCAAGTGCATAAACTGCGCCGCCTGCTACTCGGCGTGTCCGATTCTCGACAAGAATCCGAAGTTCATCGGTCCGGCGGCGATCGTTCAGGCGGCACGGTTTATCAACGACAGCCGGGACCAGGGCCTCGAGGCGCGCCTGGATATCCTCGACCATAACGATGGAGTGTGGCCGTGCGAGAGCAAGTTCGAGTGCACTCGGGTCTGCCCTCGGGACATCAAGATCACCAAGCTCATCAACCAGACAAAACGGCAGATCAAGAAATACCGGGAAGCTCGCGGTGAGAGCACCAACGAGCCGGTCAAGGAGTAGGGCGGCGTGAAAGTACACGAGTATCAGGCAAAAGAGCTCTTTGCACAGGTCGGTATACCGATTCAGGACCAGGAGGTGGTCTCCACCCCTGAGGATGCCCGAAAGGCTGCTGAAAAAATCGGCGGGACGGTGGTAATCAAGGCGCAGGTGCTCGTCGGTGGCCGCGGCAAGGCGGGGGGCGTAAAACTCGCCAAGGACCCCGAGGAGGCTGAGGCTAAGGCGCGGGATATCCTCGGGTTGACCATTAAAGAGCTCCCGGTGGAGAAAGTGCTTGTCACCAAGGCGGCGGACATCATCAAGGAGTACTACGTCGGTCTCATCATGGACCGAACCAGCAAGAAGATCATCCTCATGATGACCAAAGAGGGTGGCGTGGAGATCGAGGAGCTCGCGGTAAAGGAACCCGAGAAAATCATCAAGTTCCCCATCGACATCACCGAGGGCATCGACCGGGCCGCCCTAAAGGTGGAGCTGCAAAAGGTCTTCGAGACCGACCCACGTATCGCGCAGGCGGAGGAGACGATCGAAAAGCTCTACAAGCTCTTTGTGGAAAAGGACTGCTCCATCGTCGAGATAAACCCCTACGCCCTGGTGGATGAGAACACGCTCCTCGCCCTGGACGCGAAGGTCAACTTCGACGACAACGCCCTGTACAAACATGAGGATGTACAGAAACTGTGGAACCCCGAGGAGTCGAGCCAGGATGAGATCGACGCCAGGCAGCACGGCTTGAGCTTTGTCAGCATGGATGGGGACATCGGCTGTATTGTGAACGGCGCAGGCCTCGCCATGGCGACGATGGACATTATCAAGCTCTACGGCGGAAACCCGGCTAACTTTCTCGACGTCGGCGGAAGCTCCAATCCCGAAAAGGTGCTCAACGCGATCAGGATCATTCTGCGAAACGAGAAGGTCCGGGCGATCCTCATTAACATCTTCGGTGGCATAACCCGGTGTGACGACATCGCCCGGGGACTGATCATGGCTACCGAGCAGATCGACATCAAGGTACCTCTGGTCATCAGGCTTGTCGGTACCAACCAGGAAGAGGGCCGCAGAATGCTCGAAGAAAAGGGCTTCGAGGTGGCCGACCAGTTAAGCGACGCAGTTCAGAAGGTGGTTTCCCTATGAGCATTCTCATCGACGAACAGACAAACGTACTCGTCCAGGGCATTACCGGCCGGGACGGCTCCTTCCACGCGAGGCAGATGAAGAAAGACGGGACCAACGTCGTCGCCGGCGTGACGCCCGGCAAGGGGGGACAGGAAGTCGAGGGGATCCCGGTCTACGCCTCGGTAAAGGAGGCGCAGGCGGATCAGAGGATCGACGCCTCGGTGATCTTCGTTCCCGCCAGGTTTGCCACCGCCGCGGTCAAGGAAGCGGCGGAGGCCGAGGTCCCCCTCATTATCTGTATAACCGAGGGAGTACCGGTACTCGAAATGCTGGACGCCTACAACTTTGTCGGCTCGAAGGGCCTCAGGCTGATCGGACCCAACTGCCCCGGGCTCATCTCCCCCGGTAAGTGCAAGATCGGCATCATGCCGTACCACATTCACAAACCGGGCAGAATCGGCGTTATCTCCCGATCCGGCACCCTCACCTACGAGGTTGTCTTCAATCTGACCACCAGCGGGATGGGGCAGTCGACCTGCGTCGGTATCGGCGGTGACCCGGTTATCGGAACCAACTTCATAGACGCCCTCGCCCTCTTCGAGGAGGACAAGGATACCGACGCGGTCGTGGTTATCGGTGAGATCGGAGGAGAGGACGAGGAGGCCGCGGCAGAGTTCATAAAGACAGATATGTCCAAGCCGTGCGTCGCCTTTATATCCGGTCGCACCGCTCCCCCCGGAAAGCGGATGGGCCACGCCGGCGCGATTATCTCCGGCGGCAAAGGCACGCCGGAGGCAAAGGTAAAGGCGTTCGAGGCGGCAGGAGTTCCTGTGGCCGACAAGCCCGACGAGATCCCGGGGCTTCTGAAGATGAAACTCGGCGGTTGACCCTAAGGAGCTGGAGTGGAGGGGCGACGCGTAACCGTTCCACTTGCGAAAGTATCTGTAGTATAGTGTAGGGGTCGGCGTCCCGAAGGGACATCGACCCTTTTTATTTGTGGAGAGACCCAATGGAGAACAACTCGCTGGATGTGGTAAACGTCGGGTACGTCGATGAGATGTACCAGCGCTGGAAGGAGAACCCCGAGGAGGTCCCACGGGAGTGGCAACTCTTCTTCAAGGGCTTCGACGCGGCGCTGGGCCAAATTTCGGAGCCCGACTCCTCAGGTAACGGACACACTGCCCTCACAACCGACCGGGAGCGGGGCAAAATGGACGAGTGGGCTGTCGGCATGCCGCGTACAGGCAGCGAGTCCGCGGCGCCGGTCGTCGGCAAGACCGCGCAGGGGGTCGCGGATAAGCAGCAGCAGGTCAACCGCCTTCTCGACGCCTACCGCTCCCTCGGGTACGTCTATGCCAACCTCAACCCCCTCGACCGCTACGAGACTCCGGAGATGCGCTACATGCGCATCACCGTCGAAGGTAACTACTCCAGCCTCTCCCTCCAGGAGTACAGCCTCAGCGACGACGACCTCGACACGGAGTTCGAGAACGGAACCTACTTCCAGCCGCGGAGCGCTCCGCTCCGGGAGATCCTTCGCCAGGCAAAGGAGATCTACACCGGTACCCTGGGTGTGGATATCCTGCACATACTCAACAAGCCGATGAAGCGGTGGCTTCTTGAAAAGATAGAGAGCCCCGGGAGCCGCCGGACGTGGAGCCGGGAACAGAAGATCCGAATCCAGAAGGATCTCATCAAGGCTGAGGAGTTCGAGAGCTTTCTCCAGACAAACTTTGTCGGGCAGAAGCGCTTCTCCCTCGAAGGGGGCGAGTCCCTCATCCCGGCGATGCACTATCTGATCTACACCGCTGCCCAGCACAACCTTAAGGAGATTGTCCTCGGGATGGCGCACCGGGGACGGCTCAACATCTTTACCAACGCCTTGAGAAAACCCGGCGTCGAGACCTTCAGCAAGTTTATCGACAACTACAAGCCCCACACCTACGGCGGTACCGGGGACGTCAAGTACCATCTCGGGCACAGTTTCGACTTCCACGACAAGGAGACCGGCAAGGTTATCCATATCTCCCTGGTGGCGAACCCGAGCCACCTCGAGGCGGTTGATCCGGTGGTCGAAGGGAAGGCGCGAGGCATCCAGCGGCTCAGAAACGACTACAACCGCAAGAAGGTCATGCCCGTGCTGATCCATGGGGACGCGGCGTTCTCGGGGCAGGGGGTTGTGGCGGAAACCCTCAACTTGAGCCTCCTCAAGGGATACCGTACCGGGGGCACGATCCACATAATCCTCAACAACCAGATCGGCTTTACCACGGCGAGCCGGGACGCCCGGTCAACCTTCTTTGCCACGGACATCGCCAAATCGATGCCGATCCCGATCTTCCACTGCAACGGTGACGATCCCGAGAGCGTGGTGCGGGCAATCGACCTCGCCATGCGCTGGCGCCAGAAGTTCGGCTATGACGTGGTGGTAGACATCTTGTGCTACCGCCGGCTCGGTCACAACGAGGCGGACGAGCCTTCCTTTACCCACCCGATCATGTACGACCTCATCAGGAAGCACCCGAGCGTCACCTCGATCTACGGAAAGAAGCTCCAGGAGTCGGGGGATTATCCCGAGGAGGAGCAGGAGGCGTTTCGCCGACAGTACCGGCAGGTCCTCAAGGAGGAGCTCGAGGAGGCGAAACACGGCTACACCCCGAACCTCGACGACGCCTTCGAGAAGGGGGAGTGGACCGGCTTTCAGCGGGAGTACTCCTTTGAGCCGGTGGAGACCGGGGTGGAGCGATCCACCCTTGAGGCGGTTGGAAAGGCGATTGTCACCGTTCCCGAGGGCTTCAACCTCCACCCGAAACTTAAGCGGCTTGTCAAAGCGCGCAGTGAGATGATCGAATCCGGTGAGGGGCTCGACTGGGGTATGGCGGAGGCCCTCGCCTTCGGCACCCTCCTCAAAGAGGGGTATCCGATCCGTCTCAGCGGCGAGGACTGCGCCCGGGGCACCTTCAGCCACCGTCACGCGGAGTGGTGGGACGTGGAGGCAAAGACACCGCGTACCTACACTCCCCTGCAGCACGTCGGTGAGGGGCAGGGGACCTTTTCGGTCTACGACAGTCCCCTCTCGGAGTTCTCCGTCCTCGGCTTCGATTACGGCTACTCCCTGGCACAACCGAACATACTCGTCATCTGGGAGGCGCAGTTCGGAGACTTCGTCAACGGAGCCCAGGTAGTCATCGACCAGTTCATCTCCTCGAGCGAGCGCAAGTGGTTCCGCTCCTCGGGACTTGTGATGCTGCTTCCCCACGGCTACGAGGGACAGGGCGCCGAGCACTCCAGCGCCCACCTCGAGCGGTTCCTGCAGCTGTGCGCCGAGAACAACATGCAGGTGGTCAACCCGACGACCCCGGCCCAGGCGTTTCACATGTTCCGCAGGCAGATGAAGCAGAACTTTCGAAAGCCCCTGATCGTCATGAGTCCCAAGAGCCTGCTTCGCCACAAGGAGGCGGTCTCACCCCTCCGGGAGCTCGAGTCGGGCCACTTCCGTTACGTGATAGACGACCCCAACACAGACGCGAAAAACCTCATCTTCTGCAGCGGCAAGGTCTTCTACGATCTTGCGGCGAGGCGAGCCGAGCTCGAGGATGAGAGCACCGCCATTATCCGAATCGAACAGCTCTACCCCTTCCCTCAGGAGGAGCTCAAGAAGATAGCCTCACGGTACAAAAAGCGGGAGCGCCTCATATGGGCCCAGGAGGAGTCGCGAAACCGCGGGGCGTGGCGCTTTATCCAGAACCGCCTCGCCACGATTCTCGATGTGGAGAACATCGAATACGTCGGTCGAGGACCGAGTGCCTCACCGGCCACGGGGTCCTACAATGAACACCAGGAGCAGCTCGAGAGTCTGCTCAACGACGCCTTCGCACACAGAGGAAAGGTAGCTAAGAGATGAAGCAGGTAGAAGTTCCCCAGGTCGGAGAGTCGGTCTCCTCCGGTACTCTCGCCGCATGGCTCAAGAACGACGGTGAGTTCGTCAACGCGGGAGATGAGATTTTCGAGCTCGAGACGGACAAGGCGACCCTTCCGGTTCCCTCCCCTTACTCCGGCAAGCTCGTCATCAAGGTTGCAGCGGACGAAGAGGTGGAGATCGGCCAGGTTGTCGCGGAGATCGACACTGAAGCTTCCCCGCAAGAGAGCTCCGGCGGCGGTGACACAGATGCGCCAGAGGCCGCCGAGAGGGAGGAGAAAGAGCAGGACGACACAAGCGCCGCCGCCTCGAGTCCCGCGGGAAGCGCCACAAGCTCCGGAGAGCTCAACAACGGCGTCCTCTCCCCGGCGGTCCGACGCATGATAAGCGAGCACGGCCTCGACCCCGCCTCGATCAGAGCTACAGGCAAGAACGGCCTTATCACCAAGGAGGACGTGCAGCGCGCTTTTGAAAGCGGTGAGGCGGGGGGAGCAGGCAAGGGCGCGACCGCAGCCGGCGACTCCTCCGGCGACTCCCGGGAGAGGGGCGGGGAGCCCTCGAGCGCCGGCAAGACCGGCGGCGGCTCCGCGGCGTCCTCCGCCGGCAGCCGGCGACGGGTCGCCATGAGCAAGCTGCGACAGCGGATCGCCGAGAACCTCGTGCGGAGCAAGCAGAGTGCCGCCCACCTCACCACCTTCAACGAGGTTGACATGCAGGAGGTGATCGCCCTCCGAGGGGAGTACAAGGGGCTGTTCGAGGAGAGCTACGGGGTAAAGCTCGGCTTCATGAGCTTCTTCCTCAAGGCTGCCCAGAAGGCGCTCGAGAGTTACCCGGAGATCAACGCCTATATCGACGGGACCGATATCGTCTACAACGACTTCTACAACATCGGCGTCGCCCTCTCGAGCGAGAAGGGCTTGATCGTACCGGTGGTAAAAAACGTGGAGAATAAGGGTTTCGCCGACATCGAGAAGGAGATTCTCGACTTCATTGAGCGAGGGCAGAAACAGCGTATTATGCCCGACGAGATGACCGGCGGCACCTTCACCATCTCCAACGGCGGGGTCTTCGGCTCGATGCTCTCGACCCCGATCCCCTCCCCTCCCCAGTCCGGCGTACTCGGCATGCACGCGATCCAGAAACGCCCGGTGGCGATAGGCGACGAGATAGTAATCAGACCGATGATGTACCTCGCTCTGACCTACGACCACCGCGTCGTCGACGGCCGGGAGGCGATTGGATTTCTCGTAAAGATCAAGGAACTGATTGAGGACCCCCGGCGAATGCTTTTGGGCCTCTAGAGTGCAGAAAGGAGAGTGTTCGTTTGAGCAGCTATGACGTAGCAATCATTGGTGCCGGTCCCGCGGGGTATGTCGCGGCGATTCGGGCAGCCCAACTCGGCCTCAAGACCGCGGTTGTAGAAAAACGAAAGAGCCTCGGAGGAACCTGCCTCAACATCGGGTGTATCCCCTCGAAGACCCTCCTCGACTCGAGTGAGTTGTTTGCCAGGGCAAAGAACGAGGCCGCAGACCACGGGATCGAGATCGGCTCCCTCGAGCTCAACCTCGCAAAGATGATGGAGCGAAAGGAAAAGGTCGTTGCCAAGCTCACCGGCGGGGTCAAGAGCTTGATGAAAGGCAACGGCGTCGATGTCTTTTACGGCACCGCCTGGATCGTCGACCCCCACACCATCGAGGTCCGGGACGAGTCGGGGTCGCCGGTCGAAACCGTGGAGACCGGAAAGCTCGTCCTGGCGAACGGAAGCGTGCCGGTGGAGCTTCCCTTTCTTCCCTTTGACGGCGAGCAGGTGGTGAGCTCCACCGAGGCGCTCTCCTTCGACTCGGTCCCCGGGGAGCTCCTCGTTGTCGGGGCCGGGGCAATCGGCCTGGAGATGGCGAGCGTCTGGTCCCGTCTGGGCGCAAAGGTTACGGTGGTGGAAATCATGCCGGAGATACTCCCCGGATGGGACGCCCAGGTTGCAAAGACGATGCGCCGGGAGCTTTCGAAGCAGGGGATCACCTTCGAGGTCAAGACAAAAGTCACCGGCGTAAAGAAAAACAAAAAGAGCGTCAGACTTATCGCCGAGAACGACAAGGGCGAAGAGGTGAGTTACTCGGGAGACAAAATACTTGTCGCCGTCGGCCGTCGAGCCTACTTCGAGGGGTGCAACATCGACTCCCTCTCCCTTGCATTAGATGAAAACGGAAGGCATATTACTGTCAACCGGAGATTCGAGACATCCCAGACCGACGTCTACGCCATCGGCGATATCGTCCGTGGACCGATGCTCGCCCACAAGGCGGAGGACGAAGGAGTTGCGGTTGCCGAGATTCTCGCGGGCAAACCGGGACACGTCAACTACGATGTCATCCCCAACGTGGTCTACACCTGGCCCGAGGCGGCGAGCGTCGGACAGAGCGAGGAGCAGCTCGAGGAAGCGGGAGTTCCCTTCAAGAAAGGGAGCTTTCCCTTTGCCGCCAACGGCCGCGCCCTGGCGATGGACACCACCGGCGGCTTCGTAAAGATCCTCGCCCACCAGGAGAGCGATCGGGTTCTCGGCATGCACGTAGTCGGCCCCTGGGCCTCGGATCTCATCGCCGAGGCGGCGGCGGTAATGGAGTTTGGCGGAAGTGCCGAGGATATGGCCCGGACCTGCCACGCCCATCCCACCCTTCCGGAGGCGGTAAAGGAAGCAGCCCTCGCAGTAGCGGGCCGTGCGATTCACACCAAATAGGAGTGTTGCTATGAGTGAAGTTGAGTATGCAAAAGGGCTTGAAGGCGTAATCGCCGGGGAGAGCAAAATCTGCAAGGTCGACGGGGAGAAGGGGGAGCTCTACTACCTCGGCTATCCGATCTCGGAGCTGGTGGAAAAAACGACCTTCGAAGAGGTCACCTACCTCCTCCTCTACGGAGACCTTCCGACAGAGGAGCAGCTCCAGAAGTTCAGCACCCGGATGCGAGCCGGGCGCGCCCTGACGCCGGAGATCCTCGAGGTCATCCGGAGCTTTCCCCGTAACTCCCATCCGATGGAGCTGCTCCAGTCGGTTATCTCCTACCTGTCGAGCTACGTCGATCACAAGATCGAGCATGACGCCTACTGCAACTGTCGCGACACCCTCCATCAGGTGGCGCAGATTCCCTCGGTAATCGCCGCCTACCACCGGTTCGGCCAGGGCCTCGACTACGTCCCTCCCCGGGATGACCTGAGCCACGGCGAAAACTTCCTCTACATGCTCCGTGGCGAGGTCCCGACGGCGTTTGAAGGGCAGGTTATGGACAAAGCGTTCATCCTTCACGCCGAGCACAGCTTCAACGCCTCCACCTTTACCGCCCGGGTCGTCGCCTCGACCCTTTCGAGCTGCTACTGCAGCATCTCCGCGGCGATCGGCGCCCTCTTCGGCAGCCTCCACGGTGGAGCAAACGAGCGGGTCATGGATATGGTCGAGGAGATCGGCTCGGTGGAAAACGTCCGCCCCTACATCAACGACGCCCTGAAGAAGAAGAAAAAGATCATGGGAATGGGCCACCGGGTCTACCGCGCCAAGGACCCTCGATCGGTGGTTATGGAGCGCTTTCTCGAGGAGCTCTCCGACCAGCAGAGCAGCAGCAGTTACTACCGGATTCTCAAAGAGGTCGAGACGGTCTTTCGGGAGATCATGGAGGAGAAGGGAAAGCCGATCTACCCGAACGTCGACTTCTTCTCCGGCTCGGTTTACACGCTCCTCGGAATCCCGAAGGTCCTCTTTACCCCGATCTTCGCCGCCGCCCGCGCCTCCGGCTGGCTCGCCCACGTTCTCGAACAGCGGCAGGACAACAGGATTTTCCGGCCAAGGGCGCTGTACACCGGCGAGGTAGGCCTCCCGGTCAAGCCCATCGCCGAGCGCGGCTGACCGGCCGCCTCCGGGGGCTGCCCCGATAAAAGTCGCTGGTGCTGTTGAGAAATGCGGCTCAAATCGCTATTCTTATCAGTAATATCCTATTTGTTCAGGAGGAGTTTATGAAGCGTTGGGTCAAGGTAGCCGCGGTGATCGCCGCTGTACTTGCAGTAGCTGGGTGTACCACTTTCGAGCTCTCCGGCGTCAGCATCGTCGAAGACATGCCTGCGATGACACCCGTTGGAGACTTCGAAACCACGGTTAAGGTTCATGAGCTTCTCGGCAACAGCGGAGGGATCAACCTCGTTAACGTTACCGCCGCGGAAATGAACGAGGAGATCTACGACGCGATTCGTAGCGAGGTGCAGCGTCAAGCGGGAGACGCGGCGATCAACGTACAGATCCGCTACGAGGCGAGTTTTATCGACCTTCTCCTGAACGGGGTAACCTTCGGTATCTACGCTCCGGCGACCGCCACCGTATCCGGGACGGTTGTAAGCTACGACAGCTGAGGCGAACCACCATCAGATCGGATGTAAGCGGCGGGCCGCCTCGGGGGGCCCGCCTTTTTTCTGCAGCGACGGTACCACTCCTCATCCTCATCCTCATCCTCATCCTCCTCCTCGGCTGCTCTCCCGGGCACGGAGGGCGGGAGGCGGTGGTTGAGGAAACCGAGCGCTTCTTTGACGCTCTCGAAGCGGGAGACACCGATACCCTCGAACGTATTTCCCCGGATCTCAGCCTCGAGGGGAGGACGGCGCGGAGGCTTCAGGAGTTCCTGATCCCTCATGAGCGCCGGATCGCTGTAACCGGGGCAGAGGTCGATGGAAGCGAAGCGGTTGTGACCGTTGCCCTCGAGAGGCCGGATGGCGGGGCCGGCACCGGCGGGGGCAACTC
>JBKHDM010000044.1:0-25508 GCA_046541355.1 Spirochaetaceae bacterium
TCTCGTCTTCGATATCCGGCTTGTCGAGGTGCGATAGCCCGCGCCGGCCGGGGCGATGCATGAGCGGGTCGAAAGCGCCTCACGGAGAGCCTCAGTGACAGAAACTCCTTCTCCCGGTACTCTCCGGAGAAGGAGGAGGGATGTCCAAACGAGATACCTACTACCTCTGTAACGAGTGCGGCCATCAGGAGCCGAAGTGGCTCGGGCAGTGTCCCGGCTGCGGCGCCTGGAACAGCCTCGTGGAGGTGGCAAACCGCGCTGCCCGAGGCGGGTCCGCCGGGCGGGGGGCGGGGGGCAGCTCCGGGGCAGGCGCCGCCGGCGGCCGGGGGGCGCACCCCGGGGCGGTCGCGCTCAGGGAGGTCACCGCCTCCCCGGGCATCAGAAGAACCACGGGGATCGGCGAGCTCGACCGGGTCCTCGGCGGGGGGGCGATGGCCGGAGCGACGGTTCTCTTTGGCGGCGAGCCGGGGATCGGCAAATCGACCCTCATGCTCCAGGCCGCCGCCTCCCTCTCCCGGGAGGCAGTGGTCCTCTACATCTCCGGGGAGGAGTCGGCCCAGCAGATCCGGCTTCGCTCCGAACGCCTCGGTGCGGCGGCTTCGCGGATCGAGCTGCTCTGCGAGACCAATCTCAATCTGATTCTCAACCACCTCGCGAGGCGCAAGCCGGAGGTGATCGTCATCGACTCGGTGCAGACGATGTTCAGCGAGGAGGCGGGGACGGTGCCCGGAACGGTGGGGCAGATCAAGTACGCTACCCATGAGCTTGTGGAGTGGACCCGGGGGAGCGGGGCGGCGCTCTTTATGGTCGCCCACGTTACCAAGGAGGGGAGCATCGCCGGTCCGAAGGCGGTGGAGCACATGGTCGACGCGGTTCTCTTCTTTGATCACGCCGACAACGAGACCCGCTTTCTCCGGGCGACAAAGAACCGCTTCGGCTCCACCGACGAGGTCGGCCTCTTTACCATGGGCGCCTCAGGTCTCTCGGAGGTGACAGACCCCTCATCGATCTTTCTCGTCGACCGGGAGGGGGCGCTACCCTCGGGGGTTGTGGTCGCCCCGGTCTACGAGGGCTCCCGGGTCCTCCTGGTGGAGCTCCAGGCGCTCACCGTCCCCGCCAAGGGCGGCATGTCCCGGGTCTTTGCGGAGAAGGTGGATGGAAGAAGGGTAAGCCGGATGGCGGCGGTCCTCGAAAAGCACGTAGGCATGCGTTTTTCCGACCAGGACGTCTACGTCAACGTTGCCGGAGGGATGAGAATAGATGAGGTCGCCGTCGACCTCCCCCTCGCGGTAGCGCTCTACGCCGCCCGTAGCGGCCTCTCGGTGCCTCCGGAGGTCTCGGTGGCCGGGGAGGTAACCCTTGCCGGGGAGATCAGACCGATAGGCCATCTCGATCGGCGTATCCGGACCGCCCGGGAGCTCGGCTTCTCCAGGCTCGTCGGACCGAGCCGATCCCGGGAGGGCGGGGAGCCGGGGGAGACCGGGAAGGGTGGGCCCGCATGGATCCCGGTGAGAGATCTCAGCGAGGCGATCAAGGCGGTCTTCGGCCGCTCCCCGGGCGCCTGAGGGCAGCGGGCCACGCCGTCCCACCCCCGCTTCGGATCGCAGCGGCTGGGAACGGAGCGCCGGAGACTACCTGCCGGGGAAGAGAAAGGGGAGGGCTACAAAGGTGCCGATGGCGCTGCCGATGGTGGAAAAGAAAAAGACGATGAGAATGTGGGTAAAGCGGTTGGTGAAAAACCCCTTGAGCGAGAGGATGTCCTCCGGGAGCGCCTCGAGGTCCGCAACCCGGGGTTTGCGGAAAATCGATTCCAGGAGGCCGGTGACCAGGCCGACGCCGATGGTCGGGTTCATCGAGGTCACCGGGGCGGCGAGAAAGCTTGCGGCTATGGTGAGGGGGTGGGCGAGGGCGACGGCAGCACCGATCGCCGAGAGGGTGCCGTTTACCAGGACCCACCGGGTGAGCGCCTCGAGGCCGCCGGTCCAGCCGCTGTTGACGAATCCGTAGATGATAAGTCCCGCCACTACCGCCGGAATCACCCACTTTAACGCCTGGGCCGCTGCGCTGGGGGGCGGCACGTGATCGACAGCCGAGAGGTCCGCCTCCCGCTCCCCCTGCTGGAGCGCCTCGAGCCAGTTGATGATCCCGGGGACGTGGCCGGCGCCGACGACGGCGACCACCTTCTCCCCTTCACTCTCGAAGATCCTGGTTGCCAGGTACTGGTCGCGCTCATCGATGAGGACCTGTTTGGCCGCGGGTAGATAGTCGGCGAGCTCATCGAGCATCGTCTCGAGCTCGCTTTTGTGTTTGAGCTTCTCGATCTCCTCCTCCGTCAGTTTCTCGTTGGTGAAGACCGAGGAGAGCAGCGCTGCGAGGAGCTTGTTCTTTCCCCAGAGGGAGCTCTTTGCCCAGGCGCGACGGAGGGTGGTCTGTATCTCCCGGTCGACAAAGGAGAAGGGGATCTCCAGCTCCTTTGAGACCCGGATCGCCGCCCGCATCTCCTCCCCGGGTTTGACGCCAAGGTCCACGCCCATCCGGCGCTGAAACGCCTGGAGCACGAGGTTTCCGAGCAGGAGGAACGCCTTGCCCTCCTTGATGATCTTGTAGATGTCCATGGAGGCCCAGCTCGTCCCTTCGGAGATCGCCTTGTACCGCTGGGCGTCGATCTCGACACAGACCCGGTCCGGGGACTCCTCACGGATGATCGACTCGACCTCGTTGACGCTCTCCCGGGAGACGTGGGCAGTACCGACGAGTACGACGGTCCGCTCACCGAGTTGCAGACGGGTAATGGTTTCGCTCAAGGTTGCAGACTCTCCAGTGCGGCGATAAAGCGTTTCCGCAATCCCTCTTCTCCCGGGTAGAGATCCCGGGGAATGCTCCCGCCTCCCATGTGGACATGCCCGCCCCCGGAGCCGATGGAGTCGAGGGCGGAGCGAATAACGACGTCCGTCGGGCGTCGGGCGTCCTCGCTGCGAACCGAGAGGCGGTACTCGTCCCGGTCTCCGACGACCACGACAACGAAGTGGATCTCCCGAAGACCTAGAAAAAAATCCGCCACCAGGGCCATCACCTCGGGGCTGATCTCCTTGTCCAGGGGGACGTAGCAGAAGTCCCCGGCGACGACACACTCGTTTATCGCCTCCCGGAAGACCGACAGATCGTTGAGGGAGAGGGAGTTTTTCAGAAGCCGGCTCGCGGTCTCCCAGTCACCCCGGAAAAAGAGATCTCCGAACGCCTGGAGGTCGATCTTATGGACTCCCCGAGTCATAAAGGCGGTATCCATCATCAGCCCCATCAGCAGCGCCGTCGACACCGACCGCTCCATGTCGACGCTGGCGATCTTGTAGTACTCGTAGATTATGGTGGAGCAGGAGCCGTACTCCTCCCGGATGTCCCAGTACGGGACCTCAGGGTCCGTCGGTGGAACGTGGTGGTCTACCACGCCGGCGACCTTGCCCGGGAGTCCGGTCATGTTGGTGTTGCCGACAAACCCGTCGACGATAATGAGTTGGGCGTCCTGGCGAATCTCCGTCTCCGAGCTCGAGGCGATCGGAATTTCGAGAAGCTCGATCGCCTCCCGGAGAGAGTCGCTCTGGATATCCCCGCCGTAGCACAGCTCGGCGGTGACGCCGTTGGCCGCCAGAAGCCGCTGCAGGGCGAAGGCCGAAGCCACCGCGTCATGATCCGGGAAGTCATGAGCCTGGATGACAATCTGGCGCGCCGGATCGAGAACGGCTTTAAGCTCCTGTATTCCTCGCATTACCTATTCCCGCAGCTCTTCCAGGCGCCTCGTGGCGAGGCGGTGCTCCAGGAACCCTCTAAGCTCCTGTCCGGTCACTGTAGCATAGAGTCGACGGGCGAGGGTATGCTTCCCGTTCAGTTCGTACTGAGAAGCCATGTAGAAGCTCAGGCGGCTGCGAGTCACCTCATCCTCGTCGTTCTGGAGCTCCCGAAAGGCGAGTCCCTCATAGGAGGGCTCAACCATGTAGCGTCCCACGTGGTAGTAGAGTGAATCTCTCGGCATCTCGTTGAGTCGTGACCTGAGGTACTCCCTCGCCTCACGCTCCTGTTCGAGCCGCTTGAGGGCGAGGCCCGCCATGAGGGCGTGGCCGTAGTCTGTGGTCTCGGAGCGGCGATAGCTGCGGTCGAACATCTGGTGCGCCTCCCGCCACCGGCCCGCCTCATAGTAGAGCGTCCCGAGGGGGGCGTAGGCGGGATAGTAGTCGGGACGCATCTCGATCGCCTGCTCGTAATCCTCAACCGCCGCGGCGTGCTCATCGAGGCGGTCCCGCATCCGCGCCCGGTAGACGTAGGCGAGAAAGATCTCCTCGTTCAGCTCAATGGCGCGACTGAAATCCGCCTCCGCCCCCTCGGCGTTGTTCCGCTGCGCCCGGACCCGGCCCCGGTCGAGGTAGTTCCAGGCAAACGCCGGGTCGAGCTCGATAGCTCTGTCGAGGTCCGCCTCGGCGTCCGGGTAGCGGTCCTGGAGAATCCGCGCCCGCCCACGATCGACGTAGGAAAAGGGATAGTCCTCCCGCTCCTCTATCGCCCGGGTGAGATACTCCTCCGCCTGCTCCGGCTCATCCGTGCGCAGCTTTACGTTACCGAGGCCCTGGAGGGCGACAAAGTTGTCCGGTTCCGACTCCAGGCTCGCCCGAAACGACTCCTCCGCCCACCGGAAGTTACGGTTTTCCAGGTGTACCTCCCCGAGAGCCGCCTGGACCTGGGCGTTGCCGGGGTCTTGCTCGGCCACCCGGGTGAGGAGGTCCCGCTTCTGCCGCCGGTCTCCCCGAGCCCCGGCGATAAGCGCTTTTGCGTAGAGGGCGTCGCTCTGGTCGGGGTCGCCGGCGAGGACCTCGTCGATGATCCTCTCCGCCTCACCGAGCTCACCGGCACTCATGTAGAGGTTCGCCAACAGCACCCTCGTTTCCGGCTGATCCGGGTTCTCGAGCTCCGCCCGCTCGTAGGCTGCGATCGCCGCCCGGGGGTCTCCCGCCGCGACGGCGAGACTGATGCTCTCATACGCCTCTTCGGTGGGATCCACAATCGGCTCTTCTGCCGGTGGCTCCGGCTCCTGCGATGGTGGAGCCTCCGGGGCGGTTGCGCAGCTGAAGGTGAGGAGCGCCACAGCGGCGCCCAGCAGAAGAAGGTAGGTGATCTTCATAGGCGGGCCAATCATAGCGAAACTTGCTTCGAAGTTCAAATCCTGCTACAGTCCACCATTATGCATACTCGGGTTGGCCGGCGGTATCTCTTTGTACCCCTGGTATATGTCGGCGTGATCCTGCTGCTTCTCTTCCTGCAGTTCTCCGGGACCACAAGCGTCTCATTCTCCATTAGGGAACTCTCCTTTACCGGTGTGGTAGACGAGCAGCAGGAGCAGACGCCGCGGTCGGAAATCACCGCGGCGGAGGTGAGCTTTCAGGGCCTCCTGTTCGACTTCGGCACCGAGGAGACCGCAATTCTCAGGACCGCCTCGGGGGAGACGGTCTCCCTTGTTCCCTACCGCTACAATCTCAACGGACAGAGCATCGATCTCTTTTTACGGGTCTCCGACGGAAGCGAGGGGAGCCTCGGGGGCGCCGCCGGGGAGGCGCGTCCTCTGGCTACCGTGCAGTACCGCATTACCGGGGATGAGGAGGACGAGCTTCTGATTACCGCGCAGCTCAACACCCTCGAGGGGACCGAGGAGGTTGTTTCCCTCGAGCTCCCCTTTGCCGTCTCCGACCGGGTCGAGCGGGTGAGTCCTGAGGGAGCCCCGGAGGGTACCCTCGCTCTCGCCGTAAACGAGGAGACCACCTACTTCGTCTCCCTCCCGGAACGAGCCGCTGTGGAGAGTGAAAGGATCGTGCTCCCCGCGGGGTTCGGTGCCCAGACGGTACGCTACTCCCTGTTCACCGAGGAGCGTTTCGACCTGGTCTCTACCGTCTTCGCCACCCTGGACCGGGCGGTGCCGGAGGACCAGTACACCGACGAGCTGGACAGCTATTTTGATCAGGCGTATCGGGACTGGGGTAATCGGCGGTTTAACGGAGGGACCGGCACCTGGCTCATGCGGGGCGCCTCGCCCCGGTTCAGCGAGGAGATCCTCACCGCCTATCTCGCCGAGGCGTGGCGGCGAAACGAGTACACCGTCGCCTTCAACCAGATGCGCCGGGCGGCGGATCTCCACCCCGAGGAGGTTGGGCTTCTCTCTGCGGCATTCCTCGGTGATCTGCGGGAGGTAACCCCTCGATTCCTCGAAGCCGGACGCCGGACCGCCGCTGAGATAGAGGAACAGGTTGTAAACCGGGACCCCACCCTCTTTCAGCGGGACGACCTTATCGCATTTACCGCCCTCCGGGGTAGCGAGGAGCTGTTCCGCTCCACCCTCGAGTTCGCCTCCTACGTCGACTTCCAGCAGGTCTCCATGGCCGACGCGATCGGGATGCTGAGCAACTACGTCGACGTCGACCACCTCACCCCGGAGAGCGAGGAGATCATGGCGCGGTTCCGACCGATTATCGAGGAGCGGATCTACCCGGCGATGATCCAGACCGACCGCGGCTTTTTTGTGGAAACCTCTCCGGGAGAGGTCAACGTCGAACTCTCCATAAAGGCGGGGCACCTGCTCAACCTCCAGGGTGAGCGGGAGGAGGATGCGCGGATGGTCATGATAGGACGAAACCTCGTCCTGTCAGGTGTACAGCTCACCGACCAGTTCGGCTTTCTGCCGGAGACCCTCTTTATCTCAGGCCAGGCGATCCAGAGCTCCACCGGCTCCTTTGGCCCGGAGCGGATCTACTCGGTTCTCCGGGACAACCCGAACTACCCGCGGATGATCAGTCTCTACGACGAGCTCGGAGCGGGCTCGTTTATCTGGACGATCGTCGATTTCGACGAAATTGACATCACCGAGGATCGCTACCGCTTCGCTCTCAGTTACCCGCGCAACCGGACCCACTACCTCATCTTCCAGGGAATACCGCAGTTCGATTCGATGAACCTCTTTGGACGGCTCTGGCGAAACGATCCGTTCTTTGAGGCGTACATCAAGGGGCGCCACTACGAGAGCGACACCGATACCCTGATGATCAAGTACACCGACAACTCCGTGGAGGAGGAGATCATACTCAACTACGGTGAATAGGCCGGCTGGAGCAGGACGCGCTCTTCGAGAACCCGGCGCCAGTCGGCGTAGGCGGACTGGTACGCCCCTGTGAGCGCTCCCTCCGGTTCGATTCGCCCCTTGAGGGCGAGGCCGTGGTACGCCTCGTCGAAGTCCGCAAAGATACCCGCCCCAACTCCGGCGCCCCGGGCGGCACCTTCGGCGCCGTCGGTACTGTAGAGCTCCACGGTCGCACCGGTGGTGGTTGCAAAGGCTTCCTGAAACAGGGGGCTCAAAAACATGTTCGCCTCCCCCGCCCGGACCGTTTCCACCTCGATCCCCATCTCCCTCATGATCTCGATGCCGTAACTGAGGGCAAAGACGATACCCTCCTGGGCAGCCCGCAACAGTTCACTGCGACCGTGGAGATTGAAGTTCAGATTGTGCACCGAGGCGTTCGGATCCCGATTCTCGAGGATCCGCTCCGCTCCGTTTCCGAAGGGCATGAACAGCAGACCCCGGGAGCCGACGGGCGCCTCGGCGGCGATGCGGTTGACTTCATCGTAGGAGACCGGCTGACCATGAATCGGATTCGCCGCGACCTGCTTTACCCACTTGTTGAGGATACCGGTACCGTTGACCGCGAGGAGCACCCCGAACCGGCTCTTCTGGTCGAGTCGGTGGTTTACGTGGACAAAGGTATTTACCCTGGACTTCGGTTCAGCCGCGGGGGTGTCGACGATACCGTAGACCACTCCGGAGGTACCGGCGGTGGCGGCAAGCTCACCCGGCTCGAGAACCCTGAGGGAAAAGGCGTTGTTGGGCTGGTCTCCGGCGCGGTAGCTCACCGGTATCCCCGGCGGGAGGCCGAGCTCCCCGGCGACTGCTGCGGTCAACGCTCCGAGGGGGGCAAAACTCTCCGCCGCCTCCGGAAGGATCGCCGGGTCGAAGCCGAAGTAGTCGAGGAGCTCCCGGGAGAGCTCGTCCCGGGCGAAGTCCCAGAAGATCCCCTCGGAGAGACCTGAGTAGGTCGTCGCGAGCTCACCGGTGAGCCTGTAGGCGATGTAGTCTCCGGGTAAGGCGATTTTCCAGATCCTTTCGAAGAGCTCCGGCTCCTGCTCCTTCATCCAGGCGAGTTTTGCCGCGGTAAAGTTGCCGGGAGAGTTGAGGAGGGTCGAGAGGACCTTCTCGCGGCCGAGCGCTTCGAAGGCGCGGTTTCCGTAGGAGACCGCGCGACTGTCGCACCAGATGATCGAGGGGCGCAGCACCTTTCCGGAGCGGTCGAGCGGGACGAGACCGTGCATCTGGTAGGAGATGCCGATAGCCGCTACCGCGGAAAGCGCCTTTCCGTTTCCCTTGCCCAGCTCACTGATCGCCTCGGAAACGTAGCGCCACCAGAGCTCCGGGTCCTGTTCCGCCCAGCCGCTTTGCGGCGCGGAAATCGGCATCTCTTCTGCAGGCCGAACCGCAGCGGCCACCCGGGTTCCACTCTCCACAGAGAGGAGAGAAGCCTTCACCGATGAGCTTCCCAGGTCGATGCCGAGCAAGTAACCACCCATTACAACCTCCAGATCAAAACGTGAAGCCCCCCGGCGGGGCGCCGCGGGCAAAATCTCCCGGGGGGCGCCCCGGGCACACCTAATCAGCCGTCGATCCTGGCCAGGAGATTCTCCTTGGTCAGCCCCATCGCCTCTGCCACGTCCTTGCCCGGGCCGGAGGCGCCGAAGCTGGTGAGGCAGTGGTAGTCGCTGCTCTGTCCGCCGAAGATCTCCCACCCCTGGCTGACCCCCGCCTCAGCGACGATCACTCTCGCCGACGGGGGCACGATACTCTCCCTCCAGGAGCTATCCTGGGCGAGAAAGAGCTCCCGGGAGGGGAGTGAGACAACCCGGACCTTCTTTTTCGACTCCCTCGCAGCCTCCACCGCCATCGAGACCTCGCTTCCCGTGGCGACCACCACCACCTCCGGTGAGCCGTCGGTATCCTCGACGACGTAGGCGCCCTTTCGCATGGAGCTGCGCCAGTTAATGTCCGCCTTGTTCAGGGTCGGCAATCCCTGACGGGTGAGGGCGAGGCAGGTTGGGCCGGTAGAGTGCTCGAGAGCCATGAGCCACGCCTCGTTGGTCTCCTCGCCGTCCGCCGGCCTGAGGACCCGCATATTCGGAATCGCCCGGAGGGCCGCGAGATGCTCCACGGGCTGGTGGGTCGGTCCGTCCTCTCCGAGAAAGATCGAGTCGTGGGTGAGAATGTAGATCACCGGCACGCCCATCAGTGCGGACAGGCGCATCGCCGGCCGCATGTAGTCGGAAAAGACCAGGAAGGTCGCGCAGAACGGGCGCACTCCTCCGTAAAGGGCGATGCCGTTGGAGACGGCGCCCATAGCGAACTCTCTCACCCCGAAGTGGAGCGTCCGGCCCGCCGGATTATCCCGGGTAAAGCTGCCGTAGTCCGGAAGGGCGGTGTTGTTGGAGGGCGCGAGGTCCGCAGACCCGCCGACGAGGTTTGCAAGGAGTTTTGCGATCGCCCCGAGGGCCGCTCCGCTCGCCTTACGGGTTGCCACCTTCGAGCCGACCTCGTACTCAGGCAGGGTTACGTCCCTCAGAATATCCCGGAGATCTCCGGTGACCGTCTCGTTCCACTCCGCAAAGAGACCGGGATTCGCCTTGCTCCAGGCGTCGAACTCGTTCTTCCAGCTCCGGTACCGGTCGGAAAGCTCCTTTCGGTATTCGGTAAAGTAGGCTGTGGCGGCGGGGTCGATGTAAAACTGGGAGTCCTCCGCCACGCCGAGGCCCTTCTTCGAGAGCTTGACCTCATCCTCTCCGAGGGCGGCACCGTGGACCCCATGGGTTCCAGCTTTGTTCGGCGAGCCTTTTCCGATAAGGGATCGAAGGATGATAAGGCTCGGCTTTGATCCTTCCGCCTTCGCCTCGGCGATCATCCTTCGGATCCCGTCTACATCGTAGGCGTCCCCCTCCTGCACCTGCCAGCCGTAGGCGCGGTAGCGCTCGCCGACATTCTCGCTAAAGGCGAGCTCCGTGGAGCCTTCGATGCTGATCTTGTTGGAGTCGTAGAACATGATCAGTTTTCCGAGTCCCAGGTGTCCGGCAAGAGAGGACGCCTCGGAGCTCACACCCTCCATCATGCAGCCGTCACCGGCGAGAACGTAGGTGTAGTTGTCGATGATGGTGTGGTCCTTCGTGTTGAACCGCGCTGCCATCATCCGCTCAGCAATCGCGAGACCAACGCCGTTGGCAACGCCCTGACCGAGAGGGCCGGTGGTCGTCTCCACGCCGACAGTGTGGCCGTACTCCGGGTGCCCCGGGGTCTTAGAGCCTACCTGCCGGAAGTTCTTGAGCTCCTCCAGGGGGAGGTCGTATCCAGAGAGGTGGAGAAGGGAGTAGAGAAACATCGATCCGTGGCCCGCGGAGAGTACAAACCGGTCCCGCCCCGGCCAGTTCGGCTCCCCGGGGTTATGCTTGAGAACCTCTCCGTAGAGGAGTGCCCCAAGCTCCGCCATTCCCATCGGGAGCCCCGGGTGCCCGGAGTTCGCCTTCTCGACGGCGTCCATGGTGAGAGTTCGCACTGAGAGAGAAACTGCTTCGATCGCACGGTTATCCATAGGTTATCTATCCTCCAAAGCTGGTTACGAGGCTGTTGCTTCTTATGATGATTCTACCATATCCGGGAAATTACCGGAAACGCCCGGGGGGCGGGGAGCAGGCGGCAATCGAGGTGGTGGTACGCTCCCGGGGCTGAACCCGCCGGGGATGAGGCGGAGCTTACCTGTCGCGCCGCCTCTGGTCAGAGAGCTGACCGTAGAGAGCTGACCGTGGATAGCTGCCCTTAGACAGCTACCCTTAGGCAGCTGACGATCCCTACCGAAAATCCGCGGAGTGGCTGAGGTCGGAGCCATCCTCGAGCGCCCGACGCAGCGTCTCTATCTCCCGGTTCATGATCGACCGGAAGGCACGACTTGTTCCGGTGGCGCCGGCTATGCCGTCGATGGAGCTGTTGTCCGGGTCGTAATCCCCGGGAGAGCGGGGCACCATGGTAAGCCCCTCAGGGCCAACCAGCTCGCCCCGGAACTGCTGGAGGAACTCCTCCTCGGTGATCCGACCCCCGAGTCCCGGAGTTTCGTTCTGGTCGAGGATCTCAACGGCAAAGATCCGCTCGCCCCTGGAGTTGACGCTGACGATCCCGACAATCGGCCCCCAGACCCCGGGGCCGGAAAACTCTTTTGCGTAGAGACGGCCGGAGAGCTCCTCGGAGTCACCCTCCTCCCGCTCCCGGCTGTAAAGGCGCACTCCCTCCGCTTCGAACGTCTCGAGCTGCTCATAGGCGTCGAACACCTCCTCCCGGCTCTCCGGAAAGACGTCGAGAGCGGCAAGAACCGCCCGCTGCCTCCGCTCGAGACCGTGGAGCTCCGCCATCGGGGCGGTAAAGCTGTTGGTCGCCGAAAGGAGAAGCGTAATTACAAAGGTGACGGCAAAGGTAAAGATGACAGTGTAAACGGTGCCTCGACTACGCATGCAACACTCCTCAAGCTCAGGATGTAGAATAACCGGACGGTACGGTACCATTCCTGAGTGGCGGCGTCAACAATTTGTCACAGAACAATGTGTCACATTAGACGGGTTGGTCGGGATAGAGAGTCCCAATACTCAGAAGAGAAGGACGAAGAGCCCGTAGCCCGCCACGGCCGCGGCGAGAATCGCCGCGACAATCGGAAGCAACAGTTGCAGGGCAGCGACAATCATCGCGAAAACCTCCGAGGGGCGGTATCGCTCCTCCTCGCCCCTCTTTTCACGCCTACCCATCGGTTTGCGATCCCCGGGGGTCCTCTTTCTCCCTCACCACCGCGGTGAAACCTGCGGCCTCGGCGGCACGGATACTTGCCTCGGGAGGATGGACCTTGTGGCACGCCGCGTAGTGACCCGAGGGCGTCGGCAGCAGCTGCGGTACGACCTCTTTGCAGACGGGCATCACCACGGGACACCGGGTGTGGAAGGGACACCCCCTCGGGGGATTAGCGGGGCTCGGCACGTCCCCTTTCAGGATGATCCGCTTTTTTTTGTAGGTCGGGTCGCTCACGGGGATCGCTGAAAGAAGCGCCTGACTGTAGGGGTGCAGCGGTTGCTCGTAGAACTCCTTTTTCTGCGCCACCTCGACAAGCTTTCCGAGATACATCACTCCCACCCGATCTGCAATGTGCTTTACCACACTCAGGTCGTGACTGATAAAGAGGTAGGTAAGGTCGAACTCCGACTGGAGATCCTCCATCAGGTTGATGATCTGGCTCTGAATGCTCACATCGAGGGCGGAGATCGGCTCGTCGGCGACAACGAAGCTCGGATCGAGAGCGAGGGCTCGAGCAATAACAACCCGCTGCCGCTGGCCTCCGGAAAACTCGTGCGGGTATCGCCGGGAGTGGTAGGGCTGCAGACCGCAGCGCTCGAGCACCTCCTCCACACGATCCTGCGCCTCGCCTCCGGAGGCGATGTCGTGGACCCGGAGAATCTCCCGAATCGCCGCACCGATGGTCATCCTCGGATTCAGGGCGCTGTAAGGATCCTGAAAGACGATCTGCATCTCCTTGCGCAGGACCCGCATCCGCTCGTTGTTCGCCCCGAAAACGTCCTCCCCTTTGAAGATCGCACTGCCGCCGCTCGAGGAGAGGAGTCGGAGGATCACCTGGCCGGTCGTACTCTTTCCACAGCCGCTCTCTCCAACGAGACCAAAGGTCTCGCCGGGATAGATATCAAAACTGAGGCCGTCCACTGCCTTAACCTGGCCGGTCATCCGGCCGAACACGCCACTCTTTATGGGAAAGTACTTCTTGAGACCCCTGACCGAGAGAACCGGTTCACGCCCCTCCCTGCCCGCGGGCTTGCCGGATGCGCTCACAGCTGTTCTCCTTTCTCTTCCAAGCCGGACCGGAGCTTCCTTGCATCCTCATCGCCGACCTCCTCGTGGAGCCAGCACTTTACATTGTGACCGCTGTTGAGACTCCTCGTCGGCGGCATCTGCGTGGTGCATACCGCCATGGCGTGAGGACAGCGCGGGTGAAAGGGACACCCCCCGGGCATCTCCAGGGGGTTGGGAACATTGCCCGGTATGTAGAGCAGCCGCTCCTGCTCCGCCTCGATGGTGGGCCGGCTGCGGATGAGTCCCTGGGTGTAGGGGTGTGCGGGTTGGTGAAAGAGGGTCTTTACGTCCGCCTCCTCCACCACCTTGCCGGCGTACATCACCACGACCCGGTCGGCCATCTCGGCGATGACGCTCAGATCATGGGTTATAAAGAGGATTGCCGTACCGATCCGCTCCTTCAGCTCCTGCATGAGCTCGAGGATCTGCGCCTGGATCGTCACGTCGAGGGCTGTGGTCGGCTCATCGGCAATGAGGAGTTTCGGGTTGCAGCTAAGGGCCATGGCGATCATCGCCCGTTGCCGCATCCCGCCGGAGAACCGGTGAGGATACTCGTCGATGACCTCCTCGGCTCGAGGGATCCCTACAAGGCGGAGCATCTCTATCGCCCGTTGCCGGGCGGCCCTGCCGCTGAGGTTCTGGTGGAGCTCAATCGACTCCACAAGCTGGTTGCCGATCGTAAATACCGGGTTGAGGCTGGTCATCGGTTCCTGAAAGATCATCGCGATCTCATTGCCCCGGATTCGACGCAACTCTTCTCCACTCACCGTGAGCAGATCCCGGCCGTTGAACCGGATCTCCCCGCCGTCAATCGAGGCAGGGGGAGTCGGCAGGAGCTGAAGAATGCTCAGGGAGGTGGCGGTCTTTCCGCAACCACTCTCCCCGACGAGGCCGACGACCTCTCCGGCGTCGATGGAAATGGAGACGTCGTCCACCGCCTGGACCCGCCCCCCTTCGGTCTTAAAGCTCGTTCGGAGGTTCTTGATTTCTACTAAACTCGACATGTTTACGCTTACCGTGTCTTCGGGTCGAGGGCGTCTCTCAGCCCGTCACCAACGAGGTTAAAGCCCAGCACCATCAACAGAATCGCCAACCCCGGATAGGTGGTGAGGTGGTGGGCGGTCCGGATGTACGCGCGACCGTTACTGAGAATCGCTCCCCACTCCGGCGTCGGCGCCTGGGCTCCGAGGCCGAGAAAACCGAGCCCTGCGGCCCAGAGAATCGAGGTGGCGATCTGAAAGGTGCTCTGAACGATAATCGGCGCTAAACAGTTCGGCAGAACGTGGCGGAATATGATGCTCAGATCCGAGATCCCCGCCGCCTTTGCCGCGGTGACGTAGCTCTGCTCTTTCGCCGCCAGCACCGACCCCCGGACGAGGCGGGCGTAGATCGGCACGCTGGCGATGCCCGTGGCGATCATCACGTTCTCCACACCGACTCCCAGAACGGTTACAACGACGATCGCAAGGAGGATGCCCGGAAAGGCGATCATGATATCGATAAATCTCTGGGTGATGATATCGAGCTTGCCGCCGTAGTAGCCGCTGATCGAGCCGATCGGTATACCGATGGCAATGCCGATTGCCACAGAGATTATCCCGATGTTGAGAGAGATCCTGCCGCCGTAGAGCATCCGGCTGTAGAGGTCCCGTCCGAGCTCGTCGGTCCCGAGCAGGTGTTCGCCGCTAGCCGGTTGAAGCCGGGCGGTAAGGGAGGTTTCGGTGGGATCGTGGGTCGACAGGAGCGGAGCAAAGAGGGAGGCAACGATGAAGCCTCCGATGATTACCAGCCCCACCACCGCACCCCGGTTTCCTACCAGGTGTCGCAATATCGCCCTGAGCTCACTCTGCCGCCATCGGCTCTCGCCGACAGCCTCCGACCCTCCCGGTATCCCCTCGAAGGGCTCCTGGGGAGGAAGTCCTGCCTGGCTCATACCGCCCTCCCCGATCGATTCAGATTACTCACCGCCGCCTCCCTGATAGTGAATCCGCGGATCGAGGTAGGCGTAGATGACATCGACTACCAGATTGATAAGCACAAAAAGAAGAGCGAGAAGCATAACCGTCCCCTGGACAACCGGGTAGTCCCGCCGGAGTATCGCGTCGACGAGCAGCCGCCCGACCCCGGGCCATGCAAAGACCGTCTCCGTGAGGACCGCTCCGCCGAGGAGGATGCCGAACTGCAGTCCAAGCACCGTCACCACCGGTATGAGGGCGTTCTTGAGGGCGTGCTTGTAGATGACCACACGCTCCGCGAGTCCCTTTGCCCGGGCGGTGGTGATAAAGTCCTGCCGCAGGACGTCGAGCATGCTCGACCGGGTGATCCGCGCCATGAGGGCGGCGCTCGCCATACCAAGGGTGATGCTCGGCAGAACCAGGTGCTCAATGCCGCCCATGCCGGTAGCAGGCAGCAGGCGCAGTCGCACCGAAAAGAGCAGCTGCAGCATCAGCGCCATCCAGAAGACCGGGGCGGCTACGCCGACGAGGGCGACGAACATACTCACGTTGTCAAAAACGGAGTTTCGCCTGGTGGCCGAGATTATCCCCGCGGATACCCCGACAATCGTCGCGATAAACAGAGAGATACTCGCAAGGACCAGGGTCCTCGGAAAGCGCTCCCTGATCTCCGCTGTCACCGGCCGGCGACTGAAGACCGAAGTTCCGAGATCTCCGGTTACCACTCCCTCGAGAAAGCGGCCATACTGCACGTAGACCGGGTCGTTGAGGCCGTAGCGCTCCCGGACCTGTTCGATATACTCCGGGGTCGCGTTCACTCCCGCGAGAGCCCTCGCAGGGTCCCCCGGCAGGAGTCGGATAATACCAAAAACGATAAGAGAGACGCCGAAAACAACCGGAATGGTGAGAAGAAGACGTCTCAGTATGTACTGATACAAGGCAGGGTTCCTCCCGATTTTCGCTTTTTCCGATTCCCTCGCCCCTATCGGAAAAAACGGACGGAGCCGACCGCCGGGAGGCGGGCGACCCCGTCATCATTACCGCGTGTCGTCACCCCTGGGGCGACGACCTCTATCAATTACTCCTCGAAGAAGGCGTCCCAGACGCTCAGGTTCTCGAGGGGGTGGTGAATCAGACCTTCCACGTTGGTCCGGTTCGCATTGATCTGGCCCTCGTTGTACAGGAAGATCCACGGTGCGTCTTCCCAGATCAGCTCGACAGCCTCGCTGTAGATCTCTTCCCGCCGGGCGCGATCGGTCTCCACCCGCGCCTCGTCGAGAAGCTCATCGACCCGCTCGTTCTCGTAGAAACCGCGGTTGTTACCGTTCGGATTCCACTGCCGGCTGTGAAGCAGCGCGTAGAGGCCGTAGTCGGAGTCGAGGGTAACAGTACCCCATCCGAGCATAAAGGCGTCGTACTCAGCCTGCTCCGGGGGCTGGCTGGTAAAGTCGAGATAGCTCGACCACTCACGGGTCTCGAGGGTGGCATCGATACCGACGTCCCCGAGCATATCCTGCACCGCCTCGGCGACCGTGGCATCGAGGAGATACCGGCCGGTGGGGTGGTGGAGGGTCATGGAGAATCCGTCGGGATAGCCGGCCTCGGCGAGGAGCTCCCGGGCGCGGTCGGGGTTGTACTCGTAGGGGCCCACGCTCTCGTGTCCGAACACCGAAGGTACGATCGGAGCGTCGGCGACGGTAAAGACGCCTTCAAAAAGACCGTCAACGATCGCCTGCTTGTCGATGGCGTAGTTGAGAGCCTGACGGACGCGCGCATCGTCAAAGGGCTCCCGGAGGTTGTTGAAACCGATGTAGATCGTCCGGACGCTCTCCTCGAAGACAACCTCGATGCCGTCTTCCGCCTCGACGCGCTCAACTTCCTGAGGAGGTACACGCATGATCGCGTCGGCCTCACCAGTCTCGAGGGCTACGATCAGAGCGGAGGACTCAGGGATAAAGTCGAACCGGACTTCCTCGATTTCGGGGATATCACCGTAGTAGTCTTCGTTCACCTCGAGAGAGATGCTCTCACCCCGGCTCCAGTCGGTCATGACGTAGGGACCGGTGCCCACAGGGATCTCGAAAGAGTCATCCGGTCCGAGACCCTCGAGCTGTGCGGGGCTGACGATACCGATAAAGCTGTGGGAGAGGTGGGCGAGGATAGGGGCGAAGGGCTGGGAAAGGGTGAGCTGGAGCTCATACTCACCAACCGCCTCGATCTCCTCCACCGTGCCGAGAAGGAAGGCGTATGCCGCGCCAACCTCGGGGTCCACAAAGCGGCGCAGGTTAACGGCAACCGCCTCGGCGTTGAGGGGCTCGCCGTCGTGGAAGCTGACGCCCTGCCGGATGTTGAAGGTCCAGACGGTACTGTCGTCGTTGGACTCCCAGCTCTCGGCGAGCATCGGGATGAGGGAACCATCCTCTTCCATGTAGATAAGCCGCTCGACCACGTGCTCACCGACGGTAGCGGCGGGAGCAGACGTCATGTTAACCGGGTCGAGGGACTCCGGCTCGGCACCAATAGCAACAACGAGAGTTTCCTGCTCTGCCGCAGCTGTCTCTTCCTCCTCCGCTTCCTGAGGGGCACACCCGGCAAACAGAACCAGTGCACCAACGAGAAGAGCCAACGGCATGCCGAATTGTACGATTCTCGAACGAACGCTCAGCATACGACCTCCTTACTGTAGATATGCTTGCAGGCACTATAGGGAACTCTTTTTTCGGGGTCAAGCCTGTATTT
This sequence comes from Spirochaetaceae bacterium, assembly GCA_046541355.1. Lineage (GTDB taxonomy): Bacteria > Spirochaetota > Spirochaetia > DSM-27196 > Alkalispirochaetaceae > CAYZHV01. The sequence continues at coordinate 17,710 of JBKHDM010000044.1, forward strand.
TATCACACATCCGGCGCATAAGGTTGCAGAATGGAGGGAGGGCGATGTCGATGGGCCGGAGGCGGAACCACTCCCGCAACTCCGGCGAGGGGCCGCGGCCGGCGCTGCCGGGCCGTTGCCCCGGGGAGGGCCTAGTTCCTGAAGGATGTGATCGGTGCAGGTATGAGGCCCCCGCGGCGAACAAACCCGTCGCAGGAAAAGCGACTCACCGGCATCACCGGCGCCCGGCCGAGAAGGCCACCGAACTCGACCCACTCCCCAGCCTTCTTCCCCGGGACCGGGATGAGCCTGGTGGCGGTGGTCTTTCCGTTCATCACACCGATCGCCATCTCGTCTGCGATAATCCCGGAGATCGTCGCAGGAGAGGTGTCCCCGGGGATGGCGATCATGTCGAGACCGACAGAGCAGATCGCCGTCATCGCCTCGAGCTTCTCGATTGACAGAGCGCCAACCTCCGCGGCCTCCGCCATTCCTTCGTCCTCGCTTACCGGAAGAAAGGAGCCGCTCAAGCCCCCTACCCGGGAGGAGGCCATCATCCCGCCCTTTTTTACCGCGTTGTTGAGAAGCGCCAGGGCGGCGGTGGAACCGGGGGCACCGGTATGCTCGAGCCCCATCGCCTCGAGGATCCGGGCGACACTGTCTCCCACCGCGGGGGTCGGCGCGAGGGAGAGGTCGACAATTCCCGGCTCCACCCCGAGACGCTCCGCGGCCACCCCCAGGACCAGCTGTCCCATCCGGGTAATCTTGAAGGCGGTCTTCTTTACGATCTCCGCAAGCTCATCGAAGGTAGCATCCGGGTGCTCCCGGACCGCGGAGTAGACCGCCCCGGGACCGCTCACCCCTACGTGGACCACCCGCTCTCCCTCGCCGATGCCGTGAAAGGCGCCGGCCATAAACGGGTTGTCTCCGGGAACATTGGAAAAGACGACAAGCTTCGCGTTGCCGAACCCACCGCTGTCGGCGGTCGCCTCGGCGAGGCGGTGGATTACCTCCCCCATCATCGCGACGGCATCCATGTTTATGCCCGCGTGACTCGTCGCGACGTTGACCGATGCGCAGACCTTTTCGGTACCGGCGAGAGCCTCGGGGATCGACTCGATGAGCCGTAGCTCCCCGGGGGTCATCCCCTTGTGGACCAGAGCGCTGTAGCCGCCGAGAAAATCGACTCCCACAGCCTGGGCCGCACGATCGAGGGTGAGGGCAAACTCCATCGGCTCCTGTTCCCCCGTCGCCTCAACCAGAAGGGAGACCGGGGTTACCGAGATCCGGCGGTTGATAATCGGTATGCCGTACTCCACCTCGATCGCCTCTCCCACCTCCAGAAGGTGCTCGGCGGCCCGGGTTACCTTGTCGTACACCTTGACCCGTGCCTGGGCAGGAGAGCCGGCGACACAGTCGAGGAGGTTCAGGCCGAGGGTGATCGTACGGATGTCGAGGTTCTGCTCCGTGATCATCTGGGTCGTTTCGCGAATCTCAAAGGGTGAGAAGAGGAGCATGGTACCTCCTAAATCCGGTGCATGGACTGAAAGACGTCCTCGTGCTGCAAGTTGATACTCACCTCGATCTGGGTGCCGAGTTCGGTGAGCAGATTACGCAACTGCTTGAAGGAGACGTTCATGTCGGTGGTCTCCACCAGCATGATCATCGTAAAGACCTCCTGCATGATCGTCTGGCTTATGTCGAGAATATTGACCCTCTTTTCCGACAAGGCACCGCTCACCGCGGCGATAATCCCGGGCTTGTCGCTCCCGACTACCGTTATGACGGCTCGCATCAGGGACACCTCCAGTGGGGTGTGATTCTATTGAAAAGAGAGAGGAAGGTCACCCGACGGTTACCCCGCCGTCTTGCCTCGTCGGGGTCGACCCGGATAGATTCTCACCCATCATGAAAAAAACCGTAGCGCTCCTGGCAGGTGACGGCATCGGCCCGGAAGTGATGGCCGAGGCCCTCAAGGTTCTCTCAGCTGTGCAAAGGAAGTTCTCCCTCACCCTCGAGTACCGGGAGGCGGATGTCGGTGGAATCGCCATAGACAACCACGGTAAGGCGCTGCCTGAGTCCACCCTCGCGGCGTGCCGACAGGCGGATGCGATCCTCTTCGGATCGGTGGGGGGGCCGAAGTGGGAGAGTCTTCCTCCGGCACAGCAACCGGAGCGGGCGGCGCTGCTGCCGCTTCGTAAGATCTTCGGCCTCTTTGCCAACCTCCGGCCGGCGATTATCTTTCCCCAGCTCAGGGACGCCTCCCCCCTCAAAAACGCAACCATCGGGGAGCAGCTCGACCTCCTCGTCGTTCGGGAGCTCACCGGGGGGATCTACTTCGGCGAGCCCAAGGGGGACGAGGGTGAGCGCGCCTACGACACCATGGTCTACAGCCGAGGAGAGATCGAGCGTATCGCCCGGGTCGCCTTTGACGCGGCGATGAGCCGAGAGAGGCGAGTCCACTCCATCGACAAGGCAAACGTTCTCACCAATATGGTGCTCTGGCGCAAAGTGGTAACCGAAATCGCCTCCGAGTATCCGGAGATTTCCCTCACCCACATGTATGTCGACAACGCCGCTATGCAGCTGGTCAAGAATCCGGGACAGTTCGATGTAATCCTCGCGGGCAACATGTTCGGCGACATCCTCTCCGACGAGGCGTCGATGATAACAGGCTCCCTCGGGATGCTTCCGAGTGCCTCCCTCTCCGAGGCAGCCCCCGGTGCCGGGAGGTTCGGCCTCTACGAACCCTCCGGCGGCTCCGCTCCGGACATAGCCGGAAAGGGCGTGGCAAACCCGATCGCCCAGATTCTGTCGGCGGCGATGATGCTCAAGTACTCCTTCGGCCTCGATGAGGCGTACCAGGCGATATTCGAGGCGGTAAAGGGCGCCCTCGACGGCGGGGCGCGGACCGCGGACATCGCCGCCCCGGGTGAGAAAGCGGTTTCCACCGCCGAGATGGGAGAGGCGATCGCCTCGCGAATCTGAGCCGGCCGGCCTCGGCGAGCAGAGGCAACGGTCGGGGTACAGTGTCCTCCACTCTGCGGATAGGAGCAGGTTAAACCATTGTCGAAGAAACCATTACATGCACCTCATCAGGTATCTCGAGTATTCGCGCCTTGCACCTCCTCCATCCGCCGACACTACCGGAACGTACCCTCCACAGCACCCGCTGGGCGGAGGGGAGTACTCTCACGGTGAAAAGCGCGCGATACCTCCGGGAGCTCTACGGAGGGCTCCCGCGGGAGATATATGCGCTGTTTGTCGCCCAGGCGATAAACAGCCTCGGCCACTTCGTATATCCGTTTCTCACACTCCTTCTTACCCAGCAGGGGGGCTACACCGCCTCCGAGGCGGGGCGCTACATCCTGCTCGCATCCTCGAGTTTTATACCCGGGTCTCTCCTCGGGGGGAGGATTTCCGACCGCTTCGGCCGTAAACGGCTGCTGGTGACGGCGATGAGCGCGGGGGCGGTTATTTTTATCGTCCCAGGCTATCTCGAGCGGCCCGAGGCGCTACCCTGGTTCATGATGGCCGCGGAGTTCTGCATGGGGATGGTCGATCCGACCATTACCGCCTTGGCCACGGATGTCACCATCCCGGAGAACCGGAAGTCCGCCTTCTCCCTCCTCTACCTCGGGCACAACCTCGGGTTCGTCGCCGGGCCGATAATCGCAGGCTACCTCTTTACCCGCAACTACAATCTCCTCTTCTTTGGCGATGCCGCCACGACCCTTGTCGCGGTTATCCTGATCGCCCTCCTTGTTGGTGAGTCCAGGCCGGAGGAGTCGGAGATTAGAGCGATAGGCGAACAGCGCCCGATGGAGGCGAAAGACCTTGGTAGCGGGCTCCGGGTTATTCTTCGGCGTCCGGCGCTTCTGGTATTTATGGTGGGAGTGCTGCTCATCGAGTTCGTCTATGCCCAGTTTACCTTTACCCTCCCCCTCCATCTTCAGGAGCTCTTCGGCGACCGGGGAGCGGGATTCTTCGGGACGATCATGACGATAAACGCACTGGTCGTTGTCCTCGCAACCGCACCGCTCATCGCGGTTACCAGGAAAATGCGCCCGGTGGCTACCGTCGCTATGGGAACGGCCCTCTACATCCTCGGCTTCGGGCTTCTGTTTTTTACCGGGCGCTTCTACTTTGTCATTCTCATGTCGATCATCTGGACCTTCGGTGAGATTCTGACGGCCACGAACATTGATGTGTTTATCGCAAACCACACCCCCGCCTCTCACCGCGGTCGGGTAAACGCGATCGCGCCGATCCTCTTCGGCCTCGGATACGCGATAAGCCCCGCCCTTATGGGAAGCTACATCGACCGATTCTCCCCGGCCCGGGCGTGGCCGCTGGTCGCCTCGGTCGCGGCAGTCGCAACCGCTGTTCTCACCCTCCTCGCTCTTCAGGAGAGTCGTCACCCGAAAGGGCCCTCTCCGACCAGCTTCGACGCCTCCGGGATCCCGGAAGGCAGACCGACGAACCAAGTAAACGACCCGGCGATGACAGTATGCGCTCCTCCCCGGGGCAGGTAGTATGCTTCCCATGATCGATCCGCAGCGGTTCTTTGAGGTGGAGATGCGCTCAGGGCGCATTATCGAAGCCCTTCCCTTCGAAAAGGCGCGCAAAAAGGCGTACAAGCTCCGCATTGACTTTGGAGAGCTCGGCGTGAGGGCGTCGAGCGCGCAGATAACCGAGCTTTACACACCCGAGGAGCTCCTCGGTCGTACGGTGGTGGCGGTGGTAAACCTGCCTCCCAAAAAGATCGCCGATTTCCGGTCGGAGTGCCTGGTTCTCGGAATCGACTCTCCAAAGGGCGGCGTTGCGCTTCTCACCGTGGACGACCCGGATGTTCCCGCGGGTAGCCGGGTCTACTGACCCTCGAGCCGGTTGCGCAGGGTTTGGTAGTCGAGTCCGTACTCCCTCACCAGCCGTGCGGCGTAGCTGCGTCCCTCCGGCTCGCCCCGCTCGATAGAGTAGGTAGGCCCCTCCTCGCCGCTTTGCGCCACGAGATTTACCACCTCCGCCCCAGGGAGATCCCGGGCGATCTCGTCCCGCTTGCCGGCTAAGGCGTGGAGATGAGTGGCAAAGAGCACCCTTCCTCCGGAGTCGATAATCGCCTTGAGCACGGTTTCGGCGATCTCCACGGCATCGTCGGTTCCGGTTGATGAGAACGCCTCGTTAAAGAAATAGAGAGAACCCCTCGGCGCCCGACTCACCATCTGCGAAAGCCGCCGGAGCTCCTGGGCGAGACGCCCCTCCATCGTCCCCCCCTCCCCCTCGGCGGAGGTAAAGAGTGAGAGCATCCCTGGAACCGGAGTGAGTCGCGCCCGGCGAGCGGGTACAGGAAAACCGTGCTGTCCGAGGAACTGCGCCTGGGCAACGGCCCTCAGGTAGGTTGTCTTTCCTCCCGAGTTGGGGCCGGTGAGGATCACAAGCGCCTCCCCGGAGTTGAGCTGGAAGTCGTTGGCAACAACAGCGTGGGCGCCCGCGCTCCCGGTGAGGGAGAGGGCGAACACTCCGGTGAGGTCGCAGGAGGGATGGGGCTCCTCGGCGTCGAGGAGCTCTGCCTCACAGCTCCACAGCCCTTGCTCCTCGAGCGCGTCCGCCATCGAGAGAACCCCGAGGTAGACCGAGAGCTCCGAGGCGATCTCTCCGAGCGTCTCGGTCTGGACATAGGCGTAGCTGCGAAGCGCCCTGGCAACGGGCCGGACGATCGAGCGCAAAAGCTCTTCGAGATCCCGGAACAGGGGCGAGAGAGCGGGGGCACTGCCGTCGGAGCGACGCAGGGATTCGGGAAGATCGTTTGTGTGCAGCGGGGTCGCCGCCCCTTCGGGAGTAAAGAGGGAGAGCAGCCGCTGAAGGGAGGTTGCCTGATCGAAGGGTTTCTCGTTTACCGAGAGGAGGGTCGCCGCCTGGGGCCTCATCTTGTCGTCCAGGTTTATGCCGACGGTGAGGCTGCGCCGGTTACGAAGGCCCTTGCGCAGGCCGGGCAACTCCTCCTCCATGGCACGAAAGGTCGCATCAGCCGTCGCCTCCTGCAGCGCCTCATCAAAACGGCGGAGTCCCCGGGAGGTGAGCTGCTCCCTCCGGCTGCCGAGGGCGTCGGCAAAACCGCGTATCCCCTCGAGGAAGAGCTCGAGCTCCGTCAATCGGCCGACAGTCTCAAGGAGATCCTCACTGTAGGAGTAGCGCGCCCCGAGCAGTTCCCTCGATCCGGAAACCTCCGCCGCCATCGCCTCCCGCAGTCCCGGCACCTCTCGCAGATCCTTAAGAATCTCCTGTCGGTAACGGCTCACCCCCGGGTCCACCGGCAGCCGACCGAGAACCCGGGCAACGCGATCGAACGGTGAGCCCTCGGAGGTAACCGCCCTGGTTATCTCCTCGAGATTGAGATCCTCACAAACCTGCTCCGGCAGGTTCCAGTAGGAGGCGTCGCTGTGCCCCTCCGGCTCGAGGAGGCTGACCCTGGAGAGCGCGCTGCATGACACAGAGAGAAGGTACGCCACCGGGCACGGGTCGGTCAAAGCACCCCCGGGCCGCCCGCCCCGGCCCTGCCCCGCCGCGCCCCAGCCGGCCCCAGCCGCGGCGGGCTGGATTCCGGGGGACAACATTCTTACACTTTTGATACGGGAGGCAAAGCGTATGGCGCTCAACATTACTTTTCTCGGACACTCGGCATTTCTTCTCAGTGACGGCAAAACGGCGATCGCAATCGACCCGTTCCTCAGCGGCAATCCGGTGGCGGTCACCAAACCGGAGGAGATCGAGGTGGAGTACGTCGCCCTCACCCACGGCCACGCCGACCACTTTGGAGATACCCTTGAGATTCTCAAGCGCAACGACGCCACGTTTATCGGCACCTTTGAGATTGCAAACTACCTCGGCGCCCAGGGGATCGAGAAACTCGAGCCGGGCAACCACGGCGGGAAGATCGAAACCACCTTCGGCTCGGTCAGTTTTACCCACGCCCTCCACTCCTCGAGCTACGAGGGTGCGTACATGGGCATGCCGTGTGGCCTCGTGGTCGAAATGGGAGGAAAGCGGTTCTACCATCTCGGGGATACGGGACTGTTCAGCGATCTCAAGCTCTACGGAGAGATCTACCGACCAGACGTCGCGGCGGTGCCGATCGGCGACCGTTTTACCATGGGGGGTGAGCTTGGAGCCCGGGCTGCGGAGTTCGTCGGTGCGCCGGTGGCGATTCCGATCCACTACAAGACCTTTCCGCCCCTCGCCCAGGACGCCTCCCGGTTTAAACCGGAGGGGGTCGAGGTCCGGGAGCTCGCTCCGGGAGAGAGTATCACTGTGAAGTAGCAGGCGCCCCGGGCCGGCCCCGAGGGCCCCAGGCTGTGCGGCGCCCCGGCGGTCCCGTGGCCGGAGACTATCCGTGGCCCCAGGCTCTGCGGCCCCGGGCCGGCGGGGCAGGGAGCCTCAGGAGTGGCGCTTCCTGAGCTCCCCGAGAACCTCGTCGATGGAGAGCCCTCGAGCGGAGAGGAGGACCATCAGGTGGTAGACCAGGTCTGCCGCCTCGTAGATCGTCTCTTCCTCGCTTTCGGCGAGGATGAGCTCAACCGCCTCCTCTCCGGTTTTCTTTCGGATTTTATCAAGCCCTTTGGTAAAGAGGTGAGTGGTGTAAGAGCCCTCGGGAAGCTCCTCCCGCCGACGGTCTATGAGCTCCTGGAGCTCCGAGAGGATCTCCTCTCCGGGTGGCGCGCCTCCGAGGGCGCCTCCGCGGGCGCCTCCGAGGGCGCCGACGGTCCCTGCGGACCCGGGTAGCGGGGCGTCGAGGCCGGCGACATCGAGACGCGCTTCGCCCT
>JBKHDM010000045.1:0-23926 GCA_046541355.1 Spirochaetaceae bacterium
CCTCGGCGTTGCCTCGATAGTGGCCCCGGCGGGGGATGCCTGCCTGCGCCGACGGGATCTGCTCCCACCCTCTCAGATCCCGGTCGCCCCCTGGGGAGAGTCGCCGACGTTCCCAGGAGTGGAGAAAGGAACGGATAATCTCCACGGTCCGATGGTGAATCTCCTGGAGATTGCGAAAGCGAGCCTCCTGTTTCGCCGGGTGAATATTGAAATCCACCAGCGCCGGGTCGACCTCCACGATGAGCACGGCGTAGGGGTAGAGCCCTCCGTGCATGGTGTCGGTAAAGGCGTAGTCCACCGCCTGGAGGAGGGCGTACTCCCTCAGGCGCCTGCCGTTTACAAAGGTGTAGATCTGCTTGCGGTCCCGGCGCACCTGGGAGGGGTCTGCGGCGAGGACGGTAAGCGAGAACCCCTCTCCGCTTCCTTCGAGGCGGTGGATCGACTGTGGCGCTACCTTATCGCCGAAAAGCGCCCCTGCCCGCTCCTCGAGGGAGCCTGCAGGGAGGAGGAGCTGTTCCTTTCCGTCGGCGATCAGACGAAACCGTATCTCCGGCTGGGGGAGCGCCTTTTCGAGAATGACCTTTCGTATCTGCTGCGCCTCGCTTCTCGGGGTCTTGAGAAACCGCTTTCGTCCCGGAAGGTTGTAGAAGAGTCCATCCACCGCCACCGTTGTCCCCGGGCTTGTGGCGGCAGGTTCGAGAGCTTCAAGGCGGTTATTTGAGACGAGGAGGCGGTGACCCGCCTCGGCGCCCGCCTGCCGGGAGCGTATCTCCAGGCGAGAGACGGCGGCGACACTCGAGAGCGCCTCTCCCCTGAATCCGAGGGTGCGGCAGTGGGTGAGATCCTCGGCTCGACTGATTTTTGAAGTTGCGTGGGGCTTCCAGCAGAGCTCGAGGTCATCCCGGCTCATCCCCGCCCCGTCGTCATCCACCCGGATCGACTCGAGGCCCCCTGAGCGGATCTCCACGGTGACCGACGCGGCCCCGGCGTCAATCGAGTTGTCAAGGAGCTCTCTGACCACCGACGCTGGGCGCTCGATCACCTCGCCCGCGGCGATGCGTCGCGCCACCGACTCCGGGAGAACAGCGACGGGCCCCGTGTTTACTGAGCGCTCCATGGATTGTTAAAACCCGATCTCGGTCTGGATCACCACTGTCGGAGCGATCTTCGGCGTTCCGTCCTCCTCGTAGACGATATTGCCGTCCGCGTCCCTGCTCACGGTGGTGTAGACCGAGGTAATCAGGTCGAGATTCGGCGCCACCGGATAGGTCAGGGAGGCTGAGGCGACGCTGTTCTGGTCAAAGAGGGTCGCGTCGGAGAACTCCCCCTCTCCGAGGAGGGTCGGGACAAAAAAGGTCCGCCGGTAGCCGAAGGAGGCTGATATTCCCAGAGGGAGCAGTCCCTCCCGGATCGTGGCGGTGAGGTTGAGCTCGTCCTCGTCCGAGGGTTGCCAGGAACCGCCGCTGGTGACCTCCCAGGGCCAGAAGTAGCCGGCCTCGAAGCGGATCAGGTCAAGCAGGTCCGCCCCCGCCTCGCCATAGATACCCATTGTCGTAACGTCGAACTCCTCGGCATCCGGGTTCTGCAGGTAGCCGATCGTCTCGGCGGCGTAGGTGCCCCGGAGCCGGTCGTAATTGGGGCCGTAGAATCCGTGGCGGAAGGTGCCGTCGAAGCGGCGGTATTCGAGGCGATAATCGACCATGCCCAGGCGTCCGAGGAGCCCTGAGGCGAGGCCGAAGTTCTTCAGCTCGCTCGAGTCGAGATCCACAAGGGCGTCAAACTTTATCCCCGTGCCGACCCCGGCAGCCTCGTTTCGGACGTAGGGGATGAGGCCTCCGACGTCGCCGAAGATAATGATCGAAAAGATATCCCGCTCAAGTATGGGAACTTCCACGTCCATCGCGACGTTTAGAAAGAGGAGATCGGTCTGTCGCACCTCCTGGTTGAAGGTGAGGGGGTTTCCCTCCTCATCCGCCCCTGGAAGCTCTCCGGTCGGGTCAACGTCGGTAACGAGGCTCAACCCGACCGCCGCCTCGCTGAGGGGTCGTGCCGGTCGGAAGTAGAGGCGCCCGCCGTAAATCCCTGGTGCGGCGAGGTCGTTTACAACGCTCTCGAACCCCCATCCGCCCAGGTCGATGCCGAGGTTGAAGCCGATCCGGCGGACCGAGGGAAAGTCGAGGTCGTTGGCGTACTTATACATGAGCAGCCCGTGACCGAGGGTTATGGAGGGGATGTTTCCTACTTTGAAGAAGAAGGCGTCCCGCTGCTCGCCGTACTCGAGGTAGCGCACCTTGAGCAGAACGTCCCGGCCGAGGTCCGAGGCGGCCTCGAGGGGATCATCCCCCCAATCCTTGTCGCTGCCGAAACTCCACTCGTTGTTGCCGTCGGGGCGGTACCACTCCCACGGGTCAAAGAGGTTCTCCTGATACACTACCGGGAGGTAGAGCCCGAGTCGCAGTCTGCCGAACTCTACCGCCGGCTGAAACACGGCCTGGGCGTAGGTTTCGCTGTTGAGGGTGATCGATCCGATCTGAAGCCCGAGAACCTCACCGAGGTTGGAGAGAAACCGCGAGTCCGCCTCGCCGTCGGCGAGAGCCTCGCCGGTATCCGGGTCGGCGTCGGAACTCTCAGCTCCCTGCTGATCCTCCTGGTCATCCTCCTGCCCTTCCTCCGGCTCCTCATCCGTTGGGACCTCCCCGGGATCGAGGGCTTCGAAGGCGAGATCCTCGCTTAGCCGGGCAATCTCCCCGGGAGATAACTCCACCGCCTCGAAGGTTTGCCCCCGGGCATCCGCCTGTTGCCCCGCTGCGAGGTCGAGACTCTCACCGGTGTCATCCCTGCTGAAGGAGACGAGCCCCTCGAGGACACTCACCGTCTCGGCCGCGCCCTCGACCACGTCGACCACAAAGTCCGTGCCCCGGACACCGGCGACGGCGCCGGGGGTCCGGACGGTGTACTCTGAGCCGCGGATCCGGGCGGCCACGCTTCTGAGTCTTCCTCTGCCGAGGACGACCTCGGTCCGGGAGGCGCCGCCGCGACCCTGGACCGAGCCGAGGGTAAAGACGGTGTTCTCGTCGATCTTCATGATCGTGCCGTTGGGCTCGAGACGAAGCTCCGCGGTCGTCGACCCAGTCTCGATCCTGTCTCCCGGAGAGAGATCCATGCCGAGAAAAAAGCTTACCTCGAAGTCGTCCTCGTCAAAGACGGCGATCTCGGTGTCGTCACCGTAGAACTCGAGGACCGCGTAAGGCTCGGCCTGAGCAAAGGCGATGACCGGCAGGAGGAAACTGACTGCTGTTACCAGAAGGGTTTTCGTTTTCATATCTTCTCCCAGCCCTTTAATAGAGAGAGATGGTGCTCTGGAGTCCGGAGGTGACCTTCCACTGTTCATCCGGATCGTAGGGGTCGTAGCGCACATCGTAAGTCAGGGAGATCACCACCGGGGAGGAGGCGTAATTGAGCCGGGCGCCGATTATGGCGTTTTCAGGATCCCAGATATCCTCGGGCTCCTCGATGACGAGCTTCCGGTAGAAGGCGTCGAAGCTGAAGAAGGGAACAAGCCCCTGGTTTACCCGAAACGCCGCCTCGAGCTCCGGATAGACATCCGTGGCGTCGCTGAAGGGGCCGCTCATCCCGATCTGAAAGAACATCAGCTCCTGAAGGATGTTGAGTCCAACCCGGGCGAGCCAGCCGGTGTAGGATTCGATCACCGTCTCGTCCGCGTCATAAACCGCGTACCGCTCGATCCGCCGGAGGTCGTAGGCTGAGTCGAAGTACTCCGGGATAAAGTTGTCTCCGAGGAACCGGATCTGGGCGGTGTAGTCGAGGATGCGAACCGCCCGTCCCCCCGCCCCGACCATACCACCGATCGCCTCGTTCTGGAGGGCGAGGTCGCCGAAAGCGGAGAGGGAGATGAGGTCCCGCCGCAGGACCGGCTGGGTCAGGTCGAAGCCGTAGGTGATGACGTTGTCCTCTCCCTCGATGGCGGGAAGCCCCGTGGCGGGGTCCGGGTCGGCGCCCTCGAAGTAGGGGGAGTCCGGGTCCTTCTCCACGTGGTAGGCGGGGTTGGTGTCGAGGGCGACGGTCGCCCCGATTTGCAACTCCGGCAGCAGGGGCACGGTCAGGTCAGCCAGGGGGCGGAGAAACAGCCGCGTACCGAACAGATCGAAACTCGCCACGTTGGAGACAAAGGTTTCCGCGCCGAAGTAGGGAAACCCGACGCCGGCGCCGTCAACGTCGAGCTGAAAGCCGAACTGCCGCCGCTCCGGGAGGAACTGCTCGTTTGAGTAGTTGGACACCAGAAAGCCGTTTCCGAGGCGAGCGTCGGAGTAGGAGCCGAAAAGGGCAAAGAGCGGGTCGCCCTTCGTGCCGTACCTGATGTAGCGGAACTTCGGCAGATAGAGCTCGAGGAAGGTGATCTCACCTGTCGGAACCCAGTCCTCCTCGCGCACCTCGAACTGGTCATTATCATCGCCGCCGGTAAACCGGTAGTTGAGGGTGAGGTCGACGCCAAGGCCGAAAGGGCCGATGCCGAGGTCCGGCAGGAGGGAGAGGGACTGATAGGTGTCGATCTCCCCGGTCTCGGGATCCTCGAAACTCTGGACACCGATGCCGAGGTCGAGACCGAAGGAGAGATCCGGTCCCTGATCTGGGGCCTCGCCTGCCTCCTCCGACTCCTGGCCGGAGAGGGACGGTGTCAGCAGCAACAGGGCAAGCGGAACGAGTAGATACCTGCTCATCTCGGCATCCTCCTTACTGGTATAGAGAGTATAACTCCTTCGAGCCTCGTATCCCAACGCGTTGATCGGTGAGAGTATGCCACACCGCCCCGGGATTGTCATGTTGACCAGCCGGCCTCAGAACTGGAGGGTACCCTCGACTCCCAGGAGTGCCCCGAGTATCTGCTGCCGCTGGTCGCTGCCCTCGCTGAACGGCTCGTTAATCCAGCCGAGGTCGAGGTAGAGGCGAATCTCCCCGGTCTCGGGAATCTCGAGAGCGGACTCGTGGCCGAGAACGAAGCGCAGATCCCAGGCGCTTTCGGACTCCCAGACCGCCGAACCCCGGAGGGTGTGGCGGTAGAACGCCTCCTGTTCGGTGATGAGAGAGTCGAGCCGCCGGATGCCGAGGATCGACCGGGGAATCGTGGTCCAGGTGTAGGATGTCTCGCTTTCCACCGTGTAGCTCGTCTCCTCCGCGATCTCCGTTGCCAGGAGCTGTCGGTAGTCGAGGGCGCGCTCGGATTCACCGAAGAGGGCGAGCTTCGTCTCGAGACTGTAGCTCTGGCTCACCTCGGAGGCGGTGATCTCCCGAACAATCGTCGCGTTGAGGGTGTTGCGGATCTCGTCGCTCAGGTAGATGTCAAAGCGCCGGTAGGCGCCCTGGCGGCCGAAGAGGTTTATCGCCGCGGCGGTTGTCGCGAGGGACCACTCCTGCTCGTCGAGGAGCGACGCCTCCTCCCGCAGGTAGCTCCGGGCGAGGGAGAACTCGAGGTCCGAGGGAGTGTAGAGATCGGTGATCCGGGAGCCGAAGGGGCGATCAACCACCACTCCCGCCACCGGTCGGTAGCCCGCCTCGACAAAGCGGCGGCTCTCGGCTGCAAAACCGCTCTCACCGAGGGGAGTAAAGAGCTCCGCCCCCGGAATCGCCCGGTAGGGGTAGCTCATCTCGACGATTTGATCACCGTAGAGGCTGAGATCCTCTCTGAAGTCCGGCGTCCGGACATCCGACTCTCCCGCTGTTATCCCTCGCTCGTAGTAGGGCGCGACGCTCCACGCCGGGCCCTCCTCAAAGCTCCCGGTGCGCTCGGTGGTGAGTCTCACCGCCGCGGAGCTGCGCAGCTCCCGGGAGGGCAACCTCTGGTAATCGCCCCGAGGCTCGAGGCGCAGCTGCCACGGCTGCCGGGTTAGGGAGAGGGTGAGCTCTCCCTCCCCCCGGCGCTCCTCCTGGAGCCCCTCATCCCAGCGCAAGAGCAGCGGATAGGAGCGTATCCAGGAGGTGGCGTAGTCTGTCTCCTCGAGGTTGTAGCCGGAAGCGTTCTGGTAGGCCCTGAGCTCCGTGGCGAGTGCCACGGTACGACTCCCGGGAGTCTCGGAGGAGAGGCTCCACTCCTGCCGCAGCCGCTGTCGCTCAAGCTCCGCTTCGCTTCTGATCTGATGCGAGCCGAGCGCCTCGGAGGAGAGAAGCAGCGAGTTCGAGCGCCCGAGCAGCGGTATCTGAGCCTCGAAGGAGCGACGAAAGGTGTCCTCGAGGAGGATCGGGCTATCCCCGGCGGGGAGGGCAAGGGCGTGTCCCCCCTCTCCCGAGACCTCTGAATCGGTGACCGCCGCCGTCGCCTCCCCCTCAACCCGGAGGATTGAAGCGGTGATGCCGGCGCCGGTGGAGGAGACAAAGGTTCCGGCGGTCCCGACCGTCTGTCCGGCGGCGGAGAACTGTCTGCTTCGAAGGGTCAGCCCCTGGGTGATCTCGAAGTCCCTGAGGAGTACGGTCTCTCCCGCGGTGAGGATCTCCCCGGGGCGCTGCCAGCTCACCCGGGCGCTTCCGGCGCCGTCGAGCCGAACCTGGGGGTCGGCGAGGTGAATCTCGTCGATGTAGACGGTGCCCTCCTCGCTTCCGGTAACCTCGACGGTGGTGTATCGCAGTTCCCGCAGGGCGCTGCCCGACCGTTGCGCCCTGCCCGCGGGGACCCCGTTGATCCGGATCTCCCCGCTGCGGGTGTCCACGGCAACCTCGCTCCATCCGTCGGACAGAGCGCTGCCCGGGGGGGAGCTCATCTCTATCACCGCCGACAGGGAGGCTCCCGGAGGGGCGCCGGCATCGGCGGTCGGCGGCGCCTCTGAGAGGGTGAGGGTGAGCTCCGGGGCGTCGGGGGTTCCCTCGGCGTCTTCGAGGTAGGCGTAGAAGACGAGGGTGCCGTACTCTTCGAGAAACAACGGCGGCGTCGGCCGAAAGGCGCGGGCGTAGCCCCCCGGGGCGAGGTCGCTCCAGGAGAGCTTGAGGACCCGCTGGACCGCACCGTCCCGCAGAAAAAGCTCCCTGACCCGGCTCTCCCGAGAGCTCAGCGCCTGCTCGCCGGTAAGCGGGTCCGGCCCCTCCCGGACGGAGACCGAGGCTGCAGGGTCATCACTCTCCCCGAGATACCCGGAGCCGAAGAGCTCCACCGAGGATACCAGGAGCCTGCCCCGGGCGTCGGAGCCGTCCCGCTCCCGGATAACCACGGATAGAGCGGTGGTCCGCCCCAGGCGGCTGCGCTCCTCTGCGGAGAGCTCCAGGGTTACCTCCTGCCACCGGTCGACGGGCAGGTCGTCGGAGGAGGTCGCAAGGGGAAGGGAGATGAACTGCTCGGTCGAGCCGCGGTCGAGAAGGCCGTTGCCGTTGACATCCTCGGTGAGGGGGCGACCGTAGCCTTGTCGAGCGTCTCCGGCGAAGAGGGTGATCCCCCGGGCGGGATCATCGAACGGGTAGAGGGGCTGGACACCTGAGTCGCCGCTGTCCAGTATCCCGTCGCCGTCGGTGTCCTCCGAGAGGTAACCGAGCTGGAGCCAGACCTCGATGTTCCGGTCAGGGACCTCCCCGTCGACGGTCGGGCGCAGGGAGTAGCTGAAGGTGACCTCCGGGGTGTTTCGAAGGTCGAGGGTTCCCCCGGGGGCGAGCTTGATCGCCTCCCACTCCCCCCCGGAGAGCTCGAAGTCCGCCACCGCCACCCGGCCGGAGATCCCGTCGGAGGCGGCGGAGGCGGTGTAGGGGCCCCGTCTCGAGCCCGCCTGGTAGGGGTAGCTCTTCTCCGGGGAGAGGGAAGCGTCGTACTCCCGCACGATCTCGCCTCCCCCCGCAGGAGTGTCGGTGTAGTCCCGGTAGCGCAGGATTCCCCGGTTCTCACGGGTGAGGCCGTCGAGGGCCGCGACGGCGCTCCCATCCGAGCCATCCTCCCGCTCCTCGTCGAGTCGGGAGGGACGGGGGGGTGCCGCGGGGAGCAGTCGCTCCGGAGTGACTGTGAGTTCCTGGACCTCGTTGTCCATGCCGTCGACCCGGAAGAAGCCGGTTGTGTCGGGCTGGTAGAGCTGAACGGCGCCGTCGACACGAGCCTGCAGATCCTCCGCCTCGTAATCGAGGGCTCCCGAGAGCGTCACACTCCCGGGATTCTCCCCCTGTTCGGAGGAAAACTCGGTGTCACTGATGTTCCAACGCCCCCCGAGGGCGACGGTGGCGGTGAGATAATCGGAGAGATCGATCCGGTTTCCCGAGGCGAACAGGAGGTCCCCCTGCCGCTGCTCCTCGGTGTACCGTCGGAAGCGCAGTTCGATCCGGTCTCCCGGAACCACCCGGCCGGGAAGGGCTACCTCACCGCTTTCGTAGTCGATTGCGGCCCCCGTCACAGGCACGCCGTTTCGAAGTACCGTTACCGTTCCCGGTACGGTTTCCTCGTCGATGCGGATCGCGTCGACCTCGTTGAGCTGCTGCGTGAGTATCTGCACCGACGCCGCCGCCGGCTCGGTGAGGGCGCCGGGACCGTAGATCCTCGTCTCCCGGGGCAGTACTCCGCTGTCCGGGTCGACCCGGGCAAAGGGGTAGCGGTTCCCCACATCCCGGGGAGAGGCTGCGCCGGTGGAAACGGTGAGATACGCCCCCTCCCGCTCGGGGCTCACCGTCAGGTCCTCGAATCGCGTCGCCGGCTCGCTGGTGCCCCGCTCTACGAGCTCTATCGCCTGCTCCGGGGTGACGCCGTCGGTTTCGTAGCGATTGAGCTGCTCAAAGGGGTTGTACGCCCCGGGGGCGTAGAGCAGAAGCGTCCTGTTTCCGTCGGAGAGCTCAGCGGCGTACTCGGAAAGCGCTTTTCCGTAATAGGTCTCGCTGCGGAAGGAGAAGTCCTCGTAGCCGTCGGTCGGATTGCCCGAGACCGGATCGTCGGCAACGAGGGCTTGCGCTCCGAGGGCGGGGTCTCCCACCGGGACGCCACCCTTTTCGTAGTAAACGAGGACTCGTCCCTCCGCCGGCTCCCTGAGGATCACCGTTCCCTCACCGAGGGAGTAGACACTCTCGGCGTCGAGGTCGAGGCGCCGGTAGCGCCTCCTTCGAAAGCTCTCGCTCCCCGTCTCGAGGACACTGCCGTCCTCGTCCTCGATGTAGAGGATGAGATCGTCGATATCCCCGTCGGGGAGCACGAAAAAGCGTCCCCGTATCGGATTGATCGGTTCGATCCTGGTTTCGGTGAGGGCGTTCAGCCCCTGGAAGAGCAGGGAGTCGGGAACGGTGCTCTCCAGGCGCACCAGCAGCTCGTGGCTCGTACGGTCGCTGTCGAACCGCGCGGCAAGACCAGGGACGTTCTGCGTAGCGTCCCCGGTCTCCAGGTACGGGTACTCGGAGAACGGGAGGGTCGAGTTTCCCGCGAGGACGTACTGTACCGGCTCCCCCTCCCGTCCCTGGTAGCCGAGGAGCAGAGAGTTAAACTCGAACCCGTCCCGGAAGGTGGTTTCAAAGAAGTAGCGCTCGAAGAGCCAGAGGGATAGAGTCAGGTCGACGAACTGGTAGAAGCTGCGCCTCTCGAAGCCCGGGAAGGGGTAGGGGAAGGTTGTCCGCTCCCGGCTCCCGGGGAGGGGAGGGTGCAGGGCGATCCCGAAGGAGGTTCCCCATCCGGAGGTCCAGGAACCGAGCACAAAGAGGTCGACCTCGGTGTCCCCGATTTCACTCTCGAAAAGCGCCTCCGGTGCCTCCTCCTCGAGAAACGGGTTGAACAGATCCTGTCCCGGAAGCAAGAGGGGAAAAACCAGCAACAGGAGCAAAACCACCAGCGCGGTTGAGAGGCGAGGGAGTGTCGATGTATTATTCCTACCGCGCATACGTAATGTAGATACCACAGAAGGCCGACAATTGAAGCGATGAGCGACGAACATCAGAAGGCGACGACCTTTATTTCCCGTCTACTCCAGAATCCCGCCCTCCAGGGGTACACGGTACTCCAGAAAGAGGAGCAGATTATACAGTTCCTCCACACCAACGCGGCTCAGCTCGCCCCGACCCTGGCTTCACCGCAGTTCTTTCCCGGAAAGAACTGGAACCAGATTTTTTCCATCCTCATAAAGGCGCTCTTTGACACCACCGACCTCGAGCTCAAACGGGATATTCAGGCGATGCTCCACGACCGGTTTTCCTTTACCTTTCTCTCCTTTCTCCAGCAGCAGCAGACCCAGGAGGCAAAGGTGCGGGAGCAGGTGGCGGACCTCATCGAGGAGTTGATGACAAAGTCCGAGGCGCGGCGCACCTTTACCGGGGCGTATGCGGCGTTGAAGTTTAACATCGCCGACCGCTATCTGACAGAGGTTTTCGCCCGAAAGAAGTACATCCACTTCGAGATGACCAAGGTCCAAAGGCTGCGAATGAGCAAGGATGAGGTAAAGAACTACGTCGACTTCACCCTTCTCCTGAGACCCTCGATCGCCCTTCTTAGCTCCGGCAGTCAGCGACAGCAGGAACGCGCCTCCGGGATCGTCCAGGGGCAGTTCGCGGACAAGGTCTTTCAGACCCTCAAAAAGCAACTCTCGGCGGTCCCCGAACAGGCGCTTCGAAGCGCGGTAAACTCCTGCATCTCCTTTAACGAGAATCGTTTCATCGAGGCCACCGCTCGTCTCGCGGCGATCCTCGCCGCCCGGGCAAAAAACTACCAGCCCCATGTCCGGGTGGACCGAGGCGCCGACACTCCCGACAAGAGCTGGTTCGCCATCTCGAGACGGAACTATAAGTTCTACGGGTTCGACGTAAAGATGCTCGACGAGCTCTACAAAATCGCAGCGGAAAACATGTGGTAGGACAGAATGAGTAGTATGGAACGGATACGGCCAAGCAGACTCAGGGAGAGCCTGGAAAACCTCGTTATCATCGCGATTATCCTGGTTCTCTTTCAGACCTTTTTCGAGGATCTGGCGGTTGTGCTCCGCTGGTCCGCCGGGGCGAGGCGGTTGCTCACGATTTCCGGCTTCGCCTTTGATCTGTTTTTTACCCTCGAGTTTCTGATTCGCCTCTACGACGCCTTTCGCTACCGGCGCCTGGGAGAGTACATGCTCGAGGAGAGGGGCTGGCTCGACTTTCTCGCGTCCGTGCCCCTCCTGCTTCTCAACAGCGGTCCGGCGCTCCTCGCCCTCATAGCTGGAAACGCAATGGTTGTCGGTCTCGGCGGCATGCTCAACGTCCTGAAGGTGGTCAAGGCGATCCGGATCGCCCGGATTCTGCGACTCCTGCGCCTTCTCAAGGTGTTCCGCAAGATCAAGAACACCGACTCCGTTATGGCACAGCGTCATGTCGCAAAGATCAGTACCGTTACCGTCTCGGTGATGATCTTTGCAATACTCGCCTCTACGATCGGCATAACGGCCCTGCCTGCCCCCGGCCTCGATGAGCGCATCGCCGCTAACCATCGCTCCGGGTTCGACTATCTGCTCGATCGCAACCTCGCCGCCGGAGTAAACGAGCGCGGTCTCGAGGCGTACGCCGAGGCGAACCCGGAGCTCCTGATCGTCAAAGATCGGGGTGAGACGCGCTACAGCAGGTTCGACCAGTCCACCTATGACCGGGAGTTCATGCTGGGGGATTACGGCTATCTCAGCCGGGAGGGTGTGGAGCTCTTTCTCGACCTGCGCAGCCTCAACGAGGAGGCCGCCCGGACTAACCTTGTCTATTTCCTGGCGATCGTCGCCATCGTGGTCGCCCTGCTGTTCTACTACTCCCCCCACTTCGCCCTCACCGTCAGTGACCCGATTCACATCATGACACGGGGTTTCTCGGAGAAGGGGTACAACCTGGCGATCAAGATCCCGCGACGGTTCCGGGATGACGACATCTACCGCCTTGCCAAGCTCTACAACGAGGTTTACCTTCCTCTCAAGGATCGCAGCAGCGATGAGAGTGACAGCAGCGTGGTAAACCTCGACATGAACGACATCAAAAAGATGTTTGACGAGTAGCCCTTCGGCGTACAACACCTTCACCATGGTAGTCTCGATGATTCAGCTCGTGGTGGCGCTCTACGGCGTCACCTCCATAAAAGAGAAGCGTCGCGTGATCAAATCTCTCCGGGACAGGATCATGCAGAAGTTCCACGTCTCCGCCGCCGAGGTGGATCTGCAGGAGAGTCTCTCCTTCGGCCAGCTCGGGGCGGCGGTGGTCTCCAACTCGAAGCAGCACGGAGAACAGGTGATGCAAGGGATTCTTACCTTTGTGGAGAATTACGGTGAGGTCCGGGTGGAACACGTGGAAATACACAGCGAGGTCTACGGCTGAGAGCAGCGGCGGTGGCCGACAGCAGGTAGTGAAGGGAGGCGGGTCGTGCTACCCGACGCTCCTCGCTGCGAAGATGTAGAGGTCCTGGATAATGAAGTCCCGGGAGTAGTAGAAGGTGCCTGAGAAGCGCTGGTCACTTTCGACCTCCAGGGTAAAAAAGTGACGAAACTCCTCAAACCGCTCGTCCTCTATCCGCAGCTCACCTTGAAAGGTGTGGCGCACACCCGCCTCGGGGGCGGTGACCGGGGCCGGCCAGAACAGAAAGGTCCCGGGGGTGTTCGAGACGATCCGGTACGGATTCTGCCAGCGGCTGTCGAACATCTCGGCAAGCGTTCCGTCCATGTACAGGTAGATATCCACGTCCTCTACCGGCTCGAAGCTCTTGCCGTTAAAAAGCCGACCCTTGATCGCAGGAAAGTTGAAGCACGGCCCCTCGCCGGGGAGAGACGTTGTCTGCCCTGAGTCACTGTAGAAGCTGCGCTGTACCGAGGTAACTCTGTCGAGCCCCTCTTTTACCAGGCGCATGATGTCGATCCGCAGCTGGGAGTCTTCCTCGATCTCCGAGGCCATATGGGCGAGACCGCGGCCGGAGGTGACGTAGTGGGGGGCGATTCTGTTGAGGACGTAGCAGATCGCGTCGAGTCGACACTCCTTGGAGGTGCAGTAGCGCCTCGCTTCTCCCCGCTCATCCTCGTCGCACAGCTCATGTACCGCCCGCTTGACAGCGTCTTCCATTAGATTATGAATCTCCATCGGACTCCTCCTCCCCCTCGCCCTCTTCGCTGATGTCGAGGACCTCCTGGAGCGCCTCTACCGCCTCCCGAAAGTCCCGGACCGTCTCCTTCAGGGCGAAGTAGTTGAGGCCGGCGTAGTAGACCTTGGAGAAGATCGAAAAGGCGATGTCCTGGTCACCGGCCTGAAGATTCACGTAGCAGCCGTACTCGTAGCTGATATGGAGCATCTCTTCGACCCGGCTGCGCACAAAGTCCGCCATCGCCACGGAGAAGCTGAAGGTGTAGGCGAGCTCGAGAAACTTTGAGTCCCGATCGATAAAGATCCCCGCCTGAAACCCGTCGTCGCTCTCAAAGCCGGTGGAGAAGGTGTCGTCGAGATACTCTCCCTCGTGGAGGGTGTAACCGAGCTCCTTGAAGAGAACCTGCACTCGGCGGATCCGCTCCTGCATAAGTCGTGAGTGCTTCATTCCGCACCAGTCTAATACAGATAGAAGGGGGTATCAATCACGCTCTGCGGCGAGACCCGGGACGTAATCATGGTCAATATTGAAGCCGGCGCGGAAGATATTCTGTCGTGCCCGACTGTTAAGCCTGGTGAGTTCCCGAATCAGCGGCTTGAGGTCGCCTCGGATGTTTCGCTCCCGGTAGGGGCACGGGATTGTCACCACCGGAAGCTCGAGTTCCCGGTGGAGGGAGCGTATTTTTTCCTCCGGTATCTCCGCCATCGGGCGGATCATTTTTACCCTACCTTCAAAAAACTCCTGAACCGGCATCATCGTGGAAAAGGAGCCGCGCATCGACAGGTTCATCAGGGTGGTCTCGACGATATCGTCGAGATGATGGCCCACGGCGATTATGCTCGTGCCTCTTCGCCGCATCTCGTCGAAAAGGACGCGCTTGCGGTTCCGGGCGCAGAGAAAGCAGTTAAACCGCCCCTTGAAGCTGTCGGGAAACATCCCCGCGGGGATCCGGGTAAAAGGGACCTCGATCGCCTCGAAGTACGCGTCAACAGCCGCGGCCTGCTCCCGGGTGAGGCTGTGTTCCCGCCACTCTACCATCACCGCCTCGAGGTCGTAGCGTACAGGCATCCACGTTCGTCGCAGACTCAAGGCGAGGGCGAGGGCGAGACTGTCCTTGCCCCCGGAGACTGCGATCATCGCCTTTGATCCCGCCGGAAGCATTTCAAAGGTGTTTATGGTCTTTCCTATCCGCTTTGTGAGCCTCTGCAGATAGGGGGGAATCTCACCCTCGAAGATGGATCGGAACCGTCTCATATCTGGTTTTCCGCGGTACTCTACCTCCGGATAGACGCTTTGCTCCTCCTGTCGCCGCCGCTCACCCATCTCGACCCTCCCCCGTTTTTGTCTCCGAACCCGCCGCCCCCGGGGCAAAGCCGAGCTCCCGAGTCCAGTCCGCCTCGGGGAGCGCCGCCGCGAGGGAGGGGGAGACGTTCAGGCGGATGCGACGGAGGGTGTGGACAAAGCGGCGTACCACCTCCGGCCTGAAGACGGTTCCGCTCTCGGTAAAGTCGATGCGCCCATCCCCGTCGCGGACGGGAAAGGAGGTTTCGAAGGAGATGTTTTCCGGCAGATCCGCGACAACATCCTCCCTCGCCACCTCCCGGCGTGTGACCGTGGCGAGGTGTCCTCGGATCTGCTCCTCCACCTCGCTGCGTCCCTCCATCGATTCGAGCTCCCGGTGGCGGGGGGAGTCCCCGTCGTAGGGTATATCGAAGAGGGTCGTGTAGAGTTGCCGATTGTAGACAAGCTTGAGTAGCCCCAGAGGGGGATACTCACTACTCCCGAGGCGCGCGTAGAACAGCTCGTCGTCTAGGCCGTAGAGAGCCCCGGGGGTGATCTGTGCCTCCCGGAGGGCCATGAAGACCGCCTTTTTGATCATCGCCGTAGCGACCCTCACGGTCCGGTGCCAGTAGACCGCCCGGTACATCTGGTACTTGGAAAAGAGGATGCTCTCAACCGCCGAGACCCCGGTTACATCAACCGCCACGCCATCATAGCCGTTGGGCCGCAGTCGGCTCAGGACGTAGTCGATATCCTGAATGCCATAGGGCACACCGCAGAAATAGGCGTCCCGGTTGAGGTAGTCGAGTTTGTCCGGGTCGAGGCTCCCGGACAGGAGTTTCCGGTAGAGCCGCAGCTCCTCGCCGTTGGGATGGTCAAAGCTGTCGTCGACAATTGCCGCCACCATCGTCGCCTCCGTCCCCACCTCCTCCTCGAGGATACGCCTCAGCTCTCCCTCGAGGATAATCCTGCCGGTGAGTTGCTCGTGTTCCGCGAGGGATAGCCCTTTTAGGCTGTGGGTGTAGGGGAAATGGCCGAGGTCGTGGAGGAGGGAGGCTGCCAGAAACGCCTTGAGCCCCTCTACTGTTATCTCCGGCGCCTCCTGCTGAGCGAGGAGGTGCTCCATCATCCGCTTGGCGATGTGGAAGACCCCGAGGCTGTGGTTGAGCCTCGTGTGGGTTGCTCCGGGATAGACGAGGTAGGTAGGGCCGAGCTGCTTGATCCGGGCGAGTTGCTGAAACTCCCGGGTTTCGGTGAGACGGGCGATCCCGGGAGGGAGGTAGATGTGGTTCCAGAGGGGGTCCCGGATAGGTTCGGTAAAGGCGGTGGCGAGGTAGAGCCGGGCGCGCTCGTTCTGACTCATGGTTGGTGAGGGCATGCTACCGCTCTCGACAAACTCTGTCCACCGGACCTACACTCCCTCGAGTGAGCTCACCGGTGCGGACGCTGCTTCTCCTAGGAGTGATCTCCCTTTTTCTCGCCCCCCTCGCAAGCTGCGACAGGGAGGAGGGGGCCGAACAACCGGATCCGCGGCGTCAGGAGGAAGCAGGCCCGACCGACCCGACCGACCCGACCGACCTGACCGACTCGACCGACTCGACCGACTCGACCGACTCGACCAACTCGACCGACCCGGCAGTGCCCGGACGGTCGGACTCCCGAAGCGGCGAGGGTGAGGCTGAGCAGACGGTTGGGTCGGGAGACGAGGCCCGCCCCGGGCAGACCAGAGAGCCTCCGGGGGCGCTGCGAGGGTTTCCGTCACAGCCGCGCTGGCCTTCGGACGCAATCATTGGTCCTCTCAGGGCCACACGCCTCGAGGCGGACCCGGCCGGGCTCCCGAGCGTCCGGGAGGCCGAGGCGTTTTTCGCCGCCCTCTTTGCCGGAGAAGAGGGTGCGACGGACTCCTTTTACGACCCCTTTACCGCCGAGGCGTTCTCCGCTACCCTCCGCTCTCGGTGTGATTCGGTACGAGTCGCCCTCCCCGAACGGCTGCCCCAGCAGGAGTGGGCGGTGAGCTTCCGCTGCCTCCTCGACGAGGAGCCGGCGCCGGTGAGGGGTACGCTCTTTGTAGTGGAGGGCGCGGTGGTGGACGGGATCATTGAGCTTACCGAGGCGGCGGACGAGGTGAACCCTGAGGGATCCCGGAGGGACGAGATGCCCTTTTGACCCACCCTTCGTCCCTGAAGATCAGAGAGTGAAAGATTCAGAAGAGCTAAGAGAGCAGTTGAACGAGACGAGCTTTGCCCACACCGTGGGAGTCGGGGTTGTCAGAGGGTTACGCACCTTCGCCTGGCTCATGATGATCATGATTCCCTTCTCCCTTCTGGTAACCCTGCTCCAGTACGCCGGGGTGGTCGCCCTCATCGCTTCGGTTCTCGAGGCGCCTTTTCGGGCTATCGGGCTTCCCGGAAGCGCCGCCCTTGTCCTTGTGACCTCCCTCACCTTGAGCCTCTATCCGGCGATCGGGGTGATGACCGGTCTCGGCCTTACGGTGCGCTCCATGACCATTCTCGCCCTGGTCTGCCTGATAGCCCACAACTACTTTGTGGAGCTCGCCGTCACCCGGCGGACCGGAACACCGGTGGTGCGCATGTTCCTTGTGCGCACCCTCGCCGCCTTTCTCGCAGGCGGCCTCCTCCATCTGCTTTTGCCGGAGACCGGCTCCTGGGTAGAGTCGGTCGGGCCGGCTCTCGCCGGGGGAGCATCCTCTCTGGACGCCGAAAGCGTGGGAGAACTGATCTACCTCTGGGGGTTCGAGAGCCTCCGTCTCGCAGGCCGGGTGCTTCTGATCGTAACCGGGCTGATGACCAGCGTCGCCGTTCTCGAGCGTTACGGTATCAGCCGGCGTATCGCGGCTCGCCTCGGTGCGGTTATGGAGCTCTTTGGATTGAGCAGAAACGTCGCCTTTCTCTGGGTGGTGAGCAACACCCTCGGTCTCGCCTACGGAGCGGGCGTTCTGGTCTGCGAGGTGGACTCAGGCAGGGTCAGCCCCGAGGAGGGGGATCTGCTCAACCACCATCTCGGGATCTCCCACAGCCTCCTCGAGGACACCCTGCTCTTTGTCGCCCTCGGGGTGCCCGCCCTGGCGATCACACTTCCGCGACTCCTCCTCGCGGCTCTGGCGGTCTGGGAGCGGCGGTGGGAGCAGCGCCTCGGAGTCGCCACCGTGAGCGTCACCGCCACAGCGGGGAGGCCGACAGAGGGGGAGTGAGAGGTAATGTCGGTTATTGACCGGTAACCTGGGGTGCCGTACACTCGAGATCGAAATGAACGGCGCAATCAAAGCTCTCGCCTCCTACCTTCCCGCACGGGTTGTCACCAACGAGGAGCTCAGTCGGACCGTGGACACCTCGGACGAGTGGATCCGCTCCCACACCGGCATCGCCGAGCGTCGCCTCGCTGGGGACGAGGTGGCCGCAAGCGATCTGGGAATCCTCGCCGCCGGAAAGCTCCTCGATCGGGAGGGTATCGACCCTGAAAGCGTGGACCTGGTTATCGGCGCCACATCCACTCCCGATTACGCGCCGTTTCCCGCCACCGCCTGCATCATTCAGGACCGTCTCGGTTGCAGCAGAGCCGGGGCGTTTGACCTCCAGGCAGGTTGCACCGGCTTTGTCTACGCCGTCGAGGTCGCCGCGAGCATGATCGGCTCCGGGAGTGCACGCCGGGTGCTTGTTGTAGGGGCTGAGAAGCTCAGCGCCCTGACCAACTGGAATGACCGGGCAACCTGCGTCCTCTTCGGGGATGGCGCGGGGGCGGCGCTGATCGAGCCTGCCGGCAGCGGCGGCCATGAGATCCTCGCCTCGACGATCCGCTCCGACGGCAGTGGCGATACAGCGCTGATACGCTCGATCGGCGGGTCCCGCCACCCCTTCGATCCCGAAAAGCAGCGGGAAGAGGAGACGAAGCTGACCATGGACGGTAAGAAGGTCTATCTCTTTGCCGTGGACGCCCTGGTGCGAACCGTTCGGGATTTAGCGGCAAAGGCGGTTAAGCTCCGGCTCATCGAGGCAGGGCAGGAGTCCGGGGCGGTAGGAAAGATAGACTGGATCGTCCCGCATCAGGCGAACCTGCGGATCATCGAGGCGGCGGCGAAGCGGCTCTCCCTTCCTCTACAGCGCTTTTACACCAATCTCGACCGATACGCGAATACCTCCGCCGCCTCGATCCCTATAGCCCTCACCGAGATGGAGGAGCGTGGTCTCCTCGAGAGGGGGGCGCTGGTGCTGACCGTCGGTTTCGGCGCCGGTCTGACCTACGGCGGCAACCTGATCCGCTGGTAGCCGCTCATCAATTGCTGATAAAACCTTAACGGTTTTTTCAACTTATTCGTTGGAGAGTCTCCGGTAATGGAACTGCCGACCGGGTCGCAAACCGCTGAACAGACCCTCGCAAGCCTCAGGCGAAAGGCGACCGTTTCCGACCGGGTGATAATGGTGATCTGCCTCTTTGCGACAACCCTCACCCTCACCCTCACTTTTGGCATCCTGTACTTTCTCCTCAGCGAAGCGAGTCGCTTTTTCCTCGAACCCGGGTTCGACCTGCGGGAGTTTTTTACCGCAACCGTATGGCAGCCGGTGGCCGGACGGATCGGCGTACTGCCTCTGGTTCTCGCCTCCATCCAGGTTGTCGGAATCGCGATGCTTTTCGCCCTCCCCCTCGGTTTCCTCCTCTCCTTCTTTCTCTACGAGTACGCCTCCCCGAGGCTGCGTCGGGGAGCCCGCGCCTTTTTAGAGGTAATCGCGTCTGTTCCGACGGTCGTCTTCGGTTACTTCGCCCTCAGTTTTGTCACTCCCGCCCTTCGCACGATCTTCGGAGCTGAGGTGGTTTCGATCTACAACCTGCTGTCCGCCGGGCTGGTGGTGGGCCTTCTGGTGCTCCCCCTGGTTGCGAGTCTCGGGCTCGACGCCCTGATGGCGGTGCCTCCTTATCTGAAGGATGGCCCCTTCGGGGTTGGCGCCCGTCGCACCCAAGCTTTCCTCAAGGGCATCCTGCCGGCGGCGGCGCCTGATCTCCTCGTCGCCGGGCTCTCCGCCGCCTCCCGGGCGATCGGCGAGTCGGTGATCGTATCCCTCGCCGCGGGAATTGGTCCAAATCTAACCTTCAACCCCTTTGAATCCGCCGAGACCATGACCGGCTACATCCTGAGAATCGCCCAGGGCACCATCAGCCGCGGCACCATAGATTACTCGAGCCTCTTCGCCGTGGGCATCCTGCTGTTCCTCTTTACCTTTCTCCTGAACATTACAAGCGAGTTTATCGCCCGCCGCGGCTTTAACAGGAGCGACCGGTGAGTACCGCCGAGGAGCATCTGTTTCGAGGCTCCGGTACCGCCTCGACCTCGGTGGTTCTCGCCGGCTCAACCCTGAGGACCCTCGCCTACGCTGCCGCGGCGATCTCTCTGCTTTCCCTTGGGTTCTTTCTCCTCTCCATTCTCAACAACGCTTTTGGATTCGTCGCGGTGCGATACACCCGAGACATCTCCGCTGTCGCGCCGGGAGCCGAAAGCCTCGAGGAGCTCGGGACGCAAGAGCTTCTACTCCTGCTCGAGGAGAACCTCCCTTCAGGGGTGCTGCGGCGCATGGAGTTCGAAGAGCCTCTGGCACAACGGAGTCGACAGGAGATCATCGATCTCGCCGAGGCGAGGATACTCGAGCCGGAACTCTTCCGCACCTGGACCCTCTGGGAGTCTGTGACTACTGAGGGGCTTGTGAGCGCTCACACTGAGCAGTTCCCCTCGCATCGCGTCTACTTCCGCTCCTGGCTCAACCTCGATACCATCACAACGCAGGTAGCCACACAACCGCTGCGCTCCGGCTTTCAGAGCGCCCTGATCGGCACGATCTGGCTCGTGGTTATCGGAGCGGGAAGCTCCCTCATCGTCGGCGTTCTCTCGGCGATCTATCTCGAGGAGTTCGCCCGGAAGAACGCCTTTAACCGTTTTCTCAATATAAATATCAGAAACCTGTCGGCCATACCCCCGGTCATTTACGGTTTGCTCGGGCTCGCCTTCTTTGTGCAGGTTCTCGGGCCGATCACCGGTGGGTCAGCTTTTGGTGCGGCGACCGCCCAGGACGACGGACGCACGCTCCTCACCGGCGGGCTCACCCTCGGGCTGGTGGCGCTTCCGACGGTGGTCACCGGAGCGCAGACGGTCCTGCAATCGATGCCGATGTCCTACCGATACGCCTGCAGCTCCGTCGGGGCGAGGCGCTGGCAGGTCGTCTTTATGCGCCTGTTGCCTTTCGGGCTCGAGCGCTTCCTGACCCTCTCGGTCCTCGCGGTCTCGAGGGTGATCGGGGAGACCACCCCCCTTATCGTGGCCGGGGCGGCAACCTTCATGGCCACCAATCCCACATCCCCTTTCTCGAAGTTCACCGCCCTGCCGGTACAGATATTTTTCTGGTCCACCCGGAACCAGGAGGGGTTCAGAAACCTCGCGGCCGGGGCGATTGTGCTGCTTCTCATCATATCCCTTGGATTAAACAGCGCCCTGGTTCTGCTTCGGCGCCAGGCTGAACAGAGTAGGGAGAGGTAGAAAGGATGCAAGGATCACCGGAACGAGGCTTATCGGAACAAGGATTACCGGACAAAGAGAACAGCGCAGTCTACTTTGAAGACTTCAGCCTCTACTACGGCAACTTCAAGGCGCTTCGCAGTATCACCATGGGGATTCGGCCTCAATCTGTAACCGCCTTTATCGGACCTTCCGGGTGCGGCAAGAGTTCCCTGCTTCGAGCGGTCAACCGGATGAACGACCTCCTGCCTTCAAGCCGTACGGAAGGAACGGTCTACTACAACGGTGTCGACGTCCACGACCGGCGGGTTGATCCGGCCAAGCTGAGAAAGCAGGTCGGCATGGTATTCCAGCAGCCCAACCCGTACCCTACCAGCATCCGGGACAACATCGCCTGGGGCTTACGGCTCCACGGTCACAAACAGGAGATCCCGGATCGGGTGGAGCACGCCCTCAAGCAGGTGGGCCTCTGGGCGGACGTCAAGGATAACCTCAACCGGAGTGCTCTCACCCTCTCAGGCGGTCAGCAGCAGCGTCTCTGCATAGCCCGCACCATCGCCCTCGAGCCGACGGTTCTCATCATGGATGAGCCAACCTCCGCCCTCGATCCGGTCACCTCAGCCCATATCGAAGATCTCATTATCGAGCTCGCCCGGAACTACACCATTGTGATCGCCTCGCACAACCTCAACCAGACCGCCCGAATCTCCGACTACACCGCCTTTATGATGATGGACGAGAACAAATGCGGCTACCTCGAGGAGTACGGTGACAGCGCGTCACTCTTCCTTTCGAGCGCCAACCCGCGCCTGCAGGAGTATATCTACCGCCACTACTGGGAGTGGGACATAGCGGAGTAGGGAGCCGAGGGCGGGGGAGGCGGCGTCAACGCCCCTCGCCCCGGCGCGGCGGCGGTAGTCTCGCCGATCACCAGATCCACCGGCACCGTCCGGGCGGTACGATCCCTGTCGCCGTTCATCGCCTTTTTCAGCGCTGCGAGCGCCTCCTGGGCCATCTGCCTCTCGTTCTGCCGAAGATGGGTCAACGGTTTGATCCTTCGACTAGAGCGAATCGGGGAGTCGAAGCTGATCAGGGAGAGCTCTTCGGGAATCGAGCGGCCGAGTTCGTGGGCGACCAGCTCGACGGTAGGAACGAAGACGTGCTTGAGGCAGAACAGAGCTGTAACCTCCGGGTGATCGGTGAGAAAGGTCCGCACGCGTCTGTGGAGTGCGGCCATCTCCTCCGGCTCGTGCTCGGTGTCGTCCGGGAGGTCCCGGAGGAACCACTCCTCCTTCAGTCGCGCTCCGTGCTCCATAACCGCCTGCATCACCCCCTGCTGTCGGTCGAGGAGGGCTGTGGTGGTGCCGATAGGTCTGGAGAGGACCCCGATTTGTCGGTGTCCGAGAGAGTAGAGGTAGCTCATCCCCTTGTAGGCACCCTGGATATTGTCGGAAACGACGTTTGCGCAGGAGACATCCCGGAGATAGCGGTCGAGGAGAACGATCGGATAGCCGTCGATGATCAGCTGGAGAATCTGGTTGTTGAAGGTTTCGTTATGAACCGGTTTTACCACCATTCCTTCGACCCCTGCGTCGAGAAACTCGCTTATCAGCTCGTTTTCCAGCTCTCTGCTGTCCTTGGATATCCCCGTCGTGGTGAGCATCCCCTCCTCGTGGGTTAAGGACTGGAGGTGACGGAAGAACTCGAGACCAAAGGTGTCCGAGAGATCCGGCTGGATGATACCGATCACCCGGTGCTTGCCCCGTCGCTCCTGAGAGAGGATCCGCTGCGCACCTTTGCGGACAAAGGATCCGCGGCCGGGGTAGCGGTCGATCAGCCCCTGCCGGGCCGCCTGATCGAGGGCGTTCCGGGAGGTGATACGGCTCACCCCGAAGCTCCGCGCCCACTCCTGCTCCGTCGGCACCTGGGTGCCCTCGGGGTAGGCGCCGTCCAGTATGCGTCTCTTGAGCTCGGCAAGAATCGACTGATAGACAGGTTCGCGCTTGGGCATCCGTGGCATGGTACATCGGGATCCCCTTCGTGTCAATCAATGTTATAACAATTACCGTGGTGACCTAACAGAGGCTAAATGTCTAAACGATAGTGATTTAAGAAATAGCCGCAATTTTTGTCAGCTGATTTTGTTATAAATGGTATGCTGATATGACAGAGGAGGTGCACTGCATGCAACGCACGCTTACACTCACGGCTGTTCTCGTTCTTCTGTTCGCCACCCCGCTTTTTGCCGGTGGAGCAGCGGAGGAAGAAGCAGAAAACGAGGAGATCCAGCTAAATGTACTCGTCGGTCACTGGACCGTCGGGTCTGACGACTCACCCTTCGAGGCCGCCAAGGCGGAGCTCGAATCCCGGTACCCGAACGTCACGGTAGTCTTTGACGTGCAACAGGGTGGAGGCAATGTAAAGTCCAAGTTTCTCAACTCCGCCGCCGCCAACGAGAGTCCTGACGTCGCGATGGTCGACTCCGTTGCTCTCGGTGAGATGGTAGAGGCGGGACTGCTCGAGCCTATCGACGAGTATGTCGCCGAATGGGATGAGTATGAGGACATCCTGCCCAACTTCCAGGAAGCTGGTTCCTGGGACGGGGACACCTACTCGGTTTTTATGAACACCGATCTGCGTGTACTGGTCTGGAACAAGGCGCTCTTTGAGGAGGCAGGGCTTGATCCCGAGGTCGGCCCGTCAGACTGGGATGAGCTGCTCGAGTTTGCCGAGGAGGTCAACGACCCTCCAGGTGTCTACGGCATGATGGTGCCCGGCGGCAGCTCCGAGCACACGCCGAATCGATGGTACTCCTTTCTCTGGGGCGCCGGCGGATCGATCGTTGACAACGGTCGGGCGGCGTTCAACAGCGATGCGGGTATCGAGGCGGGCCGCTTCTATCAGGAGCTGATCGAATCCGGTGTCACCCCCGAGGACGTTCTGTCCGCCTCCGCCGACGATAACGACCGGGGCGTCGCCAACGGCGCCTACGCGATGGGCGTTGTCGGTTCCTGGTTCTTCAACTACGCCAGGGAGGCAGGCATGGATACTCCCGACGCTTTTAACGAAGCCTTCGGCGTATCACCGATACCCGGTCCCGACGGCGG
>JBKHDM010000046.1:0-23375 GCA_046541355.1 Spirochaetaceae bacterium
ACAGCCTGAGGAGCTTCGAGAAAAAACTGAAACAGCTGTTCGACGAGGTGGACGACTACCTCGAGGAGCGCTACGGCGGGGAGTACCCCCTGCATCCGGCGCGTCCGAAGAGAGGCAAAACCTCCAGTAAGAGCCACGACGGACTGTTCAACATCGGGGCGAGCTTCTCCCCGGGCTACGGGAGCGAGCACGGCCGGGGCTACGTCATTGATGTGGAGATGGTGACGTTATCCAACGTCACCGATGAGCGGGAGGAGGAGATCCTCACCGACGCCGCCGAGAAGGTAGACTCCCTCCTCAAAAAGTACTTTCCCGACCGGGAGCTATCGGTGCGCCGGGACGGCAGCTTGTTCAAGATCGTCGGCGATCTAAGCCTCGGGACAGTTTAGAGAATTGCCGATATTTTTGCTTGCGTACAAGCGACGTACCCTCGATACTATAGCCGCGGAAAGGTTACCCTTGATTCTGCAAATGTCTGTAGCTACACTATCGCTACTAAATTATCTAACCCCTCTGCGAGGAACAGGACGAGTATGGACACCCAGTTACAGGAAATCATCGATACGATAAAGAGCGAAGGCGTAAAGAGCGCCGAGGCGCGGAAGCAGGAGATCATCGAGAACGCGAACTCCAAGGCGAAGTCGATCATCGAGGAGGCCAAGAAGGAGGCTGAATCGATCGTCTCAAAGGCTAAGCAGGAGGCGGAGAAGCAGGAAGCCTCGGGCAAGGCGGCTCTGGAGCAGGCAGGGCGGGATCTGGTTCTCTCGGTCCGCTCGGAGATCGAAAAGCTCTTTGACCGGGTGATTAACGAGGCGACCGGTGAGGCTCTCTCGGGAGACAAACTTGCCGACGCCATTGTCGCCGCCCTGAGCAGCTGGGATGAGTCCAAACTCGCGGATCTCGAGATTCTTCTGCCGGAGAAAGAGCAGAAGAACGTCGAGAGCGGCCTGAAAGCTCGCCTCAGGGACGCGGTCAAAAAGGGTGTAGAGATCAAGCCGGTTTCCTCCGTCGGCGCAGGGTTCCGGATCAGTACAAAAGACGGCTCCGCCTACTACGACTTCAGCGATCACGGCATCGCCGAGATGCTCTCCGCCTTTGTCGGCCCCCGTCTCGCGGAGATCCTCAAGCAGCACAGCGGAAGCTAAATGGCCGAGTACTATTACGCCGTTGCATCCCTCCCGAGCCTCTCCCTCGAGGAGTCCTCATACCACTCTCCCGGGAGTTTCCTGAGCTTCATGGAGGAGCAGCTCACTGCTGAAGACCTGAGCTATCTCAAACGGGCGACAATCGATCCCCCCGGGGAGTTCGGCAACATGCCCGGCGCCTACCTCAGCTACGCCCGGTTCGTCGTCGCCCTGCGAAACGTCCTCGCCAAGGAGCGCGCCGCCCGGCTCGAGTGGGAACTCGAGGAGCATCTGCGTCTCGACGACCGGGGCGAGACCGGCACCACCGAGCCCGAGGCGATGGCCCGGGCGAGGGAGGCGCTCAACGCCGAGAATCCCTATCGGGCGGAGGAGGCTCTCATCCGCGCCCAGTGGGCGCTCCTCGACGAGTTGGAAGTTGGTCGTTTCTTTAACGTTGAAAAACTACTCATATACTACCTTCGCCTGCAGCTCGCTGATCGGTTCGGAACCATGAACCAGGACAGGGGAGTGGACTCCTTTGAGGAGCAGTACAGCCGGTTAGCGGAGCAGTTCGAAGGGATAGAACAGTCGGAACAAGGGAATGGAGAAGCATAGATGAGTGCAGCGACCGGGAAAGTTGTCGGAATCAACGGCAACATGGTTAGTGTGGAGGTCGATGGCCAGGTTGCCATGAATGAGGTGGGTTACATCAAGCTCCCCGACGAGAGCCTGCTCAAATCGGAGGTGATCCGAATCCGGGGCAACACCGCGGAGGTCCAGGTCTTCGAGATGACCCGAGGTATCGGTGTCGGGGACCCTGTGGAGTTCTCCGAGGAGCTGCTCGCCGTCGAGCTCGGACCGGGGCTGCTTACGACTGTCTGTGACGGCCTCCAGAACCCGCTGAACGAGCTTGCCGAACAGTCCGGCTTCTTCCTCCAGCGCGGCCTCTACCTCTCGCCCCTCCCGCGGGAACAGAAGTGGGCCTTCACCCCGAAGGCGCAGGTCGGTGACACCCTCACCGCCGCGGACACCCTCGGTACCGTGCCCGAGGGGATTTTCGAGCACCGGATCATGGTTCCCTTCGGGCTTCGCGGTGAGTTTACCGTGAAAAAGATCGCCGATAAGGGCGAGTACACCATCGATGATACGATCGCAACCCTCGAGGACAGGGATGGGCGGAGCCACGAGCTCACCATGAGCTTTACCTGGCCTGTCAAGCGCGCCATCACCAACTACGCCGAACGGCTCAAGCCGGAAAAGCCGATGGTAACCAAGGTTCGCATCATCGACACCTTCATTCCCGTCGCCCTCGGCGGTACCTACTGCATTCCCGGCCCCTTCGGTGCCGGCAAGACCGTACTCCAGCAGATCACCAGCCGGAACGCGGAGGTTGACATTGTTATCATCGCCGCCTGCGGCGAGCGGGCGGGAGAGGTTGTGGAAACCCTTCGGGAGTTTCCCGAGCTTACCGACCCGAGGACCGGCAAGTCCCTGATGGAGCGTACGGTTATTGTCTGTAACACCAGCTCCATGCCCGTAGCCGCCCGGGAGGCGTCGGTCTATACCGCGGTAACAATGGCGGAGTACTACCGACAGATGGGGCTGCAGGTTCTGCTTCTCGCCGACAGTACCTCCCGCTGGGCCCAGGCGATGCGTGAGATGTCCGGCCGCCTCGAGGAGATCCCCGGGGAGGAGGCGTTTCCCGCCTACCTGGAGTCGACCATCGCCGGCTTTTACGAGCGAGCCGGTGTTGTGCGCCTCAAAGACGGCACCACCGGCTCTGTGACCATCGGCGGCACCGTCAGTCCCGCGGGTGGTAACTTCGAGGAACCGGTTACCCAGGCGACCCTCAAGGTTGTCGGCGCCTTCCACGGTCTCTCCCGGGAGCGTTCCGACGCCCGTAAGTACCCCTCCATCGATCCCCTCGAGAGCTGGAGCAAGTACGCCGGCCTGGTGCAACCGGAGATGACCGAGTACGCCCGGGCTATCCTGTTTCAGGGTAACGAAGTCGATCAGATGATGAAGGTTGTCGGCGAGGAGGGGACGAGTCTCGACGACTACATTGTCTACCAGAAGGGGGAGCTCCTCGACGCGGTCTACCTGCAGCAGAACGCCTTTGACCCGGTCGACGCGTCGGTGGACACCGACCGGCAACGGTACTGCTTCAAACTTCTGTTCAAAGTGCTCGGCGGAACGTTCAAGATCTCATCCAAAGACGAGGCGCGGGACTACTTCAACAACCTTCGTCAGCGCTTTATCGACCTCAATGGATCTGAGTGGGAGAGCGAGGAGTTCAAAAAGGTGGAAGAAGGTCTCAACGAGCTCATCAGCGAGAGGTTCGACCAGTACGAGGGCAGGGCGGAGCAGCTCGCCCGGGACGCAGAGTAGGTCAGGAGAGAAGAATGCAGAAGGTATACAGCCGAATTCAGTCGATTCAGGGAAACGTCATCACCGTCGAGGCCACGGGGGTCCGTTACGGTGACCTCGCCCTGGTCTCCTCCAAGCACGGGGAATCCCTCGCCGAGGTTATCCAGATGCGGGGCAACACGATCTCCCTGCAGGTCTACTCCGGCGGTCGGGGCGTTTCCACGGGAGACGAGGTGCGATTCCTCGGGTATCCAATGAAGGTCTCCTTTTCGGAGAATCTCCTCGGCCGGATATTTGACGGCTCCGGACGTCCCCGGGATAACGGGCCGACCCTCGAGGAGAACATGATCGAGATCGGTGGCCCATCGGTAAACCCGGCAAAGCGGATCATTCCCCGTAACATGGTGCGGACCAACATTCCGATGATCGATGTCTTCAACACCCTCGTGGAGTCCCAGAAGCTGCCGATCTTTTCCGTTTCCGGGGAGCCGTACAACCAACTCCTCGCCCGGATCGCGATGCAGGCGGAGGTGGATCTGATCATTCTCGGCGGCATCGGTCTGAAGTACGACGACTACCTCTACTTCAAGGACACCCTCGAGGAGGGTGGAGCGCTTTCCCGGACCATCTTCTTCGTGCATACCGCCTCGGACCCGGTGGTCGAGGCGCTCCTGGTCCCGGACATGGCCCTCGCGGTCGCCGAGAAGTTCGCCCTCGACGGCAAGCGGGTTCTCGTTCTCCTCACGGATATGACCAACTTCGCCGACGCGATGAAGGAGATCGCCATTACCCAGGAGCAGGTTCCCTCGAACCGCGGTTACCCCGGCGACCTCTACAGCCAGCTCGCCGCCCGCTACGAGAAGGCGGTCGACTTCGAGGGTGCCGGCTCCATAACAACCCTCGCGGCGACGACGATGCCCGGCGATGACGTTACCCACCCGGTCCCGGACAACACCGGCTACATCACCGAGGGACAGTTCTACCTCCGAAACGGCCGGATCGAGCCGTTCGGCTCCCTCTCCCGGCTCAAACAGCAGGTCAACAAGGACACCCGGGACGACCACCGCGCTCTGATGGACGGTATGATCAAGCTCTTCGCCTCCTATCGGGAGTCGGTGGAGAAGCAGTCCATGGGATTCCGGATGACCGACTGGGACCAGAAGCTCCTGAAATACGGGCAGCTGTTCGAGGAGCAGATGATGGACCTGCGGGTCAACATCTCCCTGGAGGACGCCCTCGACCTCGGCTGGAAGATCCTCGCAGACTGCTTCGAACCGAGTGAGACAGGTCTGAAAAGCGAGCTGATCGACCGTTTCTGGCCTAAGGAGCACACAGAGGAGGAGTCGGCGTAACCTATGGCGACTGTAAAGCTCACAAAGAACGAGCTCAAGCGGCAAAAGGACATGCTCAAGCGGTTCAAGCGCTACCTGCCCACCCTGCAGCTAAAAAAGCAGCAGCTGCAGATGGTCATACGCCAGGTAGAGCAGGAGGAAAAGCGGATGGTGAAGGAGCGCGACGAGCTGCGAAAGGGGCTCGAGCGCTGGATTGCCGTCTTCGGTGAGGATGTCGATGTCGCCTCTCTCGTGGAGATCACGGATCTGGAGACGGACGTCGGCAACATCGCCGGTATCGATATCCCGGTATTCCGATCGCTCACCTTCGCCCCTGTGAGCTATAACCTCTTTGACACCCCCTTATGGGTGGACGAGGGGGTCAAGACGCTCAAGGAGCTGCTCAAGCGGGAGGCGCAGTTGCGGGTGTTGCAGCGGCAGCGGGAGCTGTTGGCTGAGGAGCTGCGCATTACCACCCAGCGGGTCAACCTTTTTGAGAAGGTAAAGATCCCCGAGACCCAGGAGAACATCAGGCGGATCAGGATCTATTTGGGTGACCAGGAGACCGCCGCGGTTGTTCGGGGAAAGATCGCGAAGAACAAGGTTGTTGGAGCGAGCGCATGATCGTAGCAATGAAAAAGATCTCTCTCGTGGTCCTCGACTCAAGGCGGGTTGCGTCCCTCGAGCGACTCCGGGAGGCGGGACTGCTCCACGTCGAGGTGCAACCGGCCCCCACCGACTCCCTCCGTAAGCTGACCGAGGAGTACCAGACCCTTCAGCGCGCGATCTCCACCCTCGAGAGCTACGAGGGGGAGCGTCGCGAGGAGAGCTCGGAAGCTCGAGAGGCGCCGTCTGACCCGGACGTGGACAAAGCTCTGGAGCTCGGTTCCGCCGTCGCCGAGAATCTCGAGAGGATTCGGGAGCTCTCGGAGCAGCGGGACCGCCTCGAACGGGAGCTGAAGCGCCTCGAGCCGTGGGGGAACTTCAATCCGGAGGATATCCGGGAGCTTCGGGAGAGGGGGTACGACGTCCGGATCGGGGCGCTGCCGCCGCAGGACTTCGACAAGCTCTCC
The DNA here is from genome assembly GCA_046541355.1 of Spirochaetaceae bacterium. Lineage (GTDB taxonomy): Bacteria > Spirochaetota > Spirochaetia > DSM-27196 > Alkalispirochaetaceae > CAYZHV01. The sequence goes on from JBKHDM010000046.1 coordinate 5,896, forward strand.
TTTCCCCACCACGTGGAGATCAGCCGCTCCAAGGCGCTGGTCCGGTTTCTCGCCTTTGCCTTTGAGGGGGAGGAGCTTCCGATCACCGAGTATGTGAGCCTCCCGGAGGCGGGCCCCGCCTCGATCGAGAGGGAGATTGCCGCGATCGACGAGAGCATCGAGAAGGCGCACAGCTCCATTCGCCGGATCATCCCTGAGAAGGCGCTACTGGAGAGCGCGCTCCGGGAGATCGGCGACGATCTCGAGTTCGAGCGGGTCCGGGCGGGGATGCCGCGGGAGGAGGGCCTCTCCTGGCTTACCGGGTTTGCCCCGGCTGAGAGTGTTGAAGATTTCAGAAAGCTCGCGAAAGAGGCGGGGTGGGGTATCCTGATTCGGGATCCCGAGCCTGGGGACGATGTTCCCACGAAGGTAAAGAATCCGAAGAGCGTGCAGATAGTCAAGCCGGTTTTCGACATGCTCGGAACCGTGCCGGGCTACGGTGAGATCGATATCAGCCTCTGGTTTCTGCTCTTTTTCACCATCTTCTTCGCGATGATTATCGGAGACGGCGGCTACGGGCTCATACTGCTCGGGGGCACGGCAGTCTCGATACTTTCGACGAAGCGAAAAAAGAAGCCCCTCGCCCTCGGGCAGCTTCTTCTGGCGCTCCTCAGCGGTGCAACAATTGTCTGGGGGGCGATCACGGGAAACTGGTTCGGCTACGCCGGCTTCGCGGAGCTCCCGATCCTCAGGGATCTGATTATCGAGCCGATCGCCGCGCAGAATCCCGAGAGCAACTACAACGTACAGTGGATGACCTTTATCATCGGTACCGTACAGCTCGGACTCGCCCACACCTGGAACGTGATTCGCAAGCTCAAGACAAAGCCGAGGATAGCCGCCTTTGCCGAGGTCGGCTGGTTCGCCGTGGTACTCGGGCTCTACTTTCTGGTCCTCAACATCGTCCTGGGGGTCGAGGGTATACCTGAGTTCGCCCTCTATCTGATGGGTGGCGGCATCGGCGCGGTCTTTCTCTTCTCCAACCAGGAGGAGGGTCAGAACTTCTTTGTCGGGGTCTTCAAGGCGCTGGCCAACTTTATCACCGTCTTTCTCGACGGGGTGAGCGCCTTCTCGGACATCATTTCATACATCCGTCTCTACGCCGTCGGCCTCGCCTCCCTGCGAATCGCCGAGAGCTTCAACTCCATGGCCGCGGGAGTGGGAGAGGGCGTGGGTGGCGTCGGCGGCATTGTCGCGGCGGCGACAATACTGATCCTGGGGCACACCCTCAACCTCGGCATGGCCGCTCTTTCGGTTGTGGTCCACGGTGTTCGCCTCAACATGCTCGAGTTTTCGGGCCATCTCGGAATGGAATGGACCGGCGTCCCCTACACGCCGTTTCAGAAACATAAGACTGCGTAAGGATAAGGAGAGAGTCACATGAACTGGGGTTTAATAGGTGTTGGTGCAGCCCTCGCGCTGGCTGCGGTCGGGTCCGCCCTCGGCGCTGGTAGCGCGGGAATGGCGGCGGTTGGTGCGTGGAAGAAGTGTTTTGTCCAGAACAAACCCGCTCCCTTCCTTCTGGTGGCGTTTGTGGGCGCTCCGCTCACACAGACGATTTACGGGTTTATCCTGATGAACGCCCTCAACGATGCGAGGGACTCGATGGATGCCGCGCTCCTTCTGGGCGCCGGAGTTCTCGGGGGGCTTGCGATCGGAATGTCCGCCTGGTTCCAGGGAAAGGCCGCGGCGGTCTCCTCCGACGCCCTGGCGGAAACCGGCAAGGGATTTGGTAACTACATTATCGTTCTCGGTCTGGTCGAGACGGTCGCCCTCTTCGTGATGGTCTTCCTTCTCCAGATCGCCGGCTGACGCTTCAAAGACGGCTCCCTCTCCCTTGAAGGGGGGGTCAAAAAGGCCGATAACATAAGGGGACGCCCTCGAGGGGTGCCCCCTTTTTTCGTATCCGGAGTGGTGATGAAAGCGTTTGTCTCCCTGCTGCTACCAGTCGCGATGCTCCTCCTTGCGGGTGAAGCCGGCGCCCAGAGCGGTGAGGATCCGCCGGCGTGGCTCCTCCTGGAGCGGGGCCACCTCCAGTTCGAGGAGGGGGCGTTCAGCGACGCCCTGCGAAGCTACCAGGACGCCCTCGCCGAGGCGGGGGTGATGCCCGAGGCGGAACTCGGTATCGCCAGGGTCTACAACGCCCAGGGGGACCCGCTCCTCGCTGTCCGGTTTTATGAGCAAGCTCTCGATCAGGAGGATCAGTTCGACCCTCCTGGTCTCTCCCATCAGGCGCGTCTCGAGCTTGCGGAGCTCTACAGGATAGCGCAGCCCTCCCGGTATGAGGAGGTCCTCCTCGAGATCGTCGCCGAGGACACGATCTTTTCCGATCCCGACCAGGAGTCCACGAAGACCCAGATGCGGGAGCTTCTCTTTGAGGATGGCCTCGACCGGCTCCTCCTTCTCTATCGCCTCGAGGAACCCTTCAGCACCGATGCGCACCTCCGTCTCGCGGAGCACTACCTCCGGGGCCGCCGGGACGCGGCCTTCGATCACGCGCTGTTCGGGGTGGTCAAGATCTACTCCGAGGCGATTGCGGCGTATCGGGAGCGGAATTTCGACTACGAGTTCGACTCGGTTCCCCGGTTTCACGAGGTGATCCGTCGGGATCGGGTAATTCGCACCTATCTGCGGGAGTCGGGCGTCTACAAGGCGCTCTATGATCTCGCCCTCGCGGCGGAACTCTACCGCCCTCGCTCCGGAGCCTCTCAAGCGGTTATGGAGAGCCTTGCAAGCCTCGAGGACGGCGGGAGCTGGTCTCAGCGGGCTCGACGATTTCTCGCGCCGTGAGTTGCCGGGCTACTCCGGCACATTCGCCTCGAGCTCCTCGACCCAGACCGTCGGGTCGCTGTCGCTCGGCGCTCGCCAGTCTCCCCGGGGCGAGAGGGAGCCGCCGCTTCCGACCTTTGGACTGTTGGGAACACAGCTGCGCTTGAACTGGGTCCTGCCGTAGAAACGTTCGACAAAGAACCTCAGCCACCTCTTGATCGTCCCGAGGTCGTAACCGAGGCGCGCCTGTTCGGCTATCTCTTCCGGCCAGAGGCCCCGGGAGGGGTCCGCCCAGGCGTGATAGGCGAGGAAGGCGACCTTGCTCGGCCGAAATCCGAAGCGGCTGAGATAGTAGAGGTTGAAGTCCTGGAGCCAGTAGGGTCCGATTGTCGCCTCCGTACGCTGGGCGGGACCGGCGTCTTCTCCCGGCTCCCCGGGGATCAGCTCCGGGGAGATTTCGGTCTCCAGAATCTTGCGGAGCACGCGATTTGTCCCTTCGCCGAAATCCCCGCTCCCCGCGACCCACCGTATGAGATACTGGATGAGGGTCTTGGGAACCGAGGCGTTGACGTTGTAGTGAGACATGTGGTCGCCGACCCCGTAGGTGGTCCAGCCGAGGGCGAGCTCGCTCAGGTCACCGGTTCCGAGGACCAGGGCGCCTCGGGCGTTCGCGAGGCGAAAGAGGTGGGAGGTGCGCTCTCCCGCCTGCACATTCTCGAAGGTAATGTCGTAGAGCTTCTCACCCCGGGCGAAGGGGTGGCGGATATCCGCGAACATCTGCATGCAGGAGGGGCGGATATCGATCTCCTCTCCCGTGACGCCGAGGGCGTTCATCAGCTCCCAGGCGTTGGAGAGGGTCTCGCTGCTGGTGGCGAAGCCGGGCATCGTGTAGGCGAGGACGTTGGATCGCGGCAAGCCGAGGAGGTCCATCGTCTTTGCCGCTACGATGAGAGCGTGGGTCGAATCGAGCCCTCCTGATACGCCGATCACTACCTTCTCGATCCGTGAGAAACGAAGACGCTGGAGCAGACTCTGGACCTGGATGTTATACGCCTCGTAACAGCGCTCATCCCGGCTCTCCGGGGAGGCGGGGACGTAGGGAAACCGCCTGATATCCCGCTGCAACCGCAGCGGCCCCTCCGGGGGTAGGAAGTCAAAGGCGACCCGGCGGAACCCTTCGACCCGTTCCTTGTGAAAACCGACGGCGTCGTTGAAGCTTGTCATCCGCATCCGGTCCTGGATAAGCCTCTCGAGGTCGATATCCGCGGTGATGAGCTGGCTCTCCGGGGAGAACCGGTCCGCCTCGGCGAGGAGGTTGCCGTTTTCGTAGATCAGGGCGTCCCCGTCCCAGGCGAGGTCCGTTGTCGACTCCCCGGGACCGGCGACGGAGTAGAGGTAGGCGGAGATCGTCTTTGCGCTCTGCCCGCCGGCGAGACTCTTTCGAAACTCCGCCTTGCCGATGGTGATGTTGCTTGCGGAGAGGTTGGTCAGGAGGGTGGCGCCGGCGAGGGCGGCGTAGGAACTCGGTGGTATGGGCGCCCAGACATCCTCACAGATCTCCATATGAAAGGTGAACTCCTCCATCCCCCGGGCGGTTATGAGGATATCGCTTCCGAAGGGGGCGCGCTGTCCGGCGAGGTGCACCTCATCCCTGGTTGCAACGCTTCCGGAGGTAAACTGCCGCTTCTCGTAGAACTCCCGGTAGTTGGGCAGATAGGTTTTCGGGGTCACCGCGAGAATCCGACCCCTGTGGATCGCGATACCAGCGTTGAACAGCTTGTTTTCCGAGCGCACCGGGGCGCCGACGACGAGAACCGTTCTCAGCTCCCGGCTCTCCTCGCAGAGTGACTCGATCGACCGCTCCACCGCCTCGAGGAGCGCGTCCTGATGGAAGAGATCCTCGTTGGTGTAGGCGGACAAGCCAAGCTCCGGAAAGAGGGCGAGGGCGCTGCCTCGCTCCTCCGCCTGCCGGGCGAGGGTGAGCGTCTCCCGGAGGTTGGCGGCGGGATTGGCAACCCGGATCATCGGAACACATATCGCTACCCGAATGAATCCGTGGGAGTAGATGGAGAAGAAAGAATCCCGGGGTGTCACGAAAAAACTGTATAGCCCCGGCGGGCGCAGGTCAACCGTGCTCCTCCTCCCCGCAGGGGAGCTCGTCGAAGACAATCTGCGGCGGATCCCGGAGGTCGTAGCCGCTCTCCTGAATCCCTGCGTGTCCCGCCCGGAGGACCGTCTTTCGCGCCCCCTTACGGGAGGGACGGTACTCGTAGCGGCCGAAGGTGACTACCGCACCGGGGAAGATCGTATCCTCCACTACCACCACACTCGCCTTTGAGGGAATCAGCTGATCCCGGAGGCCGGGCACCCGTTTTCGCAGCTCCAGGGCGCGGCGGTTGAGATCGGAAAGCTCCTGTTGAAGCTGCTCCCGAGCCTGGAGGAACTTCTCCTCCCGGTGCCCCTCCCGTATGGCGCTCTCGAGACGCTCGAGGTTCGACTCCGTCTCTCCCGCCCGTTCCTCGGTGGTGCGAAGCTCGAGGGATGCGCCCCGGTAAGCCTCGAACAGCTGCGGCGGGACCCCCGCGGCGACGGAGGTAGCGGTGTCGTAGATGTTGCCGAGCTTCTTGCACCAGACACTCCCCCCGACCACCGCCTCTCCGGCGATGATTTCAGCCCGACGGCCGTTGAGAATCAGATGACCCCGGGCGGAGAGGAAGGAGTGCATAACCGCCTCTTCCACAAATATGTTTCCCCTGGAGGTGACGGTGGAACTCTCGATATACCGGGCAAAGAGGTTTCCTCCACACTCGAGGACACCCTCGTTGTTTCCGTTGATCCCGGTCTGGAGCAGCAGGTTTTCCCCGGCCTTCAGGGTCGCCCGGCCGACTCCCTGGCCCACCTGTATGTTTCCCCCCGCTTCAACGACGAAACCGTCGGCTACGCTGCCTTCTATAACAACCGACCCGTCAAAATGGATGTTTCCGGTCTCGTAGTTGACGTTTTTGACGCTCACCACCGGCTCGACGATCACCTTCTCGTTCCGGAATCGGACGTTTCCGTCTGCTCCGGCGAAAAGCTCGCTCCCGTCCTCGGAGAGAACGGTGTTCTCCCCGGCGGGGATCGTCGTCACCCGGTCGTCCCGGCTCGCGGGCATGGTGGTGCCGGTTACGGTTTTGCCGTCCACCGGTTCTACCGGGGGTTTTAGCCTGGCGATAAGCTCCCCCTTCTTACGGTTGTCGATGAAGTTGAGCTCCTTGAGGTTGATCCGGCCAAAGGCCATCTCGAGGTACGGCTTTCCGCGATTAAGCTCGAACAGGTACTCCACCTGCCGACTCCGTCCCCGTACCGGCTCCCTCCCCCGGGCTACAACAACCTCCTCCTCGTAGCGTCCCTCCTCGATGAGCCTCCTTACCGCCTCGCGGTCAACCCCGAAGGTCACCCCCGCCGCGGCGAGAGCGCTCTCGATCTCCTCCGCCTCCGGCGGGGCGGCGCCCTTTTTCGGGGCGGTCAGGTGAACCGCGGCGCTCATCTCATCCTCGCCGATGGTGACGGTGACCACCGAGGCGAGGCGGTACCCCTCCTTCCACTCCACAAGGGGCTCCGGCTCGCCCGACGCCTCCTCGATCACCTCGACAAGACGGCTCGAGCGCACCCTGGGCATGCCAAGGAGGCGCATCCGGTTTGCCACCTCCTCCGGATAGACCCGGCGCCTGCGCCGGTCCACCGGTTGAACGGCGAGGTAGACCCAGCCGTTGCGGTAAAAGAGTTCGAAGGCGCTCTCACGATTGCCGCTGTTCATTCTGGTCATACTAATCCCGAGGCCCCGGGGCGGCAAGAACCGTTGAATTTCTTCCGGCTATTGCGTAGCTTCACCTCGCGCCATGAAACGACTAATTATCAAAGGTGCCCGGGAGCATAACCTCAAGAACATCGATCTCGACCTGCCCCGGGACAAGTTTATCGTAATAAGCGGCCTCAGCGGCTCGGGCAAGTCCTCCCTCGCCTTCGACACGATCTTTGCCGAGGGACAGCGGCGCTACGTGGAGTCCCTCTCCGCCTACGCCCGGCAGTTTCTCGGCAGGATGGATAAGCCCGACGTCGACTACATCGAGGGGCTCTCCCCGGCGATTTCCATCGAGCAGAAGACGACAAACCGGAACCCCCGCTCCACGGTGGGGACGATCACCGAGATTTGGGACTATTATCGCCTCCTCTTTGCCCGGATCGGCGTTCCGCACGATCCAAAGACCGGTGAGGAGATCAAGAAGCAGACGATCGACGAAATAACCGACGCCATCCTCTCCTACCCTGAGAACGCCAGGATCATGGTCCTCGCGCCGGTGGTCCGGGGAAAGAAGGGGGTGCACCAGAAGATCCTCGAAGACGCGAGGAAGGCGGGCTTCGTTCGCGCCCGGGTAGACGGGGAGGTTATCTCCCTCGACGAGTCGATCGAGCTCGACAAGAAGAGAAAGCACTCCATCGATATCGTTGTCGACAGACTCAAGGTTACCGAGGAAAATCGAAAGCGGATCGTGGAGTCCGTGGAGACCGCCCTGGAGACCGCCTCCGGCGTTGTCACCATCCTTCACGACGCATCGGGCAGCTCCGTGGAGCGCTCCTTCTCCCAGCACTACGCCTACAGCGACAGCAACCTCACCTTTCCCGAACTCGAGCCGCGGCTCTTCTCCTTCAACAGCCCCTTCGGTGCCTGTCCCGCCTGCTCCGGCCTCGGGACGACCAGGGAGTTTGACCCGGAGCTGATCATGCCGAACCCGGAGCTCTCCTACGAGGAGGGAGGGCTTCTGCCCTACAAGCCGACCTCGAACTGGAACCGGGCACTCTTCGAAGGGCTCGCGGAGCACCTCGACTTCGATCTCAACACCCCCCTCGGAGAGCTGCCGGAAGGGGTTCTCAAGGCGCTGTTCTACGGCACCAGGGAGCCGGTGGCGGTAACCTACATCAATCGGGACAACTCGGGGCGCTACGAGTACACCAAGCAGTTCGACGGGATCATCGCCGACCTCAACCGGCGGTACAAGGAGTCCCCCTCCTCGGGTATACGGGAGTGGCTCGAGGGGTTCATGAGGGAACGGATCTGTACCGAGTGTCAGGGAAAGCGACTGCGCCCGGAGGCGCTCCACGTCCTCATCGAGAAGCGCAACATCCATGAACTCTCATCGATGTCCGTCAACGACGCCCTTCGTTTTTTTAACAAACTCACCCTCAGTGACACGGAGCGGCAGATCGCCGGGGAGATCCTCAAGGAGATCGTCGCTCGTCTCACCTTTATGATGAGCGTCGGCCTCGACTACCTCAGCCTCGACCGAAACGCCGGCACCCTCTCCGGGGGTGAGGCGCAGCGCATCCGTCTGGCAACACAGATCGGCAGTCAGCTCACCGGGGTTCTCTACATCCTCGACGAGCCGACTATCGGACTCCACCAACGGGATAACGAGCGGCTGTTGAACACCCTCTTTCATCTCCGGGACATAGGAAACACCCTTGTGGTTGTCGAGCACGACGAACAGACCCTCCGGGACGCGGATTACATAGTCGACCTCGGTCCGGGTGCGGGTGTCCATGGCGGGCAGGTCGTCGCCCAGGGCCCCCCGGAGGAGGTGATGGAGCGGGAGGAGAGTCTCACCGGTCAGTACCTCGCGGGAAAGCTCACCATGCCTGTACCGGAACAGCGGCGCCGGGGCAACGGCAACTATCTGTCGATTTCCGGCTGTCGGGAGCACAACCTGAAGGGGATAACCGCCTCGATCCCCCTGGGGACCTTGAGCGTAATCACCGGTGTTTCGGGGTCGGGTAAGTCCACACTCCTGTCGGACCTCATCTATCCCGCCCTCGTCAACAGGGTAACCAGGGGACACGAGGAGGAGGGCGCCTACGACACCATTACCGGAACCGAGCATATCGACAAGGTGATAAACATCGATCAGAGCCCGATAGGCCGGACTCCGAGATCGAACCCCGCGACCTACGCAAACCTCTTCACCCCGATCAGGGAGCTCTTTGCCGGCCTGCCGGAGGCAAAGGCGAGGGGATACAAGCCGGGGCGCTTCTCCTTTAACGTCAAGGGCGGCCGGTGCGAGCAGTGCCAGGGAGCAGGAACCCTCAAGATCGAGATGCACTTTCTCCCGGACGTCTATGTCACCTGTGATGTCTGTCACGGCAAGCGGTTTACCCGGGAGACCCTCGATATTCGGTACAAGGGAAAGAACATCTACGAAGTACTGGAGATGAGTGTTGAAGAGGCGGCGGAATTCTTTCAGAATATCCCGCAGATCAAGCGCCGCCTCGACACCTTGATGGCGGTCGGCCTCGACTACGTAAAACTGGGTCAGTCGGCCCTCACCCTCTCCGGGGGGGAGGCACAGCGGGTAAAGCTCTCCCTGGAGCTTTCGAAGCGGAGCACCGGCAACACCTTTTACATCCTCGATGAGCCGACCACGGGCCTCCATTTCGCCGATGTAAAGAAGCTGATGGAGGTGCTTGCGGTTCTGGCGGACAAGGGAAACACGGTTGTCCTCATTGAACACAATCTGGATGTCATCAAGCAGGCGGACTACCTCATCGACCTCGGCCCCGAGGGGGGCGACCGGGGCGGCGAGATCGTCGTAACCGGCACACCCGAGGAGGTCGCAAGCTTTGATGGGTCCCACACCGGCAGGTTTCTGCGCCCCGCCCTCGGGATTCCTCCCCGGGAGGAGGCGACGGCGTAGCGGAGCGCTCACGGCTCCCGGGGCGTTCCTGTTACTCCTGCTACTGTCGTTTCTCACCCTCACGCCCCTCGCGGCCCAGGATGAGGCTCCGCCTCCCGCCGATCCCCCCGAGGCAGGGCAGGACGTCCCGAGTTCCGAAAGAACCACGACCCTCACCGAGCGCACCCTTGCCCAGGACATCCTCACCGCCGGCTTCCGCGACCTCATCGCCTGGAACGCCTCCCTCGACCTTTCCACCCGGGGAGGACGTCGGGAACTCGAGGATCGCCTGTTCGACTACTACGGCGTCCCCCGGCCGGAGGAGGAGGAGCGGGAGGAGGGGAATGAGATCATCATCGAGGCTGCCCGAAGCTCCCGCTACTTTACCCTCGAGGCGCCTGAGGAGGAGTATCTGGTCCTCCGGGGTGGGGTAATAGTGCAGATGCGGGAAGCAGAGGGGGATGTGCGCCATCGGATAGCGGCGGACCAGGTTATCTATAATCAGGAGCGCAACACCCTCTCCGCCCTCGGCGACATAACCTATACGGTCGAGGGAGATGGAACTACCGAGACCTTTACCGGCAGGTCCCTCCAGTTCAGCCTCGACTCCTGGGACGGGGTGTTTATTGACGGGGAGAGCCGTCGGCAGGACGGTGAGACTCCCGAGGATGAGGAGTTTGCCGTCCGGGGCCGGCGACTCTCCCGATCCCCGGAGGAGATAACCGTCGTGGAGCAGGGCAGAATAACCTCCTCCCTCGCGGACCCGCCGAACTACTCGATCGACGCAACCAAGATCTGGGTTCTCGCCCCGGGGGAGTGGGGCATACAGAACGCGGTGCTCAAGGTCGGCAGGGTCCCGGTTTTCTACTTTCCCTTTTTCTTTCTCCCCGGGGACAAGCTGTTCTTCCACCCCTCCGTCGGATACGAACCGAGGCGGGGCACCTTTATTCAGACCACAACCTACCTCGTCGGCGCCCGGGAGGAGCAGGATCAGGCGTTTTCACTCCTCCAGCTCAGCGACAGCGGAGATGAGGCGTTGCGGGAGATACAGGGACTCTTTCTCGTCCTCCCCGACGATCCGGAGCCTCCGGAGCGACCGGACTGGTACTTCAAGGTGATGGCGGATCTCTACACAACCCTCGGCGGCTATGTCGGCCTCGAGACGGATCTCCCGGACCTCGCCTTTCTCGATACCTTTTTTCTCCGCACCGGTCTCGGCGCGAGCAGGACTGTCTTCAGTCAGGGCAGCGGTTTTACCCCCTTCTTCGTAAACGAGGAGGGGGAGGCCGAGAGTAACTGGGAGAGCGGCTGGTTTTTCGGCCGGGAGCTGCCGTTGCGCTACGAGGCGGAGCTCAACGTCGCAACCTCCACTCCCACCCTCTCCCTCTCCCTGGAGATGCTCCTCCTCTCGGACCCGGAGTTTCGCAGGGACTTCGGCGTACGACAGGAGCAGTTCGACTGGTCCGTTATCCTCTCAGGCCTCGATCCCCTGGAACAGGATGAGCAGGAGCGGATAGAATCCTACACGTGGCGGCTCCAGTCATCCGTGAGACCGCCGGTCACCCCCCTCGAACCGTTGCTCTCCAACCTCGCCCTCGAGCGCCTCAACGCCTCCCTCGAGTGGCAGTCCCGGCAGTGGCCGACAACCCTTCTGCCCCTCTCCCTTCAGCAGAACAGCTACACCTCCAGCGGGGAGACCGCCTTTTTCTTTCCCTCCCAGGTGACCGCTCCCGACGCCTCCCTCCGGGTGGAGGGGGAACTCTTTGGTTACCCCTTCTCACCCCGGGAGAGATCCCCCGGGGATGACGGGGGGCAATCGGAGCAGCTGCGCCCCCCCTGGGAGGAGGCGCCCGGGGAGGAGGGAGAGGAGGGGGAGTCGCCCGGGGACGAGGAGGAACCGCGACTGCCGCCGCCCCTCGACAATCGTGAGGGTATCCTCGGGGGAACACCCCTTCAGTGGCGGCTGCGCTACCAGGTGGTGCCGACCCTCACAATTGACAATGTAACCGACAGCGACGACTGGCTCGTCCCCGAAGATATCGACGGCTCCCTGCTCTACTCGAACCTGCGGCACCAGGGAAACTACGAGCTCTCCCACAGCGGCTATCTCTACGACGAGCTCATAACCTTCAGCGGCAGCCTCCTTCTCGCGATTCGGTACCAGGAGCTCCTCCAGGAGGAGGGACTCGAAGAGGCGGAGAAGGAAAACCTCGAGGAGCAGGCGTTCCGGGGGCGCTCCCGGAGGCTCACTCAGAGCCAGGACGCTGCTCTCGCGCCCCTCAGGAGCGTCGAGCGGCTCGAGGCGTCCCGGCTGCGATACTCGATTTCAACACTTCTGTACGAACGCACCTTTGAGGAGCTCGACCCCGAGGGAGCGCCGGTCTACGAGGAAAAGACGATCGAGGTTACCGACGAGTTCTTCCAGACCCACCGGACAGCCGCGGAGCTCAGGGTCCGGGCGTGGCGGGAGACGCAGTCGCTAACCCTCACCTCCGACCTTCCTCCCCTCGATGGACGCTACGACGGCTCGGCAACCGCCGTCACCGGTCCCCTCACCACGACGGTTTCTACCTCCTATGTGGAAGACCCCCAGGAGGAGCAGTGGCGCTTCGAGCCTCTCGAGACGAGCCAGAGACTAACGATTATCGAGGATGACCTCTCCCTCGCCCAACGGTTTCGCTACCAGATCGAGGAGGAGCGTCTCGAGCGCTCGGTTACCACCCTCGACGCCTGGATAACAAGCCTCAGCTACGAGGCTAGACGAAGCGAGGTGTACACCTTTGAGGAGGGGGAGGGGTGGTCCACCAGAGGGGAGGAGGAGTTCCAACCCTTCAGTCTGACCGCCTCCGTTGACGGCCGCTGGGACCCGCCTCCCTTCTGGAAAGGACGGATTCGTCCGGAGGCGATGATCAACGCCTCCTATCAGGCAAGTCTGGTCCGCTTTACCGAGAGCGCCCTTCGCCTCAACTACGGTTTATCCCTGTCGATCTATCGATTTCTCGATCTCCAGTTCGAGGCGGTGACGGTTAACGACTTTACCTACCAGTACATACCCTCCCTCCCGCAGCGGGTCGGCCGGGAGCGACGCTCCCTTGCCCGGGACCTGCTCAACTCCTTCGCCCTTTTTGATCGGGAACGGCGGGAGGAGAGCTTTTTCGAGCTCGAGAGTATCGCCCTCTCGGCGGTTCACGACCTGCAGGACTGGGAACTGACACTCCGGTACGACGGTTCTCCTGTTCTCGAGGAGGGAGGCGGGCGACCCCGTTATCGCTGGGAGAGCGTCTTTTCGGTTTTTCTCCAGTGGAGGCCGATCCAGGAGATCCAGAGTACCGTGGTCTACGACGATGGAGAGCTCAGCTTTGAGAACTGATGTACCCGGCAGGCGGCCCTGGGAGGTAGTTTAGAGCGGCAGTTGACCCCCCTTGGCGGCAACAACTATACTTTGCTATCAATAAGGAGTGTCATTGGCACAGAGTGCAACCTTTGTCCTGGAGAGCCAGGGTGTTCTGCAGCAGATCTGTGGCGCAAACGACGCCAACGTGGCGCTACTCGAGGAACTTTTCGGCGCTCGCGTCTATACCAGGGGAAACGAAGTCTATCTCGACTCCGAGAGCAAGGAGGTGCAGCGGCGCTTTGCCCGCCTCTTCTCCGAGCTCGAGTCCCACGTTGCCCTTGGCCACACCCCCGGAGGTGATCTGATCAGGGCGGTCTACAGCGGCATCCTCGATGAAGACGAGCAGCAGACGGAGTTTCTCAAGAACTGGGCCATTGAAATTCCGGTTAACGGAAAGCGGGTCTTTCCCAAGAGCTACCGGCAGGCGACCTTTATAAAGGGGCTGTTCGAGAACGAACTCAGCTTCTGTGTCGGTCCCGCAGGTACCGGGAAAACCTATCTCGCCGTCGCCTACGCCCTCAGGCAGATTCTCACCCGGGCAAAACGGAAACTCGTCCTGACCCGGCCGGTGGTCGAGGCGGGGGAGAGCCTCGGATATCTCCCGGGCGATCTCGCTCAGAAAATAAGCCCCTACCTAAAGCCGCTCTACGACGCGATGGAGAACATCGTCCCCGGGGAGATCCTCCAGCGCTTCGAGGAGAACAGGACGATAGAGATCGCCCCCCTCGCCTACATGCGCGGGCGCAGTCTGCGGGACTCGGTTATCATTCTCGATGAGGCGCAGAACACGACCCGGGAGCAGATGAAGATGTTTCTCACCCGCCTCGGCGAGAACACCGAGGCTATCGTCACCGGGGACATCACCCAGATAGATCTCCCCCGAAGCAACCACTCCGGCCTCCTCGAGGCTTTGCGTATCCTCGAGGGGATCGAGGAGATTCACTTCACCTTCTTTACCGGGAAGGATATCGTCCGCAGCAATCTCGTTCGGAGAATAATCCAGGCCTACGATGCAGACCGATCATAACGACTTATCAGGGCAGGTAGAAATCTCGGCGGAAGGGGTGGAACCACCATCGTGGGGGGGCGCTCTCGCCTCCTTCGCCTCCCGGGTCCTCGAGCGGATCGAGCTCGGAGGCTCGGTTCTTTCCATTCTCCTGAGTGACGATCAAACGATCCGGCGTCTGAACCGGGATTACCGCGGGATTGACAGACCAACGGACGTCCTCTCCTTTCCTCAGGACGGGGAAGGAGCGACCCCACCGGACGAGCCGGCACCTCTCGGTGATATTGTAATCTCACTACCCTACGTGCAACGCCAGGCGCGGGAGGTAGGTATATCTGAAGAGGAAGAGCTGTGTCGAATGGTAGTGCACGGGATTCTGCACCTCGCCGGCTACGAGCACGGAGAGGAATCAATGGATACGAAGGACCAATCACCCATGCTGACGTTACAGGAGGAGATCCTGGAGGAACTTGGTCGGGAGCGCCTGTTGTGAGATTCCGCCAACGGATCAGACGGCTGCTGCTCGGAGAGAAACAGAACGATGAGAGCCTGATCACCCTCAACCTGGAAAAGCAGGACATGATTCGCGGGGTCTACGAGCTCTCGGAGACCAGCGTGAAGGAGGTAATGGTTCCCCGAATAGACGTTGTTTTTGTAAACAGCGAGGAGGAGCCCGAGGAGCTGGTACGCTCCATCGCGGCCTGCGGCCACTCGAGGTTTCCCGTCTACAAGGAGACGATCGACAACGTCGTCGGAATGCTCCACGTCAAGGACCTGCTCCAGTTCCTTTCGACCAGGGAGCCGATAGAAATCGGCAGGATCCTCAGAAAACCGTTCTTCGTCCCGGAGAGCAAACGTCTCGACTCACTCCTGCGGGAGATGAAGCGGCGGAGAGTGCACATCGCCGTCGCCGTGGACGAGTACGGCGGCGTCTCGGGAATCGTCTGTCTCGAGGATATTCTCGAGGAGATTGTCGGGGAGATCCAGGATGAGTTCGACAACGAGCGGGAGGATGTCCTGGAGATAGGGGAGGGAGTCTACCTCTGTGACGCCCGGGTAAACATCGAAGAGCTCAACGAGCAGACCGAGATTGATCTCCCCGAGGAGGATTTTGACACCCTCGGAGGCTTCGTTTTCGACCTGTTTGGCAAGATTCCGTCGAAATTCGAAAAGGTGAGTTGGAGAAACGCCGATTTTGTCATTCAGGAGATGGATGGTCACAAAATCAGGACGGTCAAGATCGTTGTCCGGGAAGACGAACAGGAGCGTGAGTAGCCTCCGGCGTCACTCCCTCATTCTCGCCCTCCTCCTGCTCTCCGCCCTCGGGCTCTCCGCCCAGGAGGCGAGGGATTTTTTGCGGCGAGGTGAGCAGGCGCTCTCCCGCAGCGCCTTCGACATTACCAACGACCCTCTGTTCGACGCGATCGAACAGTTTCAGCGCGCCCTGGAGGTGAACCCGCGCTACCGGGACGCCCTCGCAGGGCTCGCCGAGGCGTACTACCTCCTCGAGGAGTACCCAACCGCCCTCGGCTACGCCCGGGACGCCCGACGCCTCGGAGGAGCCAATCGGGAGCTCCGCAATCTCGAGGCAAAGATTCTCCTCGCCCAGGGGGAGATCGCCGCTGCCCGGGAGATCTACCAGTCCCTGCTCCGGGAGGAACCGAACAACCTTCAGGCGCGCCTCGGCACCGCCCAGATCGCCCTTGCCGAAGGAAACTCCGCCCAGGCGGCCCGGGAGCTTGAGCAGCTTCTGCGCCGGTCTCCCGACAACCGCCGGGCGCTTCTCTCCCTCACCCTCATCTACCAGAACCGGGGTAACCGGGAGGCGGCGGAGCGCTACCTCCGCGAGGCGCTTCGCTTTCACAGTGACAACCCCCGGGTCCATCTCATTGCGGGAGAGTACGAGTACGCCCGGGGCGCCCTCGAGGAGGCGCGGTTTCACGCGGAGACGGCCCTCTCCCTGAGTCCCACCTTTGTCGAGGCGAGGATACTCCTGGCGGAGATCCTCCTCGACAGCGGAGCGACGGAGGCGGCGGAAGCTCAGCTGCGACAGGCGGCGGAGCAGGCACCCCGGTCGCCTCGAGTCTGGTACACCCTCGGCTGGGTTCTCGAAGAGCTCGGAGAGAGCGACGAGGCGCTCCAGGCACTCCAGCGGGGAAGGGATATAGACCCCGGAGAGGAGCGTCTCACCCTCGCGATCGAGAGGATCGCCTCGGGGCTCCCCCTCGAGGATGATCGGCGCCGCCCGATCGCCGAGGAGTACCTCGAGCGGGGGCGGGAGCTCGTGGAGCGGAATCTGGTATCCCGGGGGGAGGTTCTCTTTCGTACGGGTCTGCGCCTCGACCCCTTTTCCCGGGAGCTCCGCCTCGCCCTGGCGGATATCTACGAGCTCCGCGGCTTTCGCGCCCGCTACCTCCAGGAGCTCGAGGTGCTCCTGGAACTGGGGAACGAGGATCAGTTTATAACCGACCGGATCGAGAGCTATGAGAGCTTCCTGGCGGATTCGGTGGCAAACGACTGGGGAGTGGATCAGTTTACCCTTCCCCGGGAGCGCTACACCCTTTTAGTCGGCTACCTCGAAAGCCAGGAGACCGGGGAGTGGTATCGCAACGATCTGCTCTTTGCCGATCATCTGCGGGACTTCCTCCTCCGGGATGAGCGGCTCGAGGTCTCCGGCGAGAGCCTCGCCGTCGCCGACGAGGCGCAGCTCCTGCGGCGCGCCCGGGAACGGGGCGATCAGTACGCGCTTCTGCTCAACTTTGACGACAGCGACCGCTCCTTTCGGCTGCAGGGGACGCTCTACCTGGTGAGGACCGGTGAGCTGGTCGAAAGGGTGGAGACGATCCGGGGCGGAAACAACAGGGTCGAGAGCGCCGTAGCCGAGGGTGCCGATATGGTCCGTTCATCCGTTCCCCAGCGGGGTTCCCTGGTCCGCCGGGAGTTTTCCGAGGGGCTGATCAACATGGGGCGGGTCTCGGGGATCGAAGCGGATCAGGAGCTTCGTCTCGTCCGGCAGGGCGCGGCGCAGCCGACGGCGCAGGAGCCGGGGATCATCTTCCGGGAGGCCGACCAGGTCGGGACCTTTCTGGTAACCCGGGTGGACGATCTGGTGGCGGAAGGAACGATCCGGACCGCCTCGGTGATAGATCGGGTCCGCCTGGGTGACCAGTTCTTCCTCCTTCCCGAGGAGTTCGAACCGGTCGAGAGGAGTGAGGGCTTTCGCTCGCCCCTCTTCGAGAATGTGGAAGCTCTCCGGTAGGCCGCGCCGGCGAGAACCTCCAGTCAGACCCCTTCACTTCGCCTCGACTCCACCAACGTTGACATCGATACGTTTTTCTCGATAAGCTAGAGGAAAGTCATCCAACGACAAAACCAGGAGGGAAGTATGAAAATAGCCATTAATGGGTTCGGACGAATCGGACGAAACGTCTTTAAGATAGCCCTGGAGCAGGGAATCGAGGTTATCGCTATCAACGACCTCACCAATACCAAGACCCTCGCTCATCTGCTCAAGTATGACAGCACCCAGGGTAAGTTTGAGGGCAAGGTAGAGTTCGATGATGAG
>JBKHDM010000047.1:0-22980 GCA_046541355.1 Spirochaetaceae bacterium
GGCGAGGATCACCACGCTCGAGGCGAGGATCACCGTCCACACCGCCCCGCCGGGTGCCCGCGGCGGGAGGGGCGGCGCAGCAGGCTCAGTCTGCCGGCGATCATCCTCTCAGGCCTCGTCCCGTGCCCCGGCTCCACGGTGGTTCTCCTGTTCTCCCTCTCCCTCGGTATCCTCCACGTCGGCATAGCGACGGTTGCGGCTATCTCCCTCGGCATGGCGGTCACCCTCTCGGTCCTCGCGGTTGCGACGATACTGCTGAAACACGCGATCCTCGAGCGGGAGGGGCGTTTCGGCCACTTCCTCCACCACGGAGTCGAGATTGGCGCCGCCGCGGTCATGCTCCTGTTTGGAGTTGCCCTGGTTCTCGCGCCCCCCTTATAATCTCGGTTACACCTTTTTTTTGCAGAGAGGCTCAGCAGATGCATCTGGTACAACTCGGAAAAAGCGGACTCCTCGTCTCGCAGCTCTGTCTCGGAACCATGGTCTTCGGGGAGCAGGGCGCCCGGGGAACCGATGAGACCGTCGCCCGGCGGATGATCGACCGGTTCATAGAGGCCGGAGGCAACTTTATCGATACCGCCGACGTCTACGCCGGGGGCGAAAGCGAACAGATCGTCGGCCGGGCGATCGCCCACCACCGGCGGGATCAGCTGGTGGTGGCGACGAAGGTGCGATTTCAAAGCGGCCCGGGGGCCAACGACCTCGGGCTCTCCCGGCACCACATCATCCGGGGGGCCGAGGCGAGCCTGGAGAGGCTGGGCACCGACGTGATCGACCTCTACTACCTCCACATGTGGGATGACCTCGCCCCGATCGAGGAGACCCTTCGCGCTCTCGACGACCTCGTTACCGCCGGCAAGGTCCGCTACATCGGGGTGAGCAACTTCAAGGCGTGGCAGGTTATGAAGTCCCTCGCGGTGAGTGATGCCAACGGGTACAGCCGATTTGTTGCCGGACAGTACCAGTACAGCCTCGCGGTCCGGGATGTGGAGTGGGAGTTCTCCGAGCTCTTCGACCGGGAGGGCATCGCGATGATCCCCTGGGGCCCCCTGGGGGGAGGGTTTCTCTCAGGCAAGTACCGCCGGGGCGCCCGCCCCGACTCCGGCCGCCTCGCCGTCGCCGGCAGCCATCACGAGGAGCACTGGGAGAAGCGGGACACCGAGCGGAACTGGGAGATCATCGAGGTTATGGGGCGGATCGCCGAGGAGCGGGGCGTCACATACTCTCAAGTTGCCCTCAACTGGCTGCGGCAGCGCTCGGACTCCATCGTCCTCGGCGTGCGAACCGAGGAGCAGCTCGAGGACAATCTCGGTGCCCTCGACTGGGAACTCTACGCCCAGGAGGCGGATGAGCTCGACGCCGCAAGCGCCGTCCCCCTGCCCTACCCGTACAGAATACTCCAGGACGCCGCCCGGACCGGGATGAACGACCGGATCCTGCCGTAAGCGCGGCTCACCCTCATCCTCATCCTCACCCTCATCCTCACCCTCACTCTCATCCTCATCCTCATCCTCATCCTCAGCTCGGGACCCCGAAGGTGAGAAGCAGAGCGACCGCCACCACCCCGAGGGCCTGCAACGCTATCGCCCCGTCACTTCCCACCTCCCGCCGGAGGATACCCTCGTTCCACCTTCGCAGCGGCGCGAAACGAAGCAGCAGGAGCAGAGAGCTTCCGGCGAGGACAACGAGGAGGGCCGAGGCGAGGGACGGGACGGTGTAGAGGCTCTCAGGAGGCGCCGGGGGTGCGAGGCCGAGGGGCGTGAGAGCCTGGAGTACCCGTCCGGGAAAGAGTCCGAGGAACAGGGAGGGGAGAAAGAGCAGGAGGAGGGCTGCTCCCGCAAGCAGAGCCGCAGGCCGGGAGCCGGAGCCCTTGCTCCGGGGCAGCGCGCCGGGAGCTTCCACCCCCGGGGTCTCCCCCTTGCGGGAGGGAAGGGCGATCAGAGCGAGCCGGGCGGCGGCGCCGGCGCTAAAAAAGGAGCTCAACCGCAGGAGCGGGTAGAGGCGGGAGCTCTCGGCAACCTGGGAAACGATCGCCTTGCTGACGTATCCGGAGAAGGGAGGCACGCCGGCGACCGCGGCGAGGGTCAGCAGGAGAAGCAGGAGGGGGAGCCGGTCCTCCCGGAGGCGCCAGGATACCGCCCGGCGCAGCTCACCTATCGAGCGGCGATGGATCTGGTGAACCCAGCTGCCGACGATCAGAAAGAGAAGGCTCTTGTAGGCGGCGTGGGCGAGGAGGTGGTAGATCCCTCCCGAAAGGCCGCCGATCGCCCAGGCGGCGGCGATATAGCCGATCTGGGATATGGAGCTGTAGGCGAGAAGCCGCTTGGCATCCTCCTGAAGGAGCGCCGCCACCCCCGCGAAGAGAGCGGAGAACGCTCCGATGCCCGCAAGCAGGCTCAGGTAATCCAGTCCAGGAAGGATCGAAAGCACCCGCCAGTATGCAAGGAGGCTTGCCTTCAGCATCAGGGCGGACAGGAGCGCCGAAACCGCTGTCGGCGCCTGGGCGTGAGCCTCCGGGAGCCAGAGGTGGAATGGCACGAGGGCGACCCGGGTTGCGACGCCTGCAAAAAGCAGCATCCCCCCGAGGCGAACCGCCTCGCTTTCGGCCCCGGGGAGCAAGGCGGAGAGCGCGACCATCGAAAGCTCCCCGATCTCCCGGTAGAGGACAAACAGGCCGAGGAGATAGAGGGCGATGGAGAGGGTCGACAGGAGGAGATAGCGAAAGGCCGAGGCCATCGCCGGCAAGGTGCGATCGAAGGCGATAAGGATCGCCGCTGAGAGGGAGAGCACCTCAAAAAACACAAAGAGATTAAAGAGATCCGCCGAGAGTATCACCCCCACCATGCCGGCGAGGGCGATCCCGAAGACACCGTAAAACGTGCCGCGCCTCTCGCCGGTTGCGAGGGTGTGCAGGAGGATGAGGAACGCGACGGCGTAGACCATGAGGATAAGGAGTGCCGCGGGGGGGTCGAGACGGAGGTTTATCCCCACTCCCGGGGCCCAGCCGCCGACAACGAGAAGTTCCGAGGAGAGCTCACCGGAAAAGAGCAGCACCCCTGACTGGAGTGCGCCTCCCGCCACCGAGAACAGCAGCAGCAGCGCCGCGACCGCCCCGAGACGCAGGGGTGCGAGAAGCAGAGCAATACCTCCGGTGAGAAGCTGGGCGAACAAAAGAAACACAAGGGGAGAACCTGACATACCCCGCCTACCTCACCAGAAAGAGGGCGGCGAGAACCCCGCCACTCACCAGCGCCAGCGCCCCATCTACTCCGGTCCGCCGCTTCTCCAGCCAGGCGATCGGCTTCGCAAGTATCGGCCGGCGGATGAGGAGATAGAGCAGAGATCCGGAGAGGAGGATGAGGAAGCTCTCAAGAATACCGGAACCGGTGTAGACGCCTCCATCATCGAGGGCGACCCTCACCCCGACCTGGGAGGCGAGGGAGAGGATACCGGCGGGGAAGATGCCGAGAGCGGCAACCCCGAGGGCGAGCACGCCCATAGCCGCATAACAGAGACGCCTCCCTGCGGGGCCCGGGGGGAGGTGGGAAGACTCACCACCCCGGTCACGGTTGTCGGACACCCTCGCCCCCGGGGCGGCTCTCCGGGGTAAGAGCCGCCTCGGTCCGCCGACCACGAGGCTGAGCTTGATGAAACTGGCAACGGTACCGGTAGAGACGATGCGCAGGAGGGTGTAGAGCTGGGTCTCCTTAAAGGCTCCGGCGAGAGCTGTTTTGCTTGCAAATCCCACGAAGGGCGGGATACCCGCTATTGCCGCGGAGCCGATAAGAAGAAAGAGCGTTGCGCCCGCTGCTCCGCCCTCGCCGGATCGCTTCGCGAGAGCGTAGATGTCCCGCTCATCTCGTAGAAGGATGATATAGCCGAGGGCGAGAAAGAGGAGGCTCTTGAAAAGCGCGTGCCCGACGGCGTGATAGAGCGCCGCGGCGGCACCCCCGGCTCCCGCGGCGGCAGCCACAAGCCCCATCTGGGAGATCGAATGAAAGGCGAGCAGGCGCTTGGTGTCCCGCTGTACCAGAGCGGCCGCCACACCCCCCACCGCGGAGACCGCGCCCGCCGCCAGGAGCAGGGGAGATACCCTCGGAAGGAGGGTAACGATCCGCCAGAGGGCGAGGATGGACGCCTTGAGCACCAGCCCTGAGAGGAGCGCCGAGACCGGGTGGGGCGCCTGGCCGTGAGCGTCGGGAAGCCAGGCGTGAAACGGCACCATCGCCGCCCGGAGGGCGACTCCCGCAAACAGCAGTATCCCCGCGGTCGATACAGCCGCTGACCCGCCCTCAGCCCCGAGGGCGACTGCGTAAAAGGAGAGCTCTCCGGTCTCCCGGTAGAGGATAAAAAGGCCGACCAGGTAGAGGGCGGCGGAGAGGGAGCAGAGCAGGAGATATCTAAAGGCGGCGTAGAGGGCGGGCAGTCGCCGCTTGTAGGCGATAAGCATGGTCGCGGCGAGGGAGAGGACCTCGAGAAAGACAAAGAGATTGAAGAGGTCCGCGGAGAGGATAACGCCGACCATTCCTGCGATTGCGATCCCGAGGATCCCGTAGAATATCGAGCCGTATCCTCCCTCTCCCTGGGCGAACAGGACGATTGCCCCGGAGATCAGGTAGACACACGTGATAAGCACCACCGCCGCCCCGTCGAGGAGCAGATGAATACCGACTCCCGCCTCCCAGCCTCCGACGACCGAGACGATATCGCCGTCGGCGGCGAGGGCAACGAAGGCGAATACCGCAACCCCCGCGCCGATGATGATCGCGATCAGAAGAAAGAGCGCCGCCGGCCCCCTCGAGTCCCGGGGCTTTGCCGGAAACGCCGCCACACCTCCGATGAGGGGGAGCGTCACCAGGAGGAGAGGCAGATCAATGCCCCACACGACGGCTCTCCTCTTCGATCTCCCTGAGGTCGGTGGTTCCGGTGATCCTGTGCAGCCGGACAACGAGAACCAGGAGCAGCGCGGTGACCGAGACGCCGACGACGATCGCCGTGAGCATCAGCGCCTGCACCACTGGATCCACGACCTCCTCCCGGCCGGTAAAGAGGATCGGCGCATCCGAGCCGGAGGCAGCTCCGAGGAGCACAAACAGCAGCACAAGACCGCTGTTGAGCACGTTTATCGCAACCACCTTCGCCACGATCCGGCGGTTGAGAAAAAGACCGAGAATGCCGGCGGCGATGATTCCGCCCACCAGGTACCAGCGGATCATCTCCATCGCTGATCCTCGTCAAAGAGTGTGAGGGAAAGAAGGGTCACACCGGCACCGACTTTCAAACCGATAAAGAGATTGAGAACAAAGAGAAACCGCCTCGCCGCCTCGCCACTGCCCTCGGGATAGGCGAGGATGCTGCCGCCCACAACGATCCCCCCGAGGGAGACCAGAAGGATCGCGGCAAAGGCGAGAATCTCGGCGATGTGGAGTGCTTCGATAGGAAGGAGGCGCTCCACGTCCCAGATCTCCCGTCCCAGGGCGAGGAGAATGACCCCCGAGGCGATAACAACCCCACCCTGGAAGCCTCCACCCGGGGAGCGGTAGGCGAAGGCGATCAGGTAGAACCCGAAGAGCATGACAAAGGGCGCGAGCTTTCTCGCTATCACATCGAGGAGCTGGGTGCGCTTCATCCCTCACCGTCCCGGGCAAAAAAGAAGACCCCTGTGACCGCGAGTAAGAGCACCAGCGCCTCCCCGAGGGTATCGTAGGCGCGGTAGCCGAGGTAGATGGCGCTCACCAGATTGGAGGCTCCCGTCTCCTGCACGGCGTTGTCGATGATACGCCCCAGGATCGGGGGATCCTCCGTCCCGGGAGCCTCAAAGACCACGGCAAAGAGGACAACAGCGGAGAGGGCGAGGGCGCTGAGGATCATGACGGCTCGATCAATCACTCTCCCTCCTGACGGCGGATCGCGTGGATCGCCCAGACAAAGATTACCGCTCCGATTCCCGCTCCCACCGCAGCCTCGGTGAGGGCGACATCCGGGGCGTCGAGAAGGTAAAAGAGCAGCGCCGAGAGGAGGCTGAAAAGCGATAGTGCGAGGACCTCTGCGAGGGTCCGGCGCACGGTGACTGCGAGAACCGCTACCAGGAGCTGGATCCCGAGGAGGATCTCGATCATTGTGAGCCCCCCCCGTCGGGATCCTCGTCCCGGTAGATGTTGCCCCAGCGCAGCGGCCGCCGCCAGGGCAACACCCCTCGCCTCCAGGCGTAGCGCCCGATGATGTGGGTAGAGGTAGGCCCGGAAACGAGAAAAAAGAGAAACAGCACCAGGAGCCTGCCGGTCATTGGACCGAGCTCGACCCAGAAGAGGGAGCCGATGAGAACCGAGACCACCGCCGTGGTGGAGCAGAGGCTGCCGACCTGGAGGCGGGTGTAGACGTCCGGCATAAAGAGCGTCCCGAGGGCGCCGGTGACCGCAAAGAGCGCGGCCAGGGCAAAAAAGAGGTAGGAAACCAGACTCACAGCTCCTCCTCCCGGTCGGTGAAGTACCGGGTGATGGCAAGCAGACCGATAAAGCCGAAAATATCGTAGACCAGGGCGACGTCGAGGTAGAGGGTGAGCCCCTCCTCAACGGCGACAAGGACCAGCAGGGCGAGCACCAGGGCGGCCACGGTGTTCAGGCCGATCATCCTGTCTACCAGGGTCGGCCCGATGACGACCCGAACCATCGCTATGACGGTGGTGGCGATCAGGAGGTACTGCATCGCGAGGATGACCGACATCTCTACCCCCAGATTCTCCCGAGGGAGGCCTCGAAGCCTCCTTTAATCAGTTTGCCCGCCTGTCTCGAGTGGGTCGTCGTTGCGTCGAGCCAGTGGACGATGAGATGGTCGTCGTCCAGTTCCAGGGTGATCGTCCCGGGAGTCATGGTGATGGAGGTTGCTACCGCGGCTCGGGCGATTTCGCTGCGCAGACGGGTGCGAAAGTGGACGACCCGGGGCCGATACAGCCCGAAGAGCGCCGAGAAGAGAACCTGGAAGCTCGAGAGATAGAGGCGGAACAGCAGGATGAGGAGATAGGCGATACCCCAGTGGAGTCGCGGGATGAGGCTCTTCCACGCCGCTTCGCTCTCATCGATAAAGGAGTCGTAGGTGAGCACGGCTACCAGGAGGGCCGAGGAGGCGCCGAGGAGCACCGAGTCGAGGTCCAGCGAACCGGTAAAGAGGATCCATCCCCCCAGGAGGTAGAGGGTAGTGATCACGATGCGTACCACGATCCACTTTGTTCGGCTTGTCACCTTTACTGCTCCCGCTCCCTCAACAGCTCCACTACCTCGTCGCTGCTCTGTGCCGCCATGAGGGCGCTGCGGAAGGTCGCGTCGTGGAGCAGGCGGGCGAGGCGGGAGAGGCTACGAAGATGGTCGTTTACCGCCCCCTCCGGGGCGAGGAGAAGAAAGACGAGGTGTACCGGCTGACCGTCCGGGGGGGAGAAGGCCGCCGCTTTCTCGGTGCGCAGAAAAACGAGGAGGCGCCGGTCTACCAGGGGTGAGATCCGGTGAGGGATCGCCACACCGTCGCCGACGGCGGTACTCACCTCGTCGTCCCGCTTCAGTATCTGTTTGGCGAGCTCCTCCTGATCCCGCACCGCTCCGGTAACTCCCGCAAGCTCCACCAGCCGTCGCACAACCTGCTTTCGCCGCCGTTTCGAAAAGGAGAGATCTATACAGCGCGGGTCAAGCATCTCTACGAGCATTACTCCTCCTCCTCCACCAGTCCCCGGGCGTAATCGACGGGAAGGGTAAAAAAGATACCCGTTCCCGGAGTGGAGAGCCCGCCGCACACCTGGTCGAGCAGCTCCTCGAGCCGCGAAATGAGATCATGGTTTCGTACAACCGAGAGTATCGTCTTGTTATACGGCTTATTGCCGGTCATGAAGCGGCGGAACTCAGCGAAGAGGGGAACCTCGTAACTGAGGAAGCGTCCCATTCCCTCACTGTCGAGAATCGTCGCCCCCTGTATGCCCGCCTCGGCGTACGCCTCGAGGACTTGTTCCAGAAGGTCCTCATTGTTGAGCACAAAAACGATCAGTTTCACTCGGTGCAGTATAAAGCGGCCTCACTCACCTGTCACCATCCTCTTGCGGTTCTCGGCTCCTCGGACCCGCCTCTCCCGCCGGCGTAAAGGGACGGCGCTCGTAGGTGAGCTGGAGAAAGCCGCTGTCGTAGGCGTCCGCGTCGGTGAGCTGCCAGGGCAGATCCGGCGCTCGCCGTCGAAAGAGGGGAATACCCGATCCCAGGGGCCTCGGGAGTACCGTAAGGATCATCCGGTCGATGAGATCCGCCTCCAGGAGCAGTGAGTTGAGCTCGCTGCCGCCGACGAGCCAGATGTCGCCCCCATCCTCTCCCTTGAGTTCCCGAACCATCGAGACCGGGTCCCGGTTGGTAACCTCAGCATACTCGGAGGGCACCGGTTCACTCCGGGTAAAAACGATATTTCGTTTTCCCGGGTAGGGAAACTCCACCGGGAAACCCAGAATCTGCCGGAAGGTCCGATTACCCATGAGTGTTGTATCCACGGAGTCGAAAAACTCCTGATAGCCGTAGTCCTCCTCACCGGTGTCGGCGGATTCGAGCCAGTCGATCGAGCCGTCCTCCCGGGCGATGTAGCCGTCCAGGGAGGTGGCTATGTAGAGCAGTAGATTGCGCATGCTCTGCTCATGCTACTTCCCTCGGCCGGATTGATTCAACGCGCTCCCTCGACAGCGGTACCCGAACGGGCCAGGGGGCTATTCCTCCTGCTTCCCCGGCTTGTCCACCAGACGCACCGTAGAGGCGTGAAGCCCCTTTTCTCCCATCTCCTCGGAGTAGTTGACTCCCGACCCGAGAACGAGTCGGTCGAAGTCGTTGTTGAGTACTCCCCTCCGGTGAAAGTAGACGTCCCGGCCGTCGACGCTGCGGAGAAAGCCGTAATCATCAAAGAGCTTGATCACAATGCCGACTCTCTGCTGCTCGGGATGAGCCTTCTCCTTACCCCGCTGACGATCGTTTAACTCCTTGAGCTGCCGGCCGGCATCAACAAAGACGTCGCGGATAACCGCCTGAAGATCCTCCTGGGCGCTTCCCTGCCCCGGCTCCCGGCGAGCCACCAGCTCATGCCGGGGCGGGACGGTCAGATCGACCCGCACGCGGTAACCGCTGCCGGAGCGAACGTGCTCCTGCGGCTTTTCAACGGCTACACGACAGCTCGAGATGTGGTCGTTGTACCGTTCGAGCTGCGCCGCCTTCTGCCTGACCAGCGCCTCGATGTCTTCACTTTTTGTTCCGTCCCGAAAAGATAGTTCCAGGGGCAGGTTCATCTGCGTCCTCCTTTGGGCTGAAAGGGCTGCTCTTGCATGAGAGGGGGACTACGTGTTCCCCCTGAGACCAACCTACTATCACCCTGGGAGGGGAGGCAAAGTGACAAACCGCCCCTCGCTATACCCAACACTTTTTTTAGAGCTATACTAGAGCACAGATGTCGAGTTCACTTCCCCTGGGAGAGCGAAAGCGAAGCGTCTCGCCTGCCGCCGGAGGCCGTGTCGCCCTTACCGGAAGCATCCAGGAGGGCAGCCTCTCCAAGCGGGCACTCTACGAACTCCTCGAGCGGGTGAGCCGTACCTTTGCCCTCTCCAACCGGATGCTCCCCCGACGGTTTCGCGACCCGATGACCGTCGCCTACCTCCTTTTTCGTGTCTCCGACTACCTCGAAGACAATCCCGTTCTCCGGCGGCAGGAGAAGGCGGCGATGCTGAGAACCTGGGAGCGGGTACTCGCCGGGGCGGCGCCTTACGCAGAGCTCGAGGGAGCGATGCGGCCTCTACCCTGGGAGGACGGGGAGGCGGAGGTGGCCCGCCGGTTTCGGCAGCTCCTCGAGAATCTCGAGTCGCTGCAGCCGGAGGTGTGCGAGGCGATACGACGGCGGGCCCGGGAGACAACCCGTGGCATGGAGCTGTGGCAGCACAAGGGGCCGAGGATCCGGACCGAGGCGGAGCTCGATGAGTACATGCACTACGTTGCCGGGATCGTCGGGCTGATGATCACCGAGGTCTTCTCTTCGATCTCCATCACCGTCCGGTGCCGTCGGCGGCAACTGCTGCCGCTGTCGAGGGAGTACGGTCTCGGACTCCAGACGGTGAATATCCTGCGAGGGGTACGCAAAGACCGGGAACGAGGGTGGATATTCATCCCGGAGGAGTTCTGTCGGGAGGCGGGTATAGGCCCGGAGGAACTATTTAACGAGAAGCGGATAGAGGAGTCCCTGCTTGTAATCGACCGCCTCATCTCAAAGGCGGAGCGCCACCTTCGGGAGGGGCTGTGCTACGTCCTCGCCCTGCCTCGATCTCTCTACCGCGTCCGGGTGGCGGCGATGTGGCCGTTGATGTTTGCAGCCCGAACCCTCTCGATCGCCCGGGCTAATCCCGCGGTGCTCCGGGACGAGGCAAAAATGGGTCGGAGGGATGTGATGCGTATCCTCCGCCACACCGTTGTCCTTGGCTGGTCCGACCGGTGGGTAGAGCACTACTTCGACCGGCTCTTGAGATAATCATGCGCCTGTTCCTATCTTTGAGGATAGGATGCAAGAATTAGACAGAGAGTTTCTCGACAGGCAGAAAGATGAGCTCCTGCGGATGCGTGATGAGCTGCAGCAGACCCTCGAGCTCGAGGTCGACCGCTTCAATGAGTTGATGCAGGAGGTCTCCACCAAGGACCGGCCGGAGGTCGGCACGGAGCGAATCGACAATCGTCGCGCCGGGATAATTACAGCCATCGACCGCGAGAGGATGCGCCGCATCGCCGGAGCCCTCTATCGCATAGAACACGGGGGCTACGGGAGCTGCGAAACCTGCGGCTCCCCGATCAGCCGGGAGCGACTGGAGGCAAAGCCGGACGCCCTGCTCTGTGTCTCCTGCAAGGAGCGACGAGAGGCGGAGGGAGCCGGGGAGGGACCGGAAACCCTGGAAATGTGAGCCACCGGTGGCTCACGTGTCGAGGACGACCCGGGTCTCCCAGCCGTCTTCGATCCGCCGCAGGTAGAACTGGTGGAGGGCGACCGCCTTGATATCGACCCCGAGACTCCCCCTTCTCGGGTCAATTGATTCCCCCGCCGCAACCCCCTGAAAGATGTATCGCTCCTCCCGCATGCCGAGCTCGAAGGTGCGAAGCGTGAGTACTATACCCTCCGCGTCCTTGTAGTAGAGAAGCTCCCCGAGCAGGTCGAGAAGCAGCAGCTCGGGATCATCGTTTACCAGAGAGATCTGCCGTCTCTCGATCGGCCGCAGGCGCCTCGGATTGTCGACCATCAGCTCTACCGTCGCCTCCCAGGCAAAGGCGAGGAGCTCCTCGAGGGTCTCGGCGTACGCCTCGAAAGCGACATCCGCGGTTCGCGCATCATCAACGTAACGGTACGGCACAGCTTCCCCCTACTTACCTA
This sequence comes from Spirochaetaceae bacterium, assembly GCA_046541355.1. Taxonomy (GTDB): domain Bacteria; phylum Spirochaetota; class Spirochaetia; order DSM-27196; family Alkalispirochaetaceae; genus CAYZHV01. The sequence continues at coordinate 11,410 of JBKHDM010000047.1, forward strand.
TCGGCGGGTGAGGCGGGATCTTTCGTATCAGAAGTAGCGGGGAAGGAGAAGAAGGAGGGCAAGGAGTACCATCGTTGTGCCGATGGTCAAGGCAATCCGGGAGAACAGGCGCAGGGCCGACTCGGACTCCGCATCCCCCGCCCGACGACGGAGATAGACTCCCAGGCCAATGGTGAAAAGCCCGACAAAAATCTGAATGATCAGTTCGCTTGCCGCAGGCACTACCGCGCCCCCTCTCGGTTAACCGCGGTCCGGCGGAACCGGCGGAGACACTCCCGGCTCCTGATCCCGTTGTATAGCTCCATGCCAGGCAGTGTACCACGCTCTCGACGGTTCTGCCTCCCGGCTTTGACTCTCCCGTACAGCGGTCGTACGCTTAGGAGAGAGGAGGCAGTCCAATGAGAGCGCGAACCCTCACTCTGACGGCGATACTCTTCTGCGTCGCGATCGCTTCGTTCGGCGTCGAGCTCGCCGTTGATGAGTCGCAGCAGAACGAAACCGGCACTATCAACGACGACTATCTCGTTATCCGGGAGAGCCTCGGATTCTCCGGTTCCACGGAGTCTCTTTACTTCTTTGGGGAGAGCCTCTCCTTTACCGGAACCGCCTCGGGCAACCTGCTGGCGGCGGCCGAAAACATAGACGCCGAAGGGAGGGTGGGTGACGACACCTTCCTCGCCGGCCGCACTGTCTCGATGAACGGTGAGTTCTCCAGCACCACCTTCGCAGTCGCCGAGTCGGTCCTCCTCACCGAAAACGCCGGAGTCTCCGGGGCACTCTTTGCGGCGGGACGGGATGTCCGCATAGACGGCACCGTCGACGGCGACCTCTACTCCGCAGCCCGGGAGCTGCTCATCGCAGGTACCGTTGACGGGGACGTGCGAGCGCGGGGAAGGAGCATCAGGATCCTTGAGACCGGGCGCATCACCGGTGACCTCCACTACGACGCGCCCCGGGAACTCTCAGCCGCCGAACGGGAGCGAGTGGATGGCTCGGTGACCTTCGATGAGCTCCCCTCGATGAGAAAAGAGTCGTTGTGGGGCTTTCCCTTCGCTCTTGCAAAGTGGATTACCCGGATTGTGATCTCTCTTTCGCTCCTGCTGTTTACCCTCCTGTTCTACCTCTTTCCGGGAATACGGATGCCCGAAAGCAGGCGGGACCAGAAGCGGTTCTGGAAGACGATCGCCTGGGGATTGCTCCCTTTCTTCGGCTACCCGGTCCTCATCGGTACCTTCTTCCTTGCGGGAATACTGTTCGGCATAACCGTACCGATCGCGATAGCCCTGGCAGCGGCGATCGGCCCCCTCGTCTTTCTGCTCTCAGCCCTGGCTATGCCGCAGCTCGGAAGCTACGTCGCCCGGCTTTTTCGAATGGAGCTCCACCAGCGGGAGGCGGTCTACCCGAAGCTTCTCCTCGGGTTTCCCTTCGTTCTCGTTCTCGGGACGATACCCTTTCTCAACGGCGTGTTTTTCCTGCTCTACATCTCTCTCGGCTGGGGAATCGCCCTGGAACAGCTGTTTGCGAAAGATATACATGGCGGTGCCGGCAAATAGCGGTTATCGTATCTGCCTATGAGCGTTAAGAAGGTAGCCCTTTTTACCAACGAGTACCCTCCCTACGTCTACGGTGGGGCCGGGGTACATGTGGAGTACCTCAGCAAAGCCCTCGCCCGGATCCTCCCGGTCGAGGTGCGATGCTTCGGGGATCAGAGCTACCGTGAGGGTAATCTGACGGTCCGGGGCTACCAACCCTGGGAGGAGATGAGCCGGAACACGGACAAACGGTTTACCAGCGCCATGGGCGCCTTCTCCCAAAGCCTCGCCATGGCAAAGGATACCCTCGACGCCGAGGTGGTCCACTGTCACACCTGGTACACCCAGATGGGTGGACTGTTGGCCTCGAAGCTCTGGGATATTCCCTTTGTCCTTACCACCCACTCCCTCGAGCCGTTGAGACCGTGGAAAGTGGAGCAGCTCGGTCCGGCGTATCACCTGTCGAGCTGGATGGAGCGGACCGCCATTGACGGGGCCGACGCGATAATCGCGGTATCCCGGGAGACCCGGCAGGACGTCTGGGATCACTTCGGGTCCGCCGAGTCGAGGACCCAGGTTATACACAACGGCATCGACCTCACTGAGTATCGCCCGGTCCCCTCGCAGGAGGCCCTCAAGCGGCGTGGCGTCGATCCCGCCAAGCCGTACGTGCTCTTTGTCGGGAGGATCACCCGGCAGAAGGGTATTATCCACCTCGTCGACGCCATACCCTATATCGACCCGAAGATCCAGGTAGTGCTTCTCGCCGGTGCTCCCGATACCGAGGAGATCGGCCGGGAGATGAAGGATCGGGTCGCTCAAGCGAGAAGCGTCAGGGACGGCGTCATCTGGGTCGATGAAATGGTCAGCCGGCAGGAGGTGATCGAGTTCTACTCTCACGCCACCGTCTTCTGCTGTCCCTCGGTCTATGAGCCCTTCGGGATTATCAACCTCGAGGCGATGGCGTGTGAGACGCCGGTGGTCGCCTCGGCAGTCGGCGGTATCCCGGAGGTCGTTGTTCCCGAACAGACGGGACTCCTGGTTAATCTCGAGCTCGAGGCAGGCACCTTTACCCCCCGGGAGCCGGAACGCTTCTCCCGGGAGCTCGCCGAGGCGATCAACCGGATCGCCTCCGACCCGCAGCTCGCACGGCGGATGGGCGTCGCCGGGCGAAAGCGCGCCGAGGACCACTTCAGCTGGGATGCGATAGCGGCAAAAACCGTGGAACTCTACGACCAGCTCATCCAGCGGCGTCAGACGGCGGTGTAACGGCTGCCGAAAGCGCCCCGGGATGTTCACCCCGCGGCCCCGCAGCGGCCGACCAGCCCGGGATGTTCACCCCGCGGCCCCGCAGCAGCCGACAGCGCCCCGGCCCGGGCGCCGTCACTCGTCCCAGGGGATGATGCTCGCCTTTCGCCCCTCGAGGAGTTGGTCCAACGGCTCTCCGGCGTAATCCGCCTCCAGAAGAAAGCGCCGCTTTTCCCACCAGGCAGCGAGGCGCTCGGGAAGCTCGACCTCCCGCAGCTGCAACGCCCGGGCGAGGGAGCACTCGAGGACCGAGGCGATGTAGCTGCTCTTGCGGGTAACCTCCATCGCGTTTGCCGCGGCGTTGGCGCTCATGCTCACAACATCCTGATTGTCCCCGTTCGTCGGGACACTCCCGGCGCCGTGGAAAAGCGCCCTGGAGCGGATGTCGGCGAGCAGGGAGGTTGCAAGGAGCTGAAACCCCTGGAGCCCGCTGTGCAGCCCGACAGGCTCAGGGGCGAGAAAGGGGGGCAGCCCGCCGTTGAGATGCTCATGGAAGAGGCGGTTGAGTTGTCGCTCCATCAGCACCGACGCTTTCGCAAGCCCCCCGGTGACCTCCTCCGCGGCGCGGGCTGCATAGACTCCCTGAAAGTTTGCCCCGTGGAGGATGCGCTCCTGTTCAGGAAAGAGCAGAGGGTTGTCGTCGACGCTGTTCATTTCCACCTCGATCGTCTCCCCGGCAGAGTCGAAATGGTCGCGGACAACCCCGAGCCAGAGGACCAGGGATCGGGCGGAGTAAGGGGGCTGGGGCACGCCGAAACTCTCCTCAGGCCGGAGAGGATCGAGCCAGAGGCGCAGCTCCCGGAGGATCGAGATCGCCGAGGGGTGCGCCTTCAGCTCGTAGATCCCCTCGCTGAGGTGCTGGAGGCTGTCTCCCATGAGGAGCAGGAGGGTTGCCGAGAGGGGCAACAACCGGTCGGCGAGGATTCGCAACGCCCCGTGGAGGCTCACGGCGGTGATCGCCGCGGAGAAGGAGGTGCCGTTTACCAGGGCGAGAGCCTCCTTCGCTCCCAACTGCACCGGAGAGACTCCAAGCTGTCGCAGCAGGGCCGGGGAGTTCGGTCGCACCTCGCCACCGGGAAGTCTGATCTCTCCCTGCCCCAGGAGCACCCGGGCGAGGCGGGCGAGAGGAACAAGGTCGCCGCTCGCTCCGACGGAGCCGTAACTGCGCAGGAGGGGGGTTGCGCCGCTGTTAAACAGATCGACGAGAGCGGATACCAGCTCGGAGCCAACCCCGCTGTGCCCCCGGGCGAGAGCCGCCGCCCGGAGGGCGACGGTGCCCCGGGCGACGGCGGCGGGGACCGGGGGACCGACGTTCGGACTCAGCTGCTGCAGGAGATGCTCTTGCAGCTCCTCGGCTGCCTCGTTTGCCACCTTCCGACCCACCAGGGGGCCGAAGCCGGTGTTTACGCCGTAGATCACCTCTCCCTGGGAGAGGCGGTCGAGGAGAAAACGCCTGGCCGAGTCGATCGATGCCTCCGGGCGGAGGTAGAGCGTCGCGCCTCCGGTGGCGGCGGAGATAAAGCTCTCCAGGTCGAGACGTCCCGGAACTGTTACCGATCGGCTCACCCTTACTCCTGGACCGTCGCCTTCTTGATCTGGTCCCCGGGCTGGATCGCGTCGACTACCTCGTGACCCTCCACCACTTTTCCGAAGACCGTGTGCCGGCCGTCGAGGTGCGGCTGCGGGGCGTGGGTAATAAAGAACTGGCTCCCGTTTGTGTCGGGGCCGGCGTTTGCCATGGACAGCACTTTGGATTCGTGCTTCAAAGGGTTACCTTTGGTCTCGTCCTCGAACCGGTAACCCGGTCCGCCACGGCCGGTACCGGTAGGGTCACCACCCTGGATGACAAATCCGTCGATGACGCGATGAAAGGTGGTCCCGTCGTAGAAACCGTGACGGGTGAGAAAGACGAAGTTGTTGACCGTCTTCGGTGCGTGCTGCGGGTAGAGCTCCACCGTAATGCCGCCCTGGGTTGTCTCGAGCTGGACCGAGTAGGTGCGGTCGGTCTCTATTTCCATCGGCGGTGGGGCATCCCACTGTTTCTGATCACTCATGCGTGAGAAGCTATACCAGCGCCTCCAGGGAGGCAAGGGTGGCGCAACCGGAACCGCCGGGAGGAGCGCACCACCGCAGGCGCAGAGAGGGAGAACATGGAGCAGACACTACTTGAACTATTCAAGCTCGGGGGCTGGGCGATGTGGCCTCTGGTCCTCTTTTCGGTGGCGACGCTCTCACTGGTCGTTGAGCGACTCATCACCCTCGGGAGACGGGACCTCGAGGTAAAACGCCTCGCCGCGGCAACCGTCGAGGCTCTCGGATCCGGGGGCGTGGCGCAGGCGAAGGACGCCTGCCTGAAGGCACCGGAGAGCTCGGCGGCGGCACCGGTCTTTCTCGACGCCCTCGACGCGTCGAGCCTCGGGGAGCACCGCTGCGAGCGGGCGATGGAGGCGGCGGCGGCGGAGCAGGTTTACCGCCTCGAGCGGGGCTTCGACCTGCTCCTGGCCCTCGGTTCGATCGCCCCGATTACTGGATTTCTCGGCACCGTCTCCGGGATGATCGGCGCATTCAACACCCTCGCCCGGGCTGAGGCGGTGAGCGCACAGCTAATAGCCGGCGGTATTTTCGAGGCTCTCATAACCACCGCCTACGGTCTTGCGATCGCTCTGGTGGCGATCACCGGCTACAACATCCTCTCCCACAGGGTCGACCGATTCGCGGCGGATCTCGAAGGCGAAGGTAACCGGCTGCTCATCGCCCTTGCCCGGTCCCAGGTTGACCGGAGGGAAGGGTGAAGGTAAGGCGACGCAGGCCGCGCGGAAGCGTGGAGATCGGGGCTCTGATCAGCGACCTCGCCTTCCTTCTCATTATCTTTTTCATGGTAATCGCCCTGGTTACCCTGGAAAGCGGCCTGCGCCTCGCTCTGCCCCGGGCCGGGGATGAGGCCGCGGCCCCACAGGAGGCGGTGCTCTCGGTCTCCGTCGGGCCTCGGGGAGCCTTCGGCGTTGCAGGCGCACCGGTGAGCCGTGAGGAGCTGCGGCGACGGGTTGAGGCGTTCAGGAACAGGGAGACGAACATGGTGCTCCTCGCCCGGGTCGCCCCGGAGGCACCGTACCAGGCGGTGGTGGAGCTCGTGGACATCGCCCGGGAGCAGGATGTGGAAAACTTCTCGTTTTCAATGGAGGGAGAGTGAAGGTACTCCGCCGACGAGCTCGAACGCCGCTCCCGATTATCGGGATGGCGGATATCGCCTTTCTCCTTCTCGTTTTTATCATGCTCCTCTCCCTCATGAGCTACCGCCCGCAGCCCTCGGTGGACTATCCGGAGGCGAAAAGCGTTGAGAGCGGCGACGGCGGTTCGGCTCTGCGCATCCTCGCAGACCGGGAGGGCACCCTCTATCTCGACGGCGTGCCGGGCAGTTTGGAGGAGATCGAAGGCGCCCTTGCGCAGCGGATCGCCACGGACCCGTCGCTGAAGGTGGAGCTCGTCGCCGACGGCGAGAGCCCCTACCGGCATGTCCACTCCCTTTTGAGGCTGCTTCAGAGACTCGAACACTCCGCGGTCACGTTGGCGGCCCGACCCGCCGCGGAGGATCGGGAGTGATGGGACGCGCCGTGGTTCTCTCCGTCGCCCTGCTCCACCTTGTGATGATCCTCACCCTGCGCCTGCCCGGAGGCGGAGAGGAGGAGCGGCGGGTGTTCAGACTGGTCGACCTGAATACCCGCAGTTTCGAGGAGCCCCCTGGAACCGGCAGAGAGCCGCCGGCGGAAGCACCGGTCCAAGCGCCGCCGCCGGAGACCGCGCCGCCGGCGGAGAGCCCGGGCCGGACAGAGAACTCCGCCGCCCGGGGCGAGACCGCCCCGCCGGTGGAAGCGCCCGGGCCGACCGAGCGCAGCGCCGCCCGGGGCGAGACCGCTCCGCCGGTGGAAGCGCCCGGGCCGACCGAGCGCAGCGCCGCCCGGGGCGAGGAGGCGGCAAGAGGGGCCGCCGAGGCGGGAGAGGGTTCCGGGTTTCGACCAGAGCACCTCGTTTCCACGCCCCCGGTGATACCCCGGGACGCCCTGCGCCGCCGGGTCGACTACCCCCTCCTCGCTCGCCGGCGCGGGACCGAAGGTGTCGTCTACCTCGAGCTCTTTATAGACGCCGAAGGGGTCGTCCGGCGGGCAGAGATCCTCAGCGATCCCGGGGACGGCCTCGCCGAGGCGGCGCGTCGCGCCTTTGAGGATCTGGTGGTGGTGCCGGCTGAGGCGGATGGGCGGCCGGTGGCTGTTCGCTACCGCTACCCGGTGCGCTTCGAGCTTCAGTAGCCGCTGGTTAGGGGGAGCGCTCCTCGAGAAAGGAGCGGATCCGCCTGTTTATCTCCTCCGACGCTTCCATGTTGATCAGATAGCCCCCTTCGACATACTCGACCCTGCTGCCCTCCACTTCCTCTGAGAGGTCCGCCAATGTGGCCGCCGCCTCGTCCCGTGTGGAAAACAGAAACAGCGACGCCACCTCCAGGCTCCCTCGGGTCGCCGGATCGAAGGGGACGAGCCGCGGCATAGGGGCGGGGCGTCCCGACAGATGGAGCGTGAGCCAGGGGTGGACCGCCGGGCGCAGGGTCGGTGAGTCTCCGAGGAGCCACCGGGCCGTACCCCTCTGGACAGGGGGCAACGGGAAGAGGGAGGAGACGGCGAGGCGAAAAGAGCGGTCCCAGGCGGGAGCGAAACCGTAGGGTTGGATGAGAATCAGCGACTTAAGCCGTTCCGGGGCGTAGAGGGCGTAGTTCGTGGCGAGGTACGCCCCCTCCCAGGCGGCGATGATGGTCAGCTCCGGCTCCCCGAGGAGATCGGTGATTTCCCGCAGGTGGTCAGCCTGGTCGAGACGGGAGCCGAGAAGCTCCTGGGGGTCGAAGTACTCGCTCTTTCCCGCGCCGCCGATCAGATCCACCGCGTAGACCCGGTAGTCCGGGAGGAGGGCTTCGACGTTTGGCGCCCACCACCACGCCCCACCGGCGAGGCCGTGGAGGAGGAGCAGCGGCTCTCCCGTTTCCGGTCCGCAGACGATAAGGTGGACCGGGCCGTGGCGCGTCTGGAGGAACCGGCTCTCATAGGGCGCAGGCCACCGCTGCATCTCCTCCTTGTAGATCGTCATCATCCGCGCCCGGGCCGGGGGGTCGAGGTAGGGCGCTCCGTCGTCGCCGAAAATGAGCAGCCCCGAAACCAGGGTGACAGAGGAGAGGATGAGGGCGATACGGTGGCCCAGGGGTAGTCGCCAACGCAACTGTCGGGAAACGAACCTCCCTGTTGCCGGCAGGGGAGCCAGCGCCGCCGGGAGAAGCAGAATACCTGCGAGGTAGCTCTGATTCAGAAAAAGCGAAACCACGACCACAAAGAGAACCAGGGCTACCAGTCTACCTGCCGGAGGCAGGAGGCGATCCAACGTACACAACCTCCAGGCTGGACACCACCGGAAGGTAGTCACCAACCGGATAGTACCCACGATTATCTCACAACCATCACCGTTGGGGTGCAAGAAGTTTATGAGGATTGGTGCTCTCCCAGGGACATGGTAGACTGCCGGGCATGAGTACACGGGTGATTCTTGCGGTCCTGGCGGCCCTCTCAACGGGTATCGCCATCGCCCTGCAGACGACGATGAACGGCCGCGCCGGCGCGGTGATCGGTCCGATCCGTACAGGGCTGCTGGTCAATGCGACCGGCGGGGCGATTGCCCTGGGCATGATACTCCTTGCCCTTCTCGGAAGCCGGGTTGGGCTGCTCCCGCCGGAGTCGGTGCGCCTCGCCCCGGAGGGTGCCGCCCCGGGTCGGATTATGGGGTGGGTCGCCTTTGCGGGATTCCTGGGCATTCTCATCATCGTGGGGATCTCCTTTTCCGTTCAGGGGGTCGGGGTTACCGCAGGGCTCGGGGCGATCATCCTCTCCCAGCTTTTGGCGGGGCTCCTGATAGACAGTGTCGGAGGCGCCGGTGGGGTAGCTATGGCGATCAACGCCCGGCGTCTCTCCGGGGTTGCGTTGATGGCCCTCGGGGTCTGGCTCCTCGTGCCCCGGACCGGATAACTACATCCCCGTTGGCGGGCAGGGCGTACGCCCGGCGGCCCCTGTTCGCCTCGAGGCGCCGGTTGAACCGCCCTCCGGCCGGTACGGTATCTCTCAGGCCGGCGCTTCTAAGCGCCCATCTCGACCGGAAAGACGGGATCTAGTAGTATCGCCGCCATGAAAGCAATCGAGCTCAACGATCGAGATTTTCGCGTCTATATAATCCTCGGGAGCCTCTTTTCCGGGGCGGTTGTGGCGTCCAACCTCATAGGAACGAAGGTCATCGATTTCTTCGTTATCGGGGGTTATCAGTTTACAGGCTCCGTGGGGATATTCCTCTTTCCTCTAACCTTTCTGGTAACCGACATCATCGCGGAAGTCTACGGGCCAAAGGCGACACGGGCGGTTGTAACCGGTGCCCTGCTTACCCTGCTGCTGGTGCTTGCTGCTACGGCCCTTTCAACCGCACTACCCCCGGCTGACCGGTTTGCGGGACAAAACGAGGCGTATGTCTCGATCTTCCGCGGCTCCTCGAGGATTCTCGTTGCAAGCATCGTCGCCTTCTGTCTCTCTCAGTACCACGATGTCTGGGCGTTCAGCTTCTGGAAGCGGGTGACCGCCGGGCGCCACCTCTGGCTGCGCAACAACGCGTCGACCCTGGTGAGCCAGCTCATCGACTCAGCGATCTTTATGCTCATCGCCTTCTGGGGGGTCACCGAGCGCTTTACCCTCGGCTACGTCTTCGGGAGCATGCTGCCCCCCTACTACTTTCTCAAGGTGCTTACCGCGCTGTTCGACACACCTCTGGTCTATCTCGGGGTAAACCTCATCCACCGCTACACCCGAGGGGAGCGCGCGAAGCCGCGGGAGTCGACTGCCGCGGCGGGCTGAGGGCGCCCCGGGGCAGGCACGCACCCGGGCCCGGCTACCGACCGCGGCGACGGGAGCCGTGCTTCTCCAGTACCCGGGCCGCCTCGGCTCTGCCGAAGGCTGATCCCTTGCGGCGGTATACTTCGCCCTGCATGCTCTTTACCCGCTCCCGAAACGCGACAATCGGCGGCGGATAGCCTTCGCCACCCTCGCGCCCGCCCCGCGCTCTCTCCTGGGAGGAGAACAGCTCCCCCTGGGGAGAGCTGCGGCGGTGGGAGGGGCTGTCCACACCGGCGAGGGCGTGGGTGATTATCTCCTCGTTGCTCCACTCCCCCAACTCCGGGATACATCGTCGTACAAAGGTGCACTCCCCGTCGTGGTCAAGGAGCTGCTTGGTGGGATTGTAGACCCGCACCGTGTTGATTCCCACAACTCCCGCCTGCATCTGGAGCTGGGCGATGTGGATACCAGGGTGGTAGTCCGCCATGATCCGTCCCATTGGATGGAGCAGACGGCGCCAGTCGAGGTGAAGGGCGTAGGTGGCGAAGGAGACTATCATCGCCCGCATGCGGAAGTTTACAAATCCGGTCTCCCTGAGGGATCGCACCGAAGCGTCCACCATCGGAAAGCCCGTGCGACCCGCCCAGAGGGCAGCCTCGAGGTCCGGGTCGTTCTCATAGGGCATATCCTCATAGGCGCGGTTGAGAGGGCGGACCTCCATCTCCGGCTCGTCCTCGAGACGCTGGATAAAGTGGTCGTGCCAGTGGAGTCTGCTTGCAAAGGCGGACAGCGGTTTGAGCCATCCCCGCTCCCCTTTCGGCGAGCGAAGCTCCCGTTCCCGCTCCCTGAGCCTCGCCATCGCCTGCCGGAGGGAGAGGGTGCCCCAGGCGAGGTGGACGGAGAGTCTGCTTCCGGTAAAGCGGGATCGGGAGGGGGAGCTTATGCCGTTGGTATACTCCTTTGCCCGCTGCTCGAGGAAACTCGTCAAGGTGCGTTCCCCCGCACCCTCGTCAAGGCGCTGCACACCGTTTCCGGGAGGCTCGAAACCGAGCTCCCCGAGGGACGGCAGGGGTGTGGCCGCGGCGGTTTTTTTTGTTTCCCCGGAGGTGGGGATCCGGGGAGGCTCCGGGAGAGGCGGGCTCTCGATTCGCTCCCGCCAGACATCGATACGCCGGTCTCGGTCCTCGAGCCCCCGGACCACACCGTTACGCGGATACTCCCGGAGGGTAACTCCCCGGTGAGCACACCATCGACGCAGTCGTCGGTCCCGGTCGTAGGTGAGGCGCGTTCCGGTCTCCTCCTCCACGTGTATCGCATCAAAGGGAGCGTGGCCCATAAGCTTGTCGAAGGCGTCGGGCACCTCTGACAGCAGGAGCAGCAGATCGCTCTCCTTTTCCCGCAGTCGCGCCCGCAGGGCGGTCAGCCCTTGTAGTATGAGCTTGAGGTGATGCGCCCCGGTCTCCGACGAGTCGATGAGGGAGGGTTCGAGGATGTACAGCGGCACCACCTCCCCGCCCTCCTTTGCGGCGACGGCGCACGCCTCGGTAAGGGCGAGATTATCCGTCAGCCTCAGGTCCCGTTTAATCCACCAGAGAACGCGCATGGGTTGGAAATGTACGGAGAACAGCCTCCCTCAGGGTAGGGGGAAACAACCTGCCCGAAGGGCGCCGGGGCGTGCAGTCGGCCCGGGGCGCCGGGGCGGGCGATCCGCCCGGGGACGGGGCCGCCCGCGGCCGCGGAACCGTCGCTCCGGGGCGGGCGATCCGCCCGGGGACGACCCGCCCGCGGCCACCGAACCGTCGCGCCCCCAGGACGACCCGCCCGCG
>JBKHDM010000048.1:0-22055 GCA_046541355.1 Spirochaetaceae bacterium
CTCCCTCGCCGAGCGGCAGATTGACGTCGACGCGGCGAGCAGTAACGGAAACGGCGGTGACGGCGCGGCCGAAGAGGCGGCGGCCGGCGAAAGCGCGGCCGAAGAGGCGGCGGCCGGCGAAGGCGCGGCCGAAGAGGCGGCTGCCGGCGAAGGCTCGGCCGAACCGGTAAAGGAGCAAGTAAGTGAATGAAACCTGGGTGCCCCGCGTGCCCCTCGGCGACTGGATCGAGGCGGCCCTTGACTGGCTGACGACCGTTCTCTCCGGTCTCACCCGTGCGATCTCCGAGGTCCTTAAAATTGGTGTGGACGGCATGGTCGACGGTTTGCTCCTGTTGCCTCCGACGGTTCTCATCGTGCTGATCGCCGGTGTTGCCTGGCTTTTTGCAGGACGCAAGGTCGCGATTGGATCGCTTCTCGGGCTTCTATTTATCCTGAGCATGGGTCTCTGGGAGGCGACGGTCGGGACGATCTCTCTCGTTCTCATCGCGACGGCTCTGGCGATCGCGATCGGCGTTCCCCTCGGAATCTGGGGCGCTCTGAACGACACCTTCTTCAAGATCATAAAACCGGTGCTCGACTTCATGCAGACGATGCCCGCCTTTGTCTACCTGATCCCGGCGATACCGTTTTTCGGACTTGGCGCCGTGTCGGCGATCTTCGCCACGGTCATTTTTTCGATACCTCCGGCAATCAGGCTCACCTCCCTCGGGATACGGCAAATTGACGAGGAGTTGATCGAAGCGTCCGACGCCTTTGGTTCGACAACAATGCAGAAGCTGATGAAGGTGCAGATGCCGATGGCGATGCCGACGATCATGGCCGGTGTAAACCAGACGATCATGCTCGCCCTCTCGATGGCTGTAATCGCCGCGATGATCGGTGCCGGTGGTCTCGGAGGCGAGGTGTGGAGAGCGATTCAGCGGCTGCGCCCCGGCGCGGGCTTCGAGGCGGGAATCGCGGTGGTTATCGTTGCGATGATCCTCGACCGGATAACCCAGTCGATAACCTCCGACCCGAACCGGACCAAATAGTAGACCAGATAGCAATAGAAAGGACCGGAGTTTCCGGTCCGTAAAGAAACGGCAGAAAACGCATGATCCAAGGAGGATACAGATGCGAAAGATTGTAATGCTGATGGTTGTGTTTACCCTTATCACGGGAACCGCTTTTGCCGCCGGCCAGGGCGAGGGTGGCGAGGGAGACGCGGATCGCGGCGACGTAGAGCTCGTCTATGTTGAGTGGGCGCGGGAAACCGCAATTACCCACGTCGCGGCGGTGATTCTCGAGGAGCTTGGCTGGGATGTCGAAGTAACTTCCGTAGCTAACGCTGCCATGTGGCAGTCCGTTGCGACCGGTGACTCCGATGCTCACCTCGCCGCATGGCTTCCGGCCACTCACGGCATGTTCTACGGCGATGACGGTGAGTTTACCGACCAGGTCGTAGACCTCGGCCCCAACTACAGAGGCGCCTCCCTCGGTCTCGTTGTTCCCTCCTACGTGGATGAGGAGAGCATCCCTGAGCTCGCCGAGAACGCATCGGATTACGACAGCACCATTGTCGGTATCGACCCGGGTGCCGGTATGATGCAGCAGACCGAAACGATGATATCCGACGACACCTACGGGATGGGGGACTGGACTCTCGTCGAGGGTAGCGACGCTACCATGGTGGCGGCTCTCGACGACGCGATCGACAACGAAGAGCCGATCGTCGTTACCGGATGGCGCCCCCATGTCAAGTTTGCCCGGTTCGATCTCAAGATCCTCGAGGATCCGGAGAACGTATTCGGAAGCTCCGAGACCATCAACACCATCGTTCGGGAGGGCCTCGAAGAGGACCAGCCTGAGCTGTTCGAACTTCTTTCGAACATAGATTGGGAGGAGATGGAGTCCGACGTCATCGGTCAGACGATGGTCTACATCGCTGAGGACGAGATGGACGCCGACGAAGCTGCCGCCCAGGCGGTAAGCGAGAACACGGACGCGGTAAACGCCGCTCTCCCCGACGGATTTTCCATGTAACCTGTAACGGTTAAACCGGAGGGGTGTCTACGACATCCCCTCCCTGGAGCCACTCCGCCCACGGCGGGGTGGCTTTTTTTGTGCCCGAGGCTCAGTCTGGACCAGCTACCCGTTCTGTAGTAGGTTGTTTCGGTTCATTCACCAAGGAGGTATATCCATGCGTTTACGACAGCTGGTCCTGTTCTTTGCGCTTTTCACTCTTCTCGCCCCGGCCTTTCTGGCGGCGGCGGGACAGGCGGAGCCGCCTGAGAGCACTACCATCGGCATTTCGAAGATCGTGGCTCATCCCGCCCTCGACTCGATCGAGCAGGGGATTATTGACGAGCTTCGGGATCTCGGCTACTCGGACCTCGAGTTCGACCTGCAGAACGCCAACGGGGAGATCACCACCGCGGCTTCGATCGCCAACAAGTTCCAGGCCGACGGTGTCCTCCTCGCCGTCGGCATCGCCACTCCCACGGCCCAGGCTCTGGTAAACTCCATCGACTCCGTTCCCGTGGTCTTCTCCGCGGTGACCGATCCCCTGGGCGCGGGGATTGTCGAGTCCATTGACGGGGGCAACGGTAATGTTACCGGTGTGTCCGACCTCACCCCGGTTCGGGAACAGATCGAGTTTCTGGTGGAAATGGCGGGCATAGAGCGGATCGGCCACATTTACACCTCCTCCGAGGCTAACGCCGTTACTCTCGCCAACATGGCCCGGGAGGCGTCCCGGGAGCTGGGGATCGAGTTTGTCGAGGCGACGGTCACAAACAGCTCCGAGGTACGCCCTGCGACGCAGTCCCTGATCGGTCGGGTCGACGGCATCTACGTCAGCAATGACAACACCGTGGTCTCCGCCCTCACCAGCCTCGTGGATGTGGCAAACGCGGCGGGAGTACCGGTGATGAGCGCCGACCCCACCTCCGCGGAGGAAATCGATGTCCTCGCCGCCTGGGGATACGACTACTACAAGATGGGCCGCTTTACCGGGGAGATGATTGCCGAAATCCTCGAGGGCGCCGATCCCGACACCATGGAGGTCCGATATATGACCGATCCGTCGGACTTTAATCTTGTTCTAAACCTCGATGTTGCAGAGGAGCTCGGTCTCTCTATTCCGCAGCGATATGTCGACCAAGCCGCTACGATCATCGAGAGCGGGCAGATGCGTTGATTCAATCCCTATGATTGAAGGAATTTTTGTCGAAGGACTGGTATACGCGATAATGGTCCTGGGGGTGTTTATCACCTTCAGGATCCTCAACTTTCCCGACCTGACCGTCGACGGCTCCTTTCCCCTTGGAGCCGCGGTCATGGCGACCACAATAACCGCGGGGCTTCCCCTCTGGATCGGGGTTCTCCTCTCGATTGTGGGCGGTATCGGGGCGGGAGTCGTGACCGCCCTCATTCACAACAAGCTCAAGGTCCCCAATCTCCTTGCGGGAATCCTCACGATGACGATGCTCTGGTCGGTCAACATCCGAGTCCTCGGCAATCGCGCGAATCTGCCGCTGTTGCGGCAGGAGACTATTCTGACCCGGGCAACCGGCGCCCTGGAACAGCTGTTACCCGGCACCTGGGCGGTCCTTGTCTTTTTTCTCCTCCTCTCCCTGGGGATCAAGTTTCTACTTGATCTGTTTTTTCATACCGACCTCGGGCTCACCCTCGGCGCTATGGGTAACAACGAGCAGATGGTGATCACCCAGGGCTCCAATCCCGAGCAGCTCAAGATGATCGGCCTCAGTCTCTCAAACGGCCTGGTCGCCCTCTGCGGCGCCTTTGTCGCCCAGTATCAGGGCTTTGCGGATGTAAACCTCGGCCGGGGCATCATCATCGCCGGCCTCGCCTCGGTGATGATCGGGGAGTTTCTCCTCAAGTCCAACCGGATCGGCCTTCTCACCTTTCGGGTGATCCTCGGCTCGGTTGCCTACCGGGGGATCATGTTTCTCGGCCGCTACTACGGCTACTACATCAACCTGACCCCCAACGACCTGCAGCTAATCACCGGGCTCCTCATTATCGCCTCGCTTATGGCGACTAGGGCGCGAGGGGGTAGACCGATTCCGCGAAAGGTTACCCGGGAGGTCAAAGCGTGATCCGTCTCGAACAGGTTACCAAGGTTTTTCATCCCGGGACGGTCAACGAGGTTACGGCGATCGAGAATGTCGATCTGACGGTCAATCGCGGTGATTTCATCACCATTATCGGGAGTAACGGCGCCGGTAAGACAACCCTCTTCAACCTGATATCGGGAAGCTTCTTTCCCACCCAGGGAAAGGTGCTTGTAAACGATGTCAATGTCACCCGCTCGCCGGAGTACAAACGGGCACGCTACATCGGCCGCATCTTTCAGGACCCGATGCTCGGGACCGCGGGCAACATGAGCCTGGAAGACAACATGATGATCTGCTACCGCAAGGGATCGAAGGGGCTTAAGATCAGTCTCAACAATCCGATGCGCAGTTTCTTTCAGGAGCGTCTGCGGGACCTCGAGATGGGGCTGGAAGGAAGGATGAAGGATAACGTCGGGCTGCTCTCCGGGGGGCAGCGGCAGGCTCTCACCCTTCTGATGATGGTCCTCTCGGAACCGGAGCTGATCCTTCTTGACGAGCACACCGCCGCCCTGGACCCGAAGAACGCGGATATGGTGCTTCGGCTGACCACGAAGTTCATCGAGGAGTATGGTCTCACCACGATGATGATCACCCACAACATGCATCAGGCGATCGAGTACGGCAATCGGCTTCTGATGATGGACAAGGGGGAGATCATTCTCGATGTCTCCGGGGAGGAGAAGCGCTCCCTCACCGTCGACAAGCTGGTGGAGAAGTTCCATACCCTCCGGCATCGGGACTTCGAGAGCGATGAGGTGCTTCTTTCAGGGGAATAATTATGCAGCCGGCCGGAGCAAATGTGCATTTTCTCTCGCAACGCAGTTGCATCTCCACCGGGAATTCAAGATACTAAGCCCACTATTGTGCACATCTATCTTTAAGGAGGAACGATCATGCGTACATCACGACTACTGGTCGTTACAGTGGTTCTCCTGCTCTCCGCGGCAGTCGCCTTCGGTGGCGGCCAGGGCGAAGCGGAAACCATCAAAATCGGCGTTGCGGGCGCTCACAGCGGTGACCTCGCCTCGTACGGTATTCCCACTATCCACGCTGCCGAACTGGTGGTCGAGGAGATCAACGCCAACGGCGGCATCAACGGTCAGCTGATCGAGCTGGTTGTCGAGGATGATCAGTGCCGACCGGAGGTTGCAACCAACACCGCGGCGCTGCTCGCCGGCGAGGAGGTTGTAGCGGTTATCGGACATATCTGCTCCGGTGCAACCCGGGCGGCTCTCGGCACCTACACCAGCGAGAACATCGTCACCATCTCTCCCTCCTCGACCAACCCGGGCCTCACCCAGGACGGCGAGTTCCCGGTCTTCTTCCGGACAATCGCGCCGGATGACGCCCAGGGTCAGCTGCAGGCGGAGTTTGTCGCCGATGAGCTCGGTCTCGAGAGTGTGGCGATTCTTCATGACGGTGGTGACTACGGCCAGGGACTCGCGGACTTCGCCCGTACCGCCCTCGAGGAGAACTACCCGGATGTCGAGATCGCTCTCTACGAGGGTGTAACTCCCGGGGCGGTGGACTACTCGGCGATCATCAACCGGGTTGCCCAGTCCGGCGCCGAGGCGGTTATCTTTGGCGGGTACCACCCCGAGGCTTCCAAGCTCGTCGGCCAGATGCGAACCCAGGGGCTCGACACGGTATTTGTCTCCGGTGACGGCGTGAACGACGAGACCTTTATCAATGTCGCAGGCTCCGACGCCGAGGGTGTCTACGCCTCCGGTCCCACAGACACCTCCTCCAACGAGATGTTCCAGATGGCCGCCGAGGCGCACCGGGAGGAGTACGGCGAGGATCCGGGTCCCTTCTTTATGAACGCCTACGCCGCGGCGATCGCCATTACCAACGCGATCGAAGAGGCCGGCTCCACGGATCCCGAGGCGATCATGGAAGCGCTGCGGGGCAATCCGGTGGCCACGCCCCTCGGGGAGATCAGCTTTAACGACCAGGGCGACGCCGAGGGCGTTGGATTCGCCATGTACCAGGTGCAGGACGGCGAGTTCACTCAGGTCCAGTAGGGACTTCTAAAACAAGTCACACAGTAAAACGCAAGGCCTTCGGGCCGGCGAGCGGGCGGTCGCGAGACCGCCCGCATTTCGTAACCCCTGGAAACCCCTATGGATGTCGAGTATTTTTTTAGGCTTTTTTTCAGCGGTCTCACGAGAGGGAGCATCTACGCCCTTCTCGCCCTGGGCTACACGATGGTCTACGGTATCATCCAGCTCATCAACTTTGCCCACGGCGAGATCTACATGATCGGTGCCTTTACCGCGCTCATCGTAGCTTCGGTACTGAGCATCGTCGGGATGCCCGTTCTCGCGATACTGGCTCTGGCAAGTCTGGTTGCTCTGATCTACTCATCCGCCTACGGCTTTACGATCGAAAAGATCGCTTACAAGCCGCTGCGCCGGGCACCGAGGCTCTCGGTTCTGATCAGCGCTATCGGCATGTCTCTCTTTTTGCAGAACTACGTGCTCCTGGCGCAGACTTCGAATTTTCTGCCCTTTCCCGACCTGTTTCCGGAGGTCAACCTCACCGGGACGATTGGTTCGGTTCTTCGGGGCTCACAGCTGATCATCTTTATCGCCACGGGGATGGTGATGGTCATTCTCACGGTCCTGATCAAGTTCACCAGGATGGGTAAGTCGATGCGCGCCACCTCCCAGGACCGGACAATGGCGATGCTCGTCGGGATCAACGTAAACCGGGTGATCTCCTACACCTTTATTATCGGGAGTTTTACCGCGGCCCTCGGGGGTATCCTCATCAGCTCCTACATCGGGCAGATCAACTTCTACATAGGTTTTGTCGCCGGCATCAAAGCGTTCGTCGCGGCGGTCCTCGGCGGTATCGGGAGCATTCCCGGGGCGGTGCTCGGGAGCCTCGTGCTCGGGATGGCGGAGAGCTACGCCGCCGGCTACATCTCCAGTGTCTATGAGGATGTCTTTGCTTTCGTCATTCTGATCGTAATTCTTGTTTTCAAACCCTCGGGCCTCCTTGGCAGGTCGGAAACACAAAAGGTGTAACCTATGGGATTTCAGGAAATAAAGCGCGCCTTCTTTGTCGCCATCTGGTTTGTCTTTCTCACCTTCCCGATCATGGTGATCAGGGTGGACACGATCGAAAACGTCATCCGCTGGCGGTGGGAGAGAACGGGACTCATCGGCATCGGCACCTTTCTCATCGCTATCGTCTGGAACTTCTTTCTCCAGAGACGGACCCCGCCGGGCAAAAAGAAGGCGGTCGTCACCGTCACGGATAATGCGGAGTTCGCGGAAACCGCGGCCACCGGGGTAACCGGCGACGGCGACGGCGGGTCCACCCGTGCTCTCACCAGGGCGCGTCCCGGACTGATGGTGAGTCGCATCGTCGCCCGTCTCCGGGACAGGAAGATCTTTGTCCCGATGGTCGTCATTCTCGGGCTCCTGGGGATCCTCTTTCCCCTGATTACCTCCCTCTACCAGACCAACGTGATTATCACCGCCCTCCTCTACGTCATGCTTGCCCTCGGACTCAACATCGTCATCGGCCTCGGCGGCATGCTCCATCTCGGCTATGTCGCCTTCTACGCCGTCGGCGCCTACAGCTACGCTCTCCTGAACCAGTATCTCGGTATCGGGTTCTGGGTCGCCCTGCCGATCGGCGCCGCTTTGAGCACCATCGCCGGTATCCTCCTCGCGCTACCGGTTCTCCGGCTCCGGGGCGACTACCTCGCCATCGTGACCCTCGGCTTTGCCGAGATCGTCCGGATCATCCTCAACAACGCAACCGGCTTTACCGGCGGGCCCCAGGGGGTCGGTGGAATACCGCGGCCGCCTCTGTTCGGCCTCGAGATGGGTTTGAACCAGGCGATTACCTATACCTATTACATCATTTTCGCGATGGTGATTCTCACGATCTTCGTGGTCTACCGTCTCGAAAACTCCCGCCTCGGGCGCGCCTGGGTAGCCATGGGGGAGGATGACATCGCCAGCGAGGCGATGGGTATCGATGTGATGAAAACCAAGGTGACAGCCTTCGCCCTCGGCTCTACCTGGGCGGGCATCGCCGGGGTGATCTTCGCAAGCAGGACGACCTTTGTTAATCCCGCGAGCTTTACCGTCTGGGAGTCCATTATCGTGCTTTCCTGCGTCGTCCTCGGCGGCATGGGCTCCATCCCCGGGGTGATAGTCGGCGCTCTGGTGCTGATCCTGGTGCCCGAGTACCTCCGCGCCTTCGCGGACTACCGGATGCTGATGTTCGGGGCGGTACTGGTGATTATGATGGTTTTCCGGCCGGGTGGGCTGATCCAGAAGCGGCGCCGCGCCTACACCTTCGACAAAAACATCGACTCGGAGGTATCCGCGTAATGGTACTGCAGGCAAAGGGAGTGACAAAGGATTTCGGAGGCTTGCGGGCGGTCAACGCTGTGGACGTGGAGGTTCGCCGAAACGAGATCGTCGCCCTCATCGGCCCAAACGGAGCGGGCAAGACAACGTTCTTCAACTGTGTGACCGGCGTATACACGCCGACTCAGGGTGACGTGATTATCTCGCCCCCCTCGGCGGATGGAGAGGAGTCGATCAAGGGACTGAAACCGAGCAAGATCACCGCCAAAGGGCTTGCCCGGACCTTTCAGAACATCCGGCTCTTTCAGAACATGACGGTCCTCGAGAACGTTATGATCGGACGCCACTGCAGGCTCAGTGCCGGCGTCCTCGGTGCGATCCTTCGCAATAAAGCGACGCGAATCGAGGAAGAGAAGCTGCTTCACGACAGCTATGAGATCCTCAAAAAGATCGGTATCGAACGCCACGTCAACGATCTGGCGAGAAACCTTCCCTACGGTGCCCAGCGTCGTCTGGAGATCGCCCGGGCCCTTGCCACCGAGCCGTTTCTGCTCCTCCTCGACGAGCCTGCGGCGGGGATGAACCCCCAGGAGACCAGGCGGCTCGAGGAGCTGATTCTGCGGCTCCGGGATACGGAGGATCTGACGATTTTTCTCATAGAGCACGACATGAGTCTTGTCATGAGTCTCTCCGAGCGAATCTACGTCATGGATTACGGAAAACTCATCGCCACCGGCACGCCGTCTCAGATCAAGAACAACCCCGAAGTAATCAAGGCATACCTGGGAGAGGAAGTCAGTGCTTGAACTGAAAGGTCTCAACACCTACTACGGTAACATCCAGGCCCTCAAGGACGTCGACATACGGGTGGACGAGGGGGAGATCATCACCCTTATCGGTGCCAACGGTGCGGGTAAGTCGACGACCCTCATGTCCATCTCCGGGATCGTCCAACCAAAGGAGGGAGAGATTCTCTTTCAGGGCAAGCCGATCCACGGTATGGACCCGGACCAGATCGTCTCCCTCGGTATCTCCCAGGTTCCCGAGGGACGGAGGATCTTTCCTCATCTCACGGTCCGGGAGAACCTCGACCTCGGTGCGCTCCTGCGCCGGGACAGCGATGGAATCAAACGGGACCTCGATTACGTCTTCGAGCTCTTTCCGATCCTCGGCCGGCGGCGCAACCAGGCCGGGGGCACGCTCTCCGGAGGCGAGCAGCAGATGCTTGCCATCTCCCGGGCGCTCATGGCGCGGCCGAAGCTCCTTCTTCTCGATGAGCCCTCCCTCGGGCTCGCTCCCCTCATCGTCCGGCAGATCTTCGGCGTTATTTCGACGATCAACAAGGAAAGCGGCACCACCGTCTTTCTCGTCGAGCAGAACGCCAACCTCGCCCTCCAGCTCGCCCACCGAGGCTACGTCATGGAGACCGGTCGGGTTACCATGACCGATACTACCGACCGGCTCATGGACAACGAGGAAGTGCGCAAGGCGTATCTCGGCATTTAGATTGCCAAAGCTTACAGCAGGATTCATACTGAAACGAGAAGGAGACGGAGTATGCTTGTCAAAACCATCATGACTGCCAACCCCTTTACGGTGTACACCGACACCCCTCTGAGCGACGCCCAGGCGCTGTTGCGCAGGGAGAAGGTCCACCGCCTGCCGGTGCTCAGTCATCAGAAGGAGCTCGTCGGAATCGTCTCCGAGAAGGACCTTCTCTACGCCTCTCCCTCCCCCGCCTCAACCCTCAACGTCTACGAGATGAGTAACCTTCTCTCGAAGGTGCAGATCGCAGACATCATGACCAAAAATCCGGTTACCGTTGGCCCGGAGGATCTCGTCGAGGACGCCGCCCGAAAGATGAGTGACAACAACATCGGCGGGCTCCCGGTGCTCGAGGGAAAGAAGCTCGTTGGTATCATTACCGAGAGCGACGTCTTTCGCCTCTTTATCGACCTTTTTGGTACCCGGGAGAAGGGGCTGCGCATTACGATCCGAATCCCCGAGGGGCAGGGGGAGCTCGGCCACCTCGGCGCCGACATCGCCCACGCCGGGGGCAATATCATTTCCATCGGAACCTGGCCCGGTCAGGACAAGAGTAACGCCGTCTGCATCCTTAAGGTCGCGGACATCTCCCGGGATCACGCTCTCAAAGCGCTCGAAAAGCACATCATCGAGGTGATAGATGTCCGCGCAGTCTGAGGCCCTTTCCGGGGGCGCCCCGGGAGAGGGGGAGGGCGTTGGAGCGTCGATGCAAATCAGGTGGTCCGCCTCCCCGGGGCCGGGTCGAGGGGGGCGCGTCTTTTGCGTAATAACTGCTGAAAGGTTTGCCTTCTCCTGAGCCCTCGACTATAGTTTAGGTCAAATGGCAGACGTACTAGAAAAGGTTCTGGGCAAGAAAATCGCCGGCACCAGGGTTGTACCCCTGATGCTGAAGATTGTGGTGATCTTCTTCATCTTTCTCCTCGTCTCCAACTTCGTATCAAACTATATAAATCTCATGCTGAACCGGGGCGAGCAGATCCGACTGCTCAACCAGCTGTTGGTAAAGGACCTTAAGGATCTGACGGTCTTTGCCAACAACCAGCATGAGATCTACAGTTTCAACGAGGACCTCGAGGCGGCGACAAGAAACCTGGTTCGCTCCTCCGAGCGCAACCATCAAGGTTCCCGGGCGCTGTCGGCGGGTATTACCAGAGAGGGGGAGTTTTTCTTTGCCGCCCATGACGGGGAGGTTCCCGATCGGTTCGGCGACAGCGAGGCGCTCTCGAGGATGAACAGCAACCTGGAGGAGGGGATCGAAGAGGAGGCGATCAACTTCGAGTTCCAGGGGAACCAGTACTTCGGTGTCTACAAGTACAACAACGCCTGGGAGGTTTTCCTCCTCCGGTCGGAGGAGCTCAACGAGTTCTACGCGGACTCCGAGCGGATTTTTCGAAACGTCTCCCTGATTATCCTCGGCCTCACCGTTGTATCCGCCGCCGTCGGTATCCTGCTTATCAGCCACATTCTCCGTTTCGTCAGCGCCATCACCAACCAGATCATGGCGATGCAGGAGGGTCAGAAACTCGATCTCCTCTCCCTGCGGGGTGCGCCGAATGACGAGATCTCCTACCTCGGCGTCGCCTTCAACTCTCTGGCGAGCACCATCGACAACCTGATGACGATCTTTAAAAAGTTCGTTGCCCGGGATGTCGCCGCAAAGGCGTACCGGGAGCGGGAGATACGCCTCGAGGGGGAGCGGCGGGTCCTCACCATTCTCTTTACCGACATAAAGAGCTTTACCTTTATGACCGAGACCCTCGGCACCGATATAATCAAGCTTCTCAACCTCCACTACGACCGTGCGATCCGCTACATCCACGAGCACAACGGCGATATCGGATCGATCATCGGCGACGCTCTCCTGGCGGTCTTTGGGGTGATGGAGGAGGACCGACGGAACAAGTCCTTTGCCGCGGTTGAGGCGTCCTACCGGATTCAGGAGGTCGCCGCCTCCCTGCGGGAGGAGATGCACAAGCGCAAGGAGGAGATCCTCCGTAAGAGAGGCAGCCTCACCGAGGCGGAGGAAAACGTCTACCGGGCGGTCCTCCTCGAAGTTGGCGTCGGTATCGACGGGGGCGAGGTATTCTACGGAAACATCGGTAGCTATGAGCGGATGGTCAACACCGTTATCGGCGACAACGTCAACTCCTCCTCCCGCCTCGAGGGTCTCACCCGGTTTTACAAAGTGCCGGTAATCACGAGTCGCTACGTAAAGGAAGAGACCGAGCAGGAGAGCGACAAGTACTGGTTCGTGGAGCTCGACCGGGTCCAGGTCAAAGGCAAGACCGAGGGAAAGTCGATTTACTGGCCGGTCATACGGGAGACGGTGGACGATCAACTCGAGAAAGACTTTAAAGCCTTCGACGAGGGGCTGCATCTGTATTACGACGGCGATTGGAGGTCGGCGGAGAAGGCGTTTCAACGCTGTACCCTCGGGATCTCCAACACCTTCCTCGGGCGCATCAAAGGTCGCGAAGCACCGGCAAACTGGAACGGCGTATGGACGATGAAAGAGAAGTAAACGGTCCGGACAAGGATCCCGAGGTAAAGCAGCTGGTGGAGCAGAGCAAGATGCTCTTTCTCCGCCAGGTGATGGACGAGTTTCGGGAGAAGCAGGCTCAGTACAACCTCGAAGAGGAGTTCTCCAAGACACGGAAGAACCGGTCTGCCTTTGTTCCTCTTGTAGTCTCGGGGATAGTGCTTGTCTTTGTCGCCGCGATGGTCGGGGTGACCTGGTATATCCAGCAGAGCAGCCAGGACATCCGGATAAGCATCGAGGAGTTCGAAGACGTAAATCTCCGGGAGATCCTCGACGGCGCCGGACGACTTCAGAACCAGCTCGACAACGCCCAGCGGCGGCTGCAGAACACAATCGCCGAGCGGGACGACGGGATTCAGTCTGCCCGGGCCGACGCCGAGCGGCAAATAAACATCGTTGAGAACCAGGATATCTCTCCAGGTCAGCGTAACTCCCGCATCGCCGGTATCGAGGCGGAGGCGGAGGCGGAGATCGAGGGTATTCGGGAGGAGTACGCCTCCCGGATCGAGGAGATCAGAGAGGAGATCTCGAGCCTCGAGGATGAGATAGCCCAGTACGACTCCCGGCAGCTCGAGCAGGCGCGGGAACAGGAGGAGATCCTCAACAACCAGCAGCGGGTTTTCGAGCTCGAGGTTGAGGAGCTGCGCCAGGAGTATGAGGAGGAGATCGCCGGGCTCACCAACAACTACGAGGCGCGAATCGCCGAGCTCGAGCAGTACCAGGCTGAGTTTGAACGCACTATCCGACAGCGCCACGCAAACGAGATCGCCCGCCTCAGGGAGCAGCACAACGAGCAGATCAGGGAGCTGGTTCTCCGCTTTAACCCGACCCTCGAAGGAGAGGCGACGGCGACACTCCTGAATCGCGAGTTTTCCCCGGAGGTGATGAGCAAGGGCGGGATCGATCCGTACCGGAGCCTCCTCGGGGATGAGGGCGCTATCAGTCGCAGTGAGTACGCGGACCTCGCTCAGAATGTCGACGAGTTCGCCCGGATAATCAACCGGCTCCAGGAGGTTCCCTTCGTCAACGCCGTACCTCTCGCTCTCGACCAGCTCGAGTTCCGCAACCTCGAGATAGTAGACCGGTACGAGGAGATCTGGCGGTCCCTCGCCCGAAGCGTAATCAGTCGGGATGCGATTATCGACGCCCGGGAGGAGACGATTTCCGGGCTCGAGGCGAACATCGATGAGTTCCTCTTTGCTCTCGACTCCCTCACCCGGCAGAACCGGGAGAACGGTTATATCCTCGATCCGAGAGAGACCTCGGACGTGGTCGTGTATATCGACCGGATCAGGGATGTTGCCGACGGCTCGAGGGGATTTGTCTTCCGGGAGGACGACGAGTATATCGGCACGATCGAGTTCTCCATTACCGAGGAGGATATCAGGGCGTCGGTCATCGAGGTCGCCGAGGGTGAGGAGCTTCAACCCTTCGATAAAGTGCTCATTCAGGTGCAGTAGGTAGGAGATCAGGATGAAGAAAGCGACACTCATACTTCCACTGTTGCTCATAGGTATCGCTTTGGCCGCAGCGGTTGAGCTCGACGAGAGCGGTTACACCGTTGAGAGTCAGCGCCTGGAGGACGGGACTACGCTTTACGAGGTTCGTGATGACGGCGGCAACTCCCTTACCGTCGGCACCGCTACCGGCACCTTTACCGAGGAGAACATCGACACCCTCGAGGCAATCCGGGAGACGTTCTTTACCATGGAGTACCTCGACCTGGCCGACCTCCGGGTGATTTTTTCCCGAAACCAGGCGGACATCGTCGTGATCCCCCGGCGCTACAGCTTCGACGGGATAGACTTTGGCGCCCTCATGCCCTCGGGGATGCGGTTCATCTACGGTGACTTTCTCGAGTACGATTTCCGGATGCTGGTGGATGGACTCTTTGTCCGCATGCAGGGGCAGTACTTCAACGAGGAGCAGTTTGTCGAGCGCCTCGCCCGGGCGGCGCGCAATCCCGCCGCCTACATCCAGAGCACCAATCCGCGGTTTGTCTTTACCCGGCTTGACGAGCTGAGCCGACAGATCGGGGAGGTAGAAGGGGAGGGGATAACCCTCACGGATGAGGTGGAAAACCTCATCGATACCTTCCTGGAGTTTCGCACCGACGCGAATCAGTCTGTCCGCCTCCTTGAACAGGAGATCAACGAGCTGCGCGTCGCCTACGAGGGGCTTCTGGAGGAGTACACCTTACTGGAGAGGGACTTTCAGCGGGCGAGACGGGCGCTCCTGGTGTTTGAGAACCGCGGCTTCTTCGGGAGTTTGCGGATCCCGGAGGAGTCGGTAGTCGAGGAAATTGTGGAGCTCAAGCTGGAGAATCCGCAGATGACTATCGAAGAGGCGGAAGCGGCGATCAACGAGGGGAGGGAGGAGCCTGTCTCCAACAGGGTCGTGACCCTGGTCTTTTCACTCTACTTTAACGAGTTCGAGTAGCCTCAGGGCGTTCAAGGGGGCCTGGGCGTTTGCGTGGTTGTTGAACACCACAAAGAGTTCCGCCGCCTCCATCTTTTTGATCCTGCCCGCCAGCTGGGAGAGTTCCTCGCTTCCGTAGTTGTAGTCGTATCTGCTCACGTTTGTACCCTTCCACCAGTTTTCCCGGTTCCGGCCGTGGAGCCGGAGGTAGAGCCGGTCGGTAGGCAGCGCCTCACCACCCCCGAAGGATGTCGGCAGACCCGGCAGGTCCGGGGTGTCCACCAGGACGCGGTGGAGACCCCGCTTCCGCATCCCCGCGATCACCGAGTCCCGCTCCCACTCGACGTTTCGAAACTCCACGAAGAGGGCCGGCGCCATTTCCGCTGCCCCCGGGGTGGCACCGCCTCCCCCGGCGTCGCCGCCTGAGCTCCGGCTATCTCCGCCCCCGCCCCTCAGCCCATCGACGAGCTGCGCGAGGTAGCGCCGATTCTCCCTGGTATAGTGGAAGCTGTAGGGAAACTGGAGGAGCACCCCGGCGAGCTGAGAGCCGAGGGCGCAGACCGCCTCCCGGAACTCCTCGGCCCGACGGAGCCACTCCCCGTCAGGTTTGTGGGTGAGGGATGCGTGCGCTTTGATGGAAAAGAGGAACCCCTCAGGAACGTGTTCCGCCATCCGGGCGAGGTGCTCCGCCTTCGGCATGGCGTAGTAGGAGAAGTTGAGCTCGACAAAGGAGAAGCGCTCGGCGTAGTAGGCGAGGCGCTCTGCCGGGGGGAGTTCCTTCGGGTAGAAGCGCCCGTGCCAGTCGTCGTAGGAGTAGCCGGCGCAACCGAGGTGCATGCGAGGCATATGTATTTTTATAACATAGATTTAACACGATGCGGGGTGTTGATTGTTTACTCATGAATTCGTATAGTTGCCCACCAAGACCACTACGTCCGATACCCGAACATCAGTACTTAAAACAAAGCAAGAGGTTATAGTTTCTATGGGTTTTGACATTCCAAAACTGCGCAATATCGGTATAAGCGCCCACATCGACAGTGGAAAGACAACCCTTACCGAGCGCATCCTTTTCTACGCCGACAAAATCCACGCGATCCACGAGGTTCGCGGAAAAGACGGTGTCGGCGCAACAATGGACTCGATGGAACTCGAGCGAGAGCGAGGTATCACGATCGCCTCTGCCTCCACCAACGTAGAGTGGAAGGGCCATCCGATCAATATCATCGACACCCCCGGCCACGTCGACTTTACCATCGAGGTCGAGCGCGCCCTCCGGGTGCTCGACGGCGCGATTCTCGTGCTTTGCGCGGTAGCAGGCGTTCAGTCCCAGTCGATCACCGTGGACCGGCAGCTCAAACGGTATCAGGTCCCACGGCTCGCCTTCGTAAACAAGTGTGACCGGACAGGGGCCAATCCGTACCGGGTCCGGGATCAGCTCGAGGAGAAACTCGGGCTCAACGCCGTCATGGCACAGCTGCCGATCGGCCTCGAGGACAAGCACGTCGGCGTGGTAGACCTGGTCAAGATGAAGGCGATCTACTTTGAGGGTGACCTCGGCAACCAGCTCCGGGAGGCGGAGATACCCGATGACCTCAAAGAGGAGGCCGCGTCCCGGCGGGAGGCGCTTCTCGACGCCGCTTCAATGCACTCCGAGGAGCTCATGGAGGCGATTCTCGAGGGCAGCGAGACCGAAGAGATGGTGATGGATGCGATCCGTAAGGCGACCATCGCCAACGAGCTGTGCCCGGTGTTTGTGGGAAGCGCCTACAAAAACAAGGGTGTCCAGACGCTCCTCGACGCTGTTATGCACTACCTTCCCAGTCCCCTGGATATCACAAACAAGGGTGTGGACATCGAGAAGAACGAGGAAGAGGTGGAGCTGTTCTCGGACCCCGACAAACCGACGGTCGCTCTCGCCTTCAAGCTCGAGGATACCCAGTACGGTCAGCTTACCTATGTCCGGATCTACCAGGGGGATCTCAAGAAGGGCCAGGAGTTGCTCAACGTACGCAGCAAGAAGCGATTCAAGGTCGGCCGTCTCATCAGGATGCACGCCAACCATATGGATGACATCAGCGAGGCTGGCCCGGGAGATATCGTTGCGATATTCGGCATCGACTGTGCCTCAGGCGACACCTTCTGTGACAGCGCGGTCAACATCAGCATGACCAGCATGTACGTGCCTAACGCGGTCATCGAGCTCTCCATCAAGCCGAAGGACAAGAGCTCCTCGGACCGGATGAGCAAGGCTCTCAACCGGTTCACCAAGGAGGACCCGACCTTCCGGACCTACGTCGATCCCGAGTCCAACGAGACGATTATCGCCGGTATGGGGGAGCTCCACCTCGACGTTTACATCGAGCGGATGCGACGGGAGTACAAGGCGGAGGTCGAGACCGGCATGCCCCAGGTCGCGTACCGGGAGACAATCTCCCAGCACGCGGAGTTTGACTACACCCATAAGAAGCAGACCGGTGGTTCCGGGCAGTACGGTCGGGTGGCAGGCTTTATCGAGCCCCTCGAGGAGAACGAGGACGGGGAGACCTACCAGTTCGAGAACAAGATCAAGGGTGGCGTCATTCCGAACGAGTACATCCCCGCGGTGGACAAGGGTTTCAAGACCGCCATGGAGAAGGGTACGCTCATCGGCTTTCCGATCGTCGGGGTCAAGGCGACCATCAACGATGGTTCTACCCACCCGGTAGACTCCTCGGAGCAGGCGTTCCAGACCGCGGGTATCGGCGCTTTTCGCCAAGCCTATGACCGGGCAAAACCGATGGCCCTCGAGCCGATCATGAAGGTCTCCGTCGAGGGACCCACGGAGTTCCAGGGGAACATCTTTGCCAGCATAAACCAGCGACGTGGTATAATTGTCGCCTCTTCGGAGGACGGTAACTTCTCCGTGGTCGAGGCGGAGGTACCCCTGAGCGAGATGTTCGGGTACTCCACGGTCTTACGCTCTCTTACCCAGGGTAAGGCGGAGTTTTCCATGGAGTTTCTCAAGTACGGCAAGGTGCCCCAGAGTATCCAGGAGGAGCTTCGGGAAAAGTATCTAAAGGCGAAAAAGGAAGGAAACTAAGAGATGGTGAAAGCTGAGCTCATCAAGCGAAGTCCCCTGCGGCTCCTGGAAAAGTCGATGCACGGGGAGCTCAAGGCGGGGAAAATCGGGGTTCTCGCGTCGCGAAAGGGAGTCGGAAAGACCGCCTGTCTCGTCCATATCGCCACAGACAAGCTCTTTCAGGGCAGGCACGTGATTCATGTCTCCTTTTCCTCGCGGACCGACCATATCATCAGCTGGTACGAGGATATCTTCCGGGAGATCGCCAACCGGCGGAAACTCGAGGACGCGATGGAGATACACGACGAGCTGATCAAGAACCGGGTCATCATGAACTTTTCTCAGGAAGGGGCAACTGCGGATCAGGTGATCACCAGCCTCAAGGCTATGATCAGCGACGGCCACTTCGCCGCGGACCTCATTGTCTTTGACGGCTACGACTTCGAGTTGGGGGAGGTCGAAACCTTCGAAAAACTCAGCCGCTTCGCCGAGGAGACGGGCGTGGCGGTCTGGTTCAGCGCTTCGACCCACCGGGAGCGACCCGAAACAGACGAGCACGGTGTACCGTTGATCCTCTCACCCTACGAAAAGTACCTGGACGTTCTCATCACCCTCGAGCCTGCGGAGAAGTTCGTCAAGCTGCGGCTGATCAAGGATTACCAGGAGTATCCGAGAGAGGACCTTCACGTCCATCTCGACAGCAAGTCGCTGCTCATCGTCGAGGATTAACTACCCCTTCCACGGCGCCCTCTTGAGGGCGCCCTCTTTTTTCCCCAAGGGTTTTCTGAAAACCTCACTTTATTTGACCCCGGCAACGCCGTGGCTTAGACTGATTCTCATGAGGCGAGGCAGGCAATGGGGATTGGCGCTCACGCTGATGCTTCTTGCGGTTGAGCCGCGGATCGCCGCCCAGATCGAGGTAGATGAGCCGCGGGTGTTGTTGCTGCCCTTTGTAAACCAGACCGACCGGGAGCAGAACTCCGTCGTGGCCGCCACCACAACCGACACCATAGCTCTTACCTTGCGACTCCTCGACGGCTACCAGCTCGTCGAGGCCGAGGAGCTGACCTCCGCTGATCTGCTCGAGCTCGGACCAGACGCCCTTGCCGAGTTGGCGGCCCAGGAAGAGGTAGACAACATCATCTACGGCTCAATCTCTGAGAGCCCCGCGGGTGGTGGGATCAGTTTTCTTCTGCGGGTCTACGACCGGGCGGAGGATGATGTAACCCTCGAGACCATAGCAGAAGCGGCGTCGATCCTCGAGGTGTTCGAAGCCTCCGACCGCCTGGTCGCCGAGGCGGTATCCGGGTTCAGCGGTGTCCGTGTCGGATTCGGCTCCCTCGCCCTGTCGCCGGAGGGAGAGGGGGAGTTCAACCTCTACATCGACGACAGTCTCGTCGGCGCCAATCTCGCGTCGGTGGAACAGGTGCTTATCGGCGAGCGGACCGTGGAGGTTCGCCAGCTTCGGGGAGGGCAGGAGGTCACGATCTTTCGTGACGTCGTGGAGATCGAAGAGGGGGGGCGCGTCTCCCTCACCTTCGGTTTTCCTGAGGTTACCGAGGATGAGCTTCTCGCGGAGGCAACTCTGAGAGAGGAGTTCATGCTTGAGGCGGTCTCCGGGGCGGATCTCGCGGGCATGAGTAGCCGGATCGACGCCCTCGCCGCCCTCTACGAGCGGCTCCCCGGAGCGCTACCCGGAAGCAGCCGGGACCTGCGCTTTTACGAGGAGCGTCTTTTTCTTGCCGAGGAGATGCAGCGTCTCTCCCAACTCGACCTGCCCTCCCTCGCCCGGCTGCCCCGGGACGCCCAGGAGGATCGTGTCGCTGCTCTCATGGCTCCGTGGTTTGAGATACACGCCTCCCAGGAGGGCTACGAGACCGACCTCTACCCCCTGGAGTACCGCCTCGATCGGATAGAGCGGGATATCGAGCGGAATCAGGGTGTCCTCCAGGCGCTCGTCTCCATCGAGCGTTCCGCCGTGACCGAGCGGGAGCAGTATGAGCTCGTCGCAGACTATAACAGACTCTGGGTCGTTGTTTCGGCCCAGGAGTTCCAGGCGCCCTTGTATCTGCGAAAGCCCCGGGAGCGGCTTCTTGCTACCCGTTACCTCGGAGAGTATGAGTCCGCCCTCAGGCGGAGAACCCCGTTCTGGCACTGGGTGGCCGGCACCGTCGGCCTCGGCGGTTTGGGATACGCCGCCTACGTTCAGTTCTTCGGCGACCTCCCGGATCTCGACTCCAGGATCGAGGAGAACATTTCTCGCTACGAGGCGTCCACGGATTTTGACGAGATCCGCTCGCTCCGAAGCGAGATCACCGACGACGAGCAGCGCTACAACACGATCCAGACCTTCGCGGTTATCGGCGCCGCCGGCGGTACCGCTCTGGTGAGTACTGCTGTAATCGGAAGGATCGTCTCCCTCACCCGGCCTCGCCGAGTCTGGCGGCGTTACCGGAGGGAGCCGCTGATCGCCCGGACAACCGCAGCCGGCCTCGACTACCTCGAGCGCCCCGCCGAGGGCGACGAGGGGGCGGGGGTAATCATCCTTGGAGAGAACGAGAGCTTCACCGCGACCGGGGTCAACGGAGTCCTGAGGACGCCGCAGTACATCGAGGTCGAGGCGGGGCAGGAGTTCGAGCTCATCCATGAAACCGCCGGCCGGGAGCAGCGGGAGCGCTACACCGTCCTCCCGACCTCCGGTGTTACCATAATTCCCCTGGGAGGAGATAACGATGTCGGCCCGCGGTAGAACACTCCGATCCTGCCACCCTCTTCGGCTCCTCCTGACAGCCGGGGCGGCAGCTCTGTTTCTCTCGGCCTGCAACTTCTACAACCCGGAGTACTACAACCCCCTCGACCCCGCCCTCGACGCACCGATCGAGGAGGTAATTGATCAGGTCGTGAACCCGAACCTCCGGCAGGCGATCCTCGACACCGGGGCTACGACCAAGTTTGACGTAGGGTTTGTATCTGTCTTCGAGGAACCCGTGGACACCCTTGAGGGGATCGAGTTCTTTTCCCAGATCCGGTATCTCGAGCTGAACAACGCCGACATTGTCGCTCTGG
This sequence comes from Spirochaetaceae bacterium, assembly GCA_046541355.1. Taxonomy (GTDB): domain Bacteria; phylum Spirochaetota; class Spirochaetia; order DSM-27196; family Alkalispirochaetaceae; genus CAYZHV01. The sequence goes on from JBKHDM010000048.1 coordinate 21,082, forward strand.
GCACGGACCTCACGGTTCTTCGGGATTTGCCGGAATTGCGGGAGCTCAACCTGATGGCCAACGGGTATGACGACACTAATCTCGACCTCATCCCCTTTATCAGCCAGCTCACCGGTCTCGATCTGGGATTCAACGATATAACCGACGCGGCGAGTCTCGTTCCGATAATCCGGGATTACGGTCCCGACTTTTTCATCGGATTTGGAGCTACCCTGATCGAAGGTGACACCCTCGGGGCGTTGACGCCGGTTCTCAATCTGCTTTCGGCGCTACAGGCGTTCGATCTGGCCGGCACCACTCCTATGGAGGACCTGAACTGGCTGACCTCCAACGACACGATTCGGACCCTGGGGATCTCCCAAAACCCGCTTCCGGAGGACGCGTACGCCGACCTCTCGCAGCTATCCAACCTGCGGAGACTCGAGATTCGCGGCTGGCAGTACACCGATCTCACTGCCTTACCTTCCCTACCGGAGCTCGAGATACTTATCGCGGAGGACGGGGACCCGGGATTCACCGATCTCAACGGCGTACCCTCAGGATTACGGGAGTTTTCCGTTGAGAACAGCGTCGGTCTTTTTACCGTCGCTCCTCTCCGCATCGGCAGCGGCTCAACCCTCAACACCCTCGATGTAAGCGGAACCGCTCTCACCGACGACGACATGGCGGACCTGTTCAGTCTTAGGGAACTCAACTTTCTGCGCGCCGGCGACTTGCCCGGCCTCACCACCATAGAAGGGATTTCGAACCTTGCGCGGCTCGATTCTCTCCAACTCTTTAATAACCAACTCCTGGCAAGCGGCATTTCCGAGGTCGGTCAGCTGCCGAACCTTACCTTTGTTGATTTCTCAGGAAGCATTAGCGTCGACACCACCATCCTCGACCAGATCGCCGCGGACAACCCGAACCTGACGATTATCTACCCGTGACTTTGCCCCGCCCGGGCCCGCAGTGGGCCGCCGGGGGCCGCGTGC
>JBKHDM010000049.1:0-21871 GCA_046541355.1 Spirochaetaceae bacterium
GCGCCACCCACGTTTTTCGCCGCAGGAAGTAGCCTCGGCCGGGGCGCGCCGGGGCACCGGGCGCAGGTTTTTGCCCCGGGCGCAGGTTTTTGCCCCGGGCGCGCCGGGGCCCCAGGCGCCGGCCGATGTCCCCGGGCGCCTGTTTTGTCCCAGGCGCCGGTTTTGCCCCAGGCGCCGGCCGATGTCCCCGGGCGCGGGCCCCCTTTCCCCGGTGCGCCGGTGCGGCCCATACTGGGAAGATGAGCGACGCCCTCACTACCTTCGATCTACTCACCCCGGAAGCCGCCCTCGAAGCGATCGAGGTCGCCTACGGTGTGCCGTTAGACGGCCGGATCATGGCGTACAACAGTTACATCAACCGGGTCTACGGCGTCCGGGGGGAGTCGGGCAAGGAGTACGTGGCGAAGTTCTACCGTCCCGGCCGGTGGAGCTGGGAGGCGATCATCGAGGAGCACACCTTTGTACTCGAGGCGAGGGGGGCGGAGATCCCTGTCGTCGAGCCTTTAGGAGATCGGGAGGGGGAGAGCCTCTGCGAGGTTGAGGTGACCTCGGCGGAGGGAGAGCGGGAGAGCTTTCCCTTCGCTCTGTTTCCAAAGCGGGGAGGGCGGACCTTCGACGCCGAGAGCGACGAGGCGTGGTTCCGTCTCGGAAGCGCCGTAGGGCGCCTCCACGCTGTCGGCCGGAGGCAAAAGGCAGACCACCGACCCTGGTGCCATCCGGAGAGCTGGACCGCTCCTTTTGTCCGTGAGCTCCTGGCAGGAGGGCTTGTCCACCCGGAGATGGCCGCTGCCTTCGAGGAGCTCGCCGCGGAGATGGTGGAGCTGATCTCACCCGCCTTCGAGGGCGTCGAAACCCAGCGTATCCACGGCGACTGCCACCGGGGAAACCTCCTCGACCGACCGGGGGAGGGGCTTCTCATCATCGACTTCGACGACATGATGATCGGCCCTCAGGTGCAGGATCTCTGGCTTCTGCTCCCGGGACGGGCCGAGGAGTGTCGCCGGGAGCTCAACGTTCTGCTCGAAGGGTACGAGGAGTTTACCCCCTTTCCCCGGGAGTCCCTGAGACTCATAGAGCCGCTACGCTTCATGCGGATGATTCATTTTCTCGCCTGGCGTGCCCGTCAACGGAAGGACCGGTGGTTCAAACGGGAGCATCCCGACTGGGGCACCAAACAGTTCTGGGTAACCGAGATGGAGGACCTCGCGGAGCAGGCGAGGGCGGTCCGGGCTGCTCTCTCCTGAGGCAGAGCCTACGGCTGTCGGGCAGCTTTGGCGGTGACGTTGAGTTCGAAACCGAGGAGTACTGAGAAGGCGACGAGTTTAAGCCAGATCATGATTGCCATCAGGGTCCCGAGGGAGCCGAAGAGCCTGTTGAGCTGGGCGAGATGGCGCAGAAAAAAAGAGAAGCCCCAGGAGGCGATGAGTACGAAGATGGTTGCCAGGACGCCTCCGACCGAGACGCTCCGCCACCCCGGGCGCTCCGCCGGGGCGTAGTAGTAGAGGAGCGAAACCGCCAGGTAGACCAGGAGTATCACCACGATCCAGCTGCCGCTTTCCAGGGCGATCGCTGCAAAGCGTCCGCCGGCGAGAGCGCCGTAGATCCCCCGGGAGACAAGACGGGTGGCGACCGCCAGGAGGATCGCCAGGGTAGTCAGCAAGGCTATGGCGACTACCAGAGCGAGGGAGACTATCCTGCGCTGGAGAAATGGTCGGCTCTCGACCTCGTGGGCGGTAGCGTGAAAGGCGTCGATGACGTTATCCACACCGTTAGAGGCGGTGAACAGCGATATGAGCAGTCCTATGACCGGGGCCGCTCTACGGTCGATAAAGAGCGCTCGGATGAGCGGCTCCACACCCTCCAGGGTGAGCTCCGGCACGACCAGTCCCGCAAGCTCGATAAACTCCCGTTCCAGGTTGGCTACAGGTATGTAGGGCAGGAGGGTGAACAGGAAGTAGAGGGCAGGGGGGGCGGTCAAAAGCGCCTGGAAAGCGATCGCCGAGGATCGGGTGCGCACCTGCCCCTCTGAGAGGGAGTGGCGAAAGAGTCTGGTGAAGGCTGCCAGGGTGAGTCCCGAGGTCCAGGGCATTCTTATCTGGGCGAGGCGACGGAGGAGCTCGGCTAACCTGGGGTGCCGCATATCTGAATAGTTGTAGGCGTCCTGCGGAGTCTCTGTCAAATAGGCGCGGCCAAAGAGCACCGGGCGGTTCCTCTTCGGGGAGTCGCTCCTTGACGCAGGGGCTTGCTCACCCGAAGATAGCCGAACCTACTATGAGTGCTGAGATAATCGCCCGGGAGTCAGGGCTTTCCGAACAGCGGGTGCTCGCCCTTATCGAGCTTCTCGAAGCGGGAGCGACGGTACCCTTTATCGCCCGGTACCGAAAGGAAGCTACCGGATCGATGGACGAGGTCACCATCCTCTCGGTACGGGACCGTCACCGCGCCCTCAAGGCTCTCGAGGAGCGCCGGCGCACCGTCCTTTCATCACTTCAGGAACAGGGCGTCCTCACCGAGGAGCTCACCCGTAAGGTCTCGGATGCGCCGAGCCTGGCGGAGCTCGAGGACCTCTACCTTCCGTATCGTCCCAAACGGCGAACCCGGGCTACCGTTGCCCGGGAGCGCGGACTCGATCCACCGGCACAGCGACTCTTCTCGGATCCCGACGGTTTCCGGCTCGAGGAAGCTGACGCCTATGTGGGGGTAGAGGAGGGAGTGACGAGCCGGGAGGAGGTGCTCCAGGGCGTGCGGGACCTTATCGCCGAGAGGGTTCAGGAGGACCCGGAGGTCAGGCGCTCCCTGCGGGCGCTCTTTGCCAAGGCGTCCCGCCTGACCGCCCGGCGGGCACCGATGCGCAAGGGAAAGGATCCCGACCCCGAGGGGCGTTTTGCCGACTACTACGACTGGGGCGAGGAGGGCAGGAGTGCTCCTTCCCACCGGATCCTGGCGCTCTTTCGGGGTGAGGAAGTCGGTGCCCTGACGGTTCACCTCCTTCCGCCGGAGGAACGCGCCCTCGAGGTGATCCGGCGCCGATTTTCTCCCTCCGCCTCCCCCGGAGGGCGACAGCTCGACCTCGCCTGTCAGGATAGTTACAGACGTCTCCTCGCTCCCTCCCTGGAAACCGAGGCGAAAAGGGCTCTCAAGGGGAGGGCCGATGAGACTGCCGCCGCGGTCTTTGGCGACAACCTCCGGGACCTCCTCCTCGCCCCACCCCTTGGACAGCGGCCGATCCTCGCGGTTGACCCGGGCTTCCGCACCGGTTGCAAGGTCGTCGCCCTCGACACCCTCGGCGAGCTTGCCGAGAAGGCGACGATCTATCCCCTCGAGCCGCCCCGGGAGGTCGAGAAGGCCGCCGGAATCCTGCGGGAGCTCCTGAAGCGCAACCGGTGTGAGGCTGTCGCTGTCGGCAACGGCACCGGAGGGCGGGAGGCGCAGCGGTTTCTGCAGGGGGTAACGCAGCTGCCGGTCATTATGGTCAGTGAGGCGGGAGCGTCGGTCTACTCTGCCTCGGAGGTTGCCCGGGAGGAGTTTCCTGAAGAGGATGTCACCGTCCGGGGAGCGATCTCGATCGGACGCAGGCTTCTCGACCCCCTCTCGGAACTCGTAAAGATCGATCCGAAGTCGATCGGGGTGGGACAGTATCAACACGACATCCCGGAGAAGCTCCTCGAGGGGAGGCTCGAAGAGAGCGTGCTCCTCTGCGTAAACCGTGTCGGCGTCGATCTCAACCGGTCGAGCCACCACCTCCTGCGCCACGTCTCCGGCCTCAATGAGAAGAGCGCCCGCTCGATTGTCGAGTACCGGCGCCGACACGGGCCCTTCAGGCGGCGGGAGGAGCTTTTGAAGGTGCCGGGGATCGGGGAACGAAGCTATGAGCAGGCCGCGGGCTTTCTGAGGATCCCCGACGGTGAGAACCCCCTCGACGCCTCGGGGGTCCACCCCGAGCGCTATCCCCTGGTTGAAAGAATCGCATCGGACCTGGGAACAACCCCTGAGGCTCTCATCGGGAACCGGGAACTCCTCGATACGGTGGAGCCGAAGCGCTACGTAGGAGGGGGAGTCGGGGAGGTGACGGTCCGGGATATTCTCGAGGAACTGCGTCAGCCGGGGCGGGACCCGAGGGAGCCCTTCGAACAGTTTTCCTTTGATGAGTCGGTCGGTTCAATAGAGGATCTCGAGGTCGGCATGAGGCTTCCGGGTATCGTCACCAACGTGACCAACTTCGGCGCCTTCGTCGATATCGGAGTCCATCGGGACGGACTGGTCCATGTGAGTAAACTCAAGGATGGTTACGTTGCAGACCCCAGGGAGGTTGTAAAGGTGCAGCAGCACGTTACGGTGACGGTTATCGACGTGGACATCAAACGAAAGCGGATCAATCTGAGTATGCTAGGCTGATGTGGACGATCACAGCCTCCCTCTACCTCCTTGCCGCCCTTCCCCTGCTTTTGCTCGCACCCGAGGGCGCGCAGAATCGCATGGAGGCACTCTACGCCGGAGGGCTCCTGCTGCTCTATGCCAACCTGATCGTTGAGAAGGGCGCCCGCCTGAGCGGCACCGGCAGCGAGTACGGGGCGCTCCTCTCCCAGGGGCTGCGGGTATCAACGATCCTTGTCGCCCTCCTCATCTGGCCCGGGGAGAGGACGCTTCTCCTTTTTACGGCGGTGGCGACCTTTGTCGGTCGATCGGCGTTACTCCTGCTTCCGAGCCGGGAAGACGCCGACCGCTTTCCCTGCTTTTCTGCGCTCCTCCCGTACCTCGCGGCGGCAGCCCTCATCATCTACGCGATCATGTTCCGGGGAGGCTCTGGGGTCGAGCAGCTCGCCTCGGCGCTGCTCCTCGGCTCCGCTCTCCTCGAGCTGCTCTACCGCGTCCGTCGCCGGGAGCGGGAGCTCGCCTGGGAGAGACGGGACCTGCCGCAGCTTCGGGGACTGCTTCCCTCATTTCTCATCTACTACGGGATTCCCTTCCGTCTCTGGAGGCTTCGTCGATTCTACCGCGCCTTTGTTGCTCCCGGGAGCCTCGTGTTTGACGTCGGTGCCCACGTGGGAAACCGTGTCCGCGCCTTTCGCAGCCTCGACGCGAGGGTTGTCGCCTTTGAGCCGCAACGCAGCTGTCTGTTGACTCTCCACCGCCTCTACGGCAGCGACAGCGCGGTCTTTCTCACCCCTGTCGCCCTTGGGGCGGAGGAGGGAGAGGCCGAGCTCTTCGTAGCGCCGAAGACCCCGACCATGAGCACCCTCTCGACCGACTGGATCGAGCAGATTCACGAGCACTACCCGGAGCAGGGTATCGCCTGGGAGCGACGGGAGCGGGTTACCGTCGCCACGATGGATCAGATGATCGCACGCTACGGCTCGCCGGAGTTTGTCAAAATCGATGTCGAGGGTTTCGAGGCTGAGGTTCTCGCGGGGCTGTCAACGCCGGTGAGGGCGCTCTCATTCGAGTTTCTCCCCGCAGCAAAGGAGGGCGCCCTCGCCTGTCTCACACACCTCGAAAGGCTCGGAGCGTACCAGTGCAACTACTCCCTCGGGGAACGGATGCGCCTCGAGCTCTCCGACTGGGTTAGCCTCGAGGAGATGCGGCGCCGCCTGGAGGCAATGGAGCCGGGGTCTGCCTCCGGAGACATCTACGGAGTGCTTCGCTCGAAAACGACGTAGCGGTAGGTAACAATGCGAGCCTTCAACAGCAGCTGCAGGGCGTTGCCGCCGTAGAGGTTGGAGAACCAGGCACCTCGGCCGGGCCACCAACGGAAGACGTTGATAAAGGCGCGGGCGAGGAGGTCTCTCGGTCTGTCGAGCTCGACACAGCTGGTGAGGTCCTCGTCCCGGAGGAGACGAAATCCCGCGCGTTCCGCCTGCCGTCGCAGCTCATCCGGAGTGCGCAAGCCCGGCGCTCTCCACCCCTCCCGAAACTCCCGGAGCCACCGGACTGCCCGGGGTGAACGGGGTTCCTCGCCGTTGAGGAAGTCATCGACTATGACGAGCCTTCCCCCGGGACGTACCGCCTCCGCGGCGCCTGCGAGGACTTCGGTGAGGTCCGGGACGTGGACTGTCGCCTCGATGGAAAAGGCAAGGTCCACCAAATCCTCCCGGGCCGCCCAGAAGGAGGGGTCGCAGAAGTCCCCGACGGTGACCTGCGCCTGCTTCGCGCCGGCCTGCTCAAAGGCGCGGGCGGCGAGGTCCGCCTGGACGGGGCTCAAGGTCACCCCTAAAAAGCTCCGCTTCCCCTCGCCGTAGAGGTAGATGATACTGCCCCCCACCCCGCAGCCGAGGTCGAGAACCTCCCTGGCGCCGATCTCCTCCATCTCCCCGAGGATCCGGCGATTAACGTACTGCATCGCCTCCTGCCGGGTACTCACCCCCGGGGCCCACACCCCCCGGCGTATCGCGAGCTGCCCGCCCCCCACTCCGAGGGCGAGAAACCGACGAGTATTGCGATCGTAGTAGTGGCGGACGCTGTCGCTCTGGTTCGGGACGCTCATCTGGTGGTGCCTGGACAGAGGGTAGCCTGTCGGGGGTGAGGAGGTAAAGTGGACAATCTTTCTGCCCCTTCACTACCCTAGACAATGGGGGCGAAGATGTTTCTCGAGATGAGTCAAGGCTTTCAGACAACACCGGTGGAGATTGCTCTGGTCCTGATCCTGGTTCTCGCGTTTATGCTCATTCCCACAGTCTACCTCGTTCGTCAGAAGCGGCAGCAGCGAAAACGAAAGCTTCGCCAGGCTGCCGATCGCTACGAAACCCTCGTTGAGCGCCACGAACTCTCGCCGGGTGAGCAGGGGGCGGTGGAACTCCTGGCCGATTACCTCGATGATCCGACCCGGAGCTATCTCATTCTCCAGAACCAGGCTCTCTTTAATCAGACCGCAGCCCTCGCTCTCGACGATGAGGCGCTCTCGGAGGGGCAGATCGCAGCCCTTCGAGTTCGCCTCGGGTTTGCCGGCTCCTCCCTAGGGGCCCACCCCGCCTCGAGCGCGGAGCTTCCGGAGGGCTCGGCGGTTCTCGTTCTCGAGGATGAGGAGCACCCGGTCCACGGGCGTGTGCTCGAGCCGACAACCTCCGCTTTCCGGGTCCATCTCGATGAGAACGAGCGGCAGTTCGTGATTGGTAATCCTGTAGAGGTGGTCTATCAGAACAGTAGCGGGGTCTTCCAGTTTCGCTCGGCGGTTCTAAACCGCTCGGGCAGAGACCTGGAACTCCAGCATACCGAAGAGGTCGAAACCGCGCAGCGCAGAGATTACTACCGACGGGAGATCGAGATACCTGTCTATGCCCGGCAGGCGGGAGAGGAGCACCGGCCGGTGCGCTCCCGATTTCTCGATATCGGAGGCGGCGGGGCGAGTATGGTCAATCCGGGAGAGCGGTTCGAGGCCGAAGACTCCCTGGAGCTGACCTTTCACCCCGAGAGCGACTCGACCCTCCACATCCCCGCGAGGGTTGTTCGGACCTCGAAGGGAGGAAAGGTCCTCCACCTCTCGTTCGAAAACATCCGGGAGGGTTCGAGGGACAAGATCTACAAGATGCTCTTTCGCCAGGGCGCCGAGGGATGAGGGATCAGTCGAACTCGTCGGTTCCGTGGATCGCCGGGTTGACGTACCCGATCTCCGTATTGAACCCCTCCGCGGCGAGAGCATCCCGGACGGCGAGGATCACCTCCTCCGGCAGGCGACGACCACTGTGAGTCATCGGTGGCGGGAGAATTTTGCTCTCGTTTCCGTAGGCGAAGATGTGGTCAATCGCCCGGTTCGCGTTGGAAAAGGGGTTGGCGTACCCAAGTCCCTCAACCAGACCGAAGGCGTGGTCCACCACTGCGGAAACTCGCCTCGCAAGGGCTCTTGCCTCGCCGTGGCGATTGTTATCGCACATCCAGATGATCTCCCGTAACTCCTTGGCAAAGCAGTTGGCGCTGCTCAGGAGGTAGCCGTCGTAGGCGCCCCCGGCGCTCTTTAGATGGTCGGCGTAGCCGCCCTCGGCGCCCCGGACGAGATAGACGCCCCCGTAGTCGAGTCCGGTGGAGGCGACGGCGTCCTCACCGCTTGTGTCCTTGAGGAGGTAGAAGCCGGGGTAACGCTCGGCGAGGGCGGCGACGGTCTCCGGTTCCATGCTGTTTTCGGTAATCTGCGGTAGCTGATAGAGCGCCGTGGGCAGGCCGAAATCGAGGACCTCGGCGAGCTCGTCGTAGATCTCCTCCTGCTTCAGCTCCCTCCCCTTCGGCGGTGTGACGGTAAACCCTGTTATGCGGCGGCGCAGGAGGGCGGCGGCGCTCTCGCGGTCGATCCCCTTCGCCTGCTTTGTTGCCCGGCCGCCGTAACGTTCGGCGAGGCTCGCCACTTGCTCTGCCGCCTCGCCGCTGCCGGTTTTCAGGACGCCGACCATCACCGATTGCCGGCGCCGCTTTGCGACCTCGAGCTCCATCCGGAGGAGGGTCTCCACCTCGGTCCCGGTGAGTTCCCAACCGTCGCCGGTAGAACCGGGAGTGAGAAAGGAGTTGACCTGGGGACTCAAGAAATCGTGATGCGCCTGGGTGTGCACCGGATCGACCTCTGCCTCTTCGTTGTAGAAGGTGAGCAGGGGAACCCAGAGACGCGGTATCCCTTCGGGGAATAGCGTGTCCATCAGCTCCTGCCGCTGTTCTACTGCCTTAACCATCGGAAGCCTCCACATTTTGAACTGCTCCTTCGATCCTACCATACATCCGACGGTTTCGGGTCCGGGGCCGGAACAACTTCTTTCCCCCGGCGGAGGCTGGGCCTGGCGACGGGGGGGCTGGCGACGGGGGGCTGGGGCCGCGGGCACGTCGAGTTTACCCTGTCTCCGGGGGTACCTATATTGGAAATAAGGAGTGTTACATGATTAATGAGTTGACCGGAGACCAGACCCGACGCACCGTCAATCCCGAGGGCGTACCCTTTGGTGGAACCGAGAAGGCCGAGGCAAACGGGCAGATCCTCGGTCAGGACCGGGCGATAAAGGCGCTCCAGTTTGGTCTGCAGGTCGAAGGCGATGGCTTCAATATCTACGTCGCAGGTCCTCCGGGGATCGGGAAAAAGACCTCGGTTCAGGGATTTGTCGAGGAGCTCGCCCGAAACAGGACAACCCCTGACGACTGGTGCTTTGTTCACAACCACCAGGAGCCTTATGAGCCCCGGGCGGTCCGCCTCAACCCGGGGCAGGGTAAGGAGTTCGGTCAGGACATCAAAGAGTTGAAGGAGTTCATGGAGCGGGAGATCCCGAGCCTCTTCGAAAGCGACGAGTACTCCTCCCAGCGGGAGGAGACGCTCCAGGAGATCCAGACGAAGGGGCAGAACGCCCAGGCGGAGGTCCGGGAAAAGGCGCAGGAGAAGGGCTTTGTCATGCAGCAGACCTTTATGGGTACTGCCCTGGTGCCGGTAAAGGATGGAGAGCCGCTGCGGGACGAGGATCTACAAAAGCTTCCCGAGGAGGAGCGAAAAGCTATCGAGGAGCGTCGCAATGAGCTTCAGGAGGAGATGAAGCAGATCCAGAAGCGGACCCGGAAGCTCGATCGAGAGGCGCGGGAGAAGGTAAAGGAACTCGATCGTAACGCTGTTCTCGCCCGTCTCGAAGGCCCCCTGGAGGATCTAAAGGAAAAGTATGAGGACCACAAGGAGGTAGAGGCGTACCTCAACGACATAAAGGACGATGTCCTCGAGAACATAGATACCCTCAAAAGCGACCCCGAACAGCAGGGTCAACAGGTGCCGCCTCAGATCAAGCAGCAGATCATCGCCGTGAAGCAGCAGTTCTTCAAGAAGTACCAGGTCAACGTCGTTGTGGACAACTCCAGGCAGGAGGGGGCACCGGTGATCACCGAGCTCAATCCAACCTACAACAACCTAATCGGCCGGATCGAGAAAGAGATGCAGATGGGCGCCCTCAGCACAGATTTTACCCTGATAAAGCCCGGCGCCCTGCTCAGGGCAAACGGCGGATTTCTGGTACTCACGATCGACGACATACTCAAGAGCCCCTACAGCTGGGAGGGCCTCAAGCGCGCCCTCAAGAGCAACGTGGTCAGAATCGAGGAGGTACAGGAGCAGCTCGGCCTCATGTCGATAAAGACCCTGCGTCCCCAGCCGATTCCCCTGGACGTAAAGGTAATCCTCATCGGTCGACCGTTGATCTACAACCTCCTCCATCAGCTCGACCCGGACGTGCAGGAGCTTTTCAAGGTAAAGGCGGACTTCGATGTGGTCATGGAGTCCAGCGATGAGAACCAGCGAGCATTCGTGAACTTTCTCGCCTCCACGGTACGCAGGGAGAAGCTCAAGGATCTCGACAGGACAGGGGTCGCGGCGATGCTCGAACACGCCTACCGGATCGCGGAGGACAAGGAGAGGATCTCAACCCGCTTCGGGGAACTCTCCGACGTTCTCAGGGAGGCGGGCTACTGGGCCGCGGCGCAGGGCGCCGGAGAGATCTCCGGGGAGCACGTCCGTCGTGCCCTGGAGGCGAAAATCTACCGCTCCTCGATGATCAAGGAAAAGATAGTCGAGCTCATAGAGCGGGGAACCTTGCTCATCGAGACCCGGGGGGAGAGCACCGGTCAGGTTAACGGGCTGTCGGTGATGATGCTCGGAAACGTCGCCTTCGGTCGGCCGAATCGGATTACCGCCACCGTCGCCGCCGGCAGGGACGGGGTGATCGACATAGAGCGGGAGTCAAAGCTCGGCGGCCCGATCCACAACAAGGGCGTCCAGGTTCTCACCGGTTTCCTGCAACGCACCTTTGCCCGCCACTTCGCCCTTTCGATGTCTGCCCGCCTCGTCTTTGAACAGAGCTATACGGGCGTTGACGGTGACAGCGCCTCCTCGGCGGAGCTCTACGCCCTTCTGTCCGAGCTCGCCTCCCTTCCGATCAGACAATCCGTGGCGGTTACCGGCTCGGTCAACCAGAACGGTGAGATCCAGGCTATCGGCGGGGTCAACGAGAAAGTCGAGGGCTTCTATGACGTCTGTTCGGTTAACGGTCTCACCGGAGAGCAGGGTGTGATGATACCGGAGAGCAACGTCAAAAACCTCATGCTCCGTCGGGACGTGGCTCACGCCGTGGAGAACGGTTCCTTTCATATCTGGCCGGTCCGCCGTGTGTCCGAGGGAATCGAGGTGCTGACCGGCGAGGCCGCCGGCAGTCGCGATGAAAACGGGCGGTTTCCGGAAGCCTCGCTCTTCGGGCGGGTGGAGAAGAAGCTCGCAGACTATCAGGGCATACTCAGGTCCTTCGGGGATCGGGAGAGGGGCGAGTAGCTACGGAAAACCGTTGAGCTCGACCCGCCTCGCCCCGCTGCTGCTACTTGCGGCCCCCGGGAGGCAGGGGACCTCTCGAGAGGGTCCTGAGGCAGGTTGAGCCGCATCACAGAGAACACCGCGATTGCACCTCGCGGTAAGCAGGTTTATCCAGAAGACAAGGAGATTGCATGCAGTTTGAGTTACATGTCCTTCCTTTCGGGTCCGCCACCCAACTCAGCGACCTTCGCCGGGAGAGCCAGGCCATACTCGAGGCTGAGCAGCTCGACTACCGCTTCTCACCATCCGGCATCATCGTCGAGGGGAGTTGGGACCAGGTCATGCCGGTCTTCAGGCGCATCCACGACGCCCTCGGCAAGCAGGCTACCGAGGTAATGACGGAAATACGGATACTCGACGGCGGCCCTGTCAAAAGCGAGGAGGTCCCTCGGGCTCCTGAACAGGGCGCCGGCAGCGACGCAGATGTGGAGGAGGCGTCGATCGACTCCTTTCCCGCCAGTGATCCCCCCGGCTATACCCGCTGACCCCCGGCCCTCCACGGGCTGGGGGGCAGATAGACAAAATGAACCTTAGGTTCACACCATTCACTTATCTATTAACTACATTACATCCATAATTGCGTCCGTGGTGACGGCGCAGATCCTCCGGTAACGAGGGGTAGTGTTAGTTTTCTGTGTGTTGCGCCCTCCCGCCCTTGTGGTTTGCGTCGGTGGGTCGCTACCCTCTGCGCCGGGCACAAGGAGGGGCGAAATGCGCAAGGTAGTGCTGATCGGGAATCGTCTGTTCATGAAGTTCCCCGACTTTGCATACTTCAAACGTCGGGGAGCGGAAGTAGACGCCGAGGTAGTAAGCACCGAAGGAAAGAGCTACTCCGACATTGTAGAGGAACTGAGGGATGCGGTTGCGATCGTGGTCATCGGCGAGCCGATCACCCGGGAGATGATCGAAGCGGCCGAGGAGTGCAAGCTGATCATGACCCTCTCGGTGGGCTACGACGTTGTCGACCTCGAGGCTGCCACTCAGCGGGGTATCCCGGTCTCCAACTGCCCCCTCTACTGCAGCGAAGAGGTCGCGCAACACGCCATTACCCTCACCCTGACGGTGGCCCGTAAGATCCACGAGCTCATACCCCACGTCCGCGGCGGCGGCTGGGATTACAAGCAGGCACGGCCGGTCCACACCTTTCGCGACCGGTGCTACGGCATCCTCGGTCTCGGTCGGATAGGGCGGCGGAGCGCCCGCCTCGCCCAGGGACTCGGGATGCGGGTTGTCGCCTACGATCCGTATCTCGACGACGACATCTTCGAGGAGCGGGGGGTAGAGCGTTTCTACGATCTCAAGCCGTTTCTCGAGGGTGTGGATTACCTGTCCATCCACGCACCCCTCACCGACGAGACCTTTCACATAATTGACGCTGCCGCCCTTCGGCTTATGAAGAGGGAGGCTCTGCTCATCAACACCGCCCGGGGACCTATCGTGGACCAGAAAGCGCTTGAGACCGCCCTGATGGAACAGACAATCGCAGGCGCCGGGATCGACGTCCTCGAGACCGAACCGCCCCGGGGGGACGAGCCGCTGCTCACCCTGCCCAACGCCGTCGTAACACCTCACATCGCCTGGTACTCCGAGGAGAGCCACCGGCAGAACCAGATAGATGGAATGGACGAGTTGGTCCGCGTACTCTCGGGCAGCAGGCCCCGGTATGTGGTTAATCCCGAGATATTCTCTCGACGTTGATCGACAGACGCCTGCCGCCGGCAGGAACGACCAAGGAGGTTTCGATAATGAACAAGAACCACGTTCTTGCACTGGTACTCGCCGTCGCCCTCGCGGGGCTGGTTTTCCCTGGAGGTCAGGGGGAAGGGGAGGTCTACCCGACTCGCCCCGTTTCCTACGTGATCCCCTTCAACCCCGGGGGACAGTCGGACGTAACCGCCCAGTACCAGAAGCCCTTCCTCGAGGAGGCCCTCGGGGTTGATGTGGTCGTCCGTCATCAGCCCGGTGCCGGGGGAGCCCTCGCCTGGTCGAGCCTGGTCAAAGCTCGGGGTGACGGGTATACGATCACCGGAAACAACCTTCCCCACATCATCATTCAGCCCCTGGTCCGGGAGAACGCAGGGTATCAGACCACCGACCTCAAGCCGGTCTACCTTTTCCAGACCACGCCGATCGGCCTCGCCGTAGCTCCGGACAGCCCCTACGACACCCTCGAGGAGCTCCTTGCCTACGCCCGCGAGAATCCCGGGGAGATTACCGTCAGCGGATCGGGAACTCACTCGGGCCATCATCTCGCGCTTCTCCAGCTTCAGCAGCTTACCGGCGCGCGGTTCACCTACATCCCCGCCACCGGGGCAGCCCCTTCGGTCGCCAACTTTCTCGGTGGTCATAGCGGGGCGATCATGGCGAACTCCAACGACCTGCTCGCCCACAACGCCGAGATGAAGGTGCTCGCCATTGGTACCGATGAGCGCTTCGCTCCCCTCCCGGAGGTGCCTACCTTTATCGAGCAGGGTGTGGAGATGACCGCGGGTATCGATCGGGGAGTCGCCGTGCCCCCGGACACCCCGGATGAGGTAGTAGCAGAGCTCGAGGAAGCGTTTGAGGCGGTATCAAGTAACGAGGAGTTCCGCGCCCAGATGAACGAGCTTGGATTTGTCACCCACTCCATCGGGGCACAGGAGTTTGCCTCCTACATCGACCGTCGCTCCCGGGAGATCGAAACCGTTCTCCGTGAGCTCGGAGAGATGTAGCAAGACCGATGAGTGAGATGCTGATGGGAGCGCTGGCCGGTGTCCTCGACCCGGTCAGCCTCCTGCTTGTAGTGCTCGGCGTCGGCGCGGGTATCATGGTTGGAGCTCTGCCCGGGCTCACCGCGACCATGGCGATAGCCCTTCTGGTTCCCTTTACCTTCGGGATGTCCTCGATCCACGGACTTGCCCTCCTCGGAGCGATTTACGCCGGGGCGATCTACGGTGGTTCCTTCTCGGCGATTCTCATAAACACTCCCGGGACCCCGAGCGCCATAGCTACAACCTTTGACGGCTTTCCAATGGCCCGCAAGGGAGACGCCTACCGGGCGATCGTCACAGCTACCCTCTCCTCGGTTTTCGGCGGGGTTGTGGGTGTCATCTTTCTCATCTTTCTCTCTCCCCCCCTGGCGAGGGCTTCCCTGAGCTTCGGTCCCCCGGAGTATTTCTGGCTCGCCGCCTTCGGCCTCACCATCATTGCCGCCGTATCGCCCCGCTCCACCCTCAAAGGGCTCATCGGCGGGGGTATCGGTCTGCTTATTTCGACCATAGGGATAGCGCCGATCGAGGGAGCGGTCCGCTACAGCTTTGGAACCGTTGCACTGCAGAACGGCATCTCTCTCATCCCCGCGCTCATCGGTTTCTTCTGTATTCCCGAGGTGCTGCGGATGGTCGAGGAGAGTCACGAGGCGGGCACGGTGATTCCCTACAAGCGACAGCGGCGGATGGTGACCCGGGTCTTTCGGCGGCTGGTGAGAATGCCCTGGCTCATGATCCGCTCCTCGATTCTCGGGACCCTCGTCGGTATTATCCCCGGTGCCGGGGGCAATATCGCGGGGCTGGTGAGTTACAACGAGGCGATCCGGACGAGCAAGAACAAGGAGAGGTTCGGCGAGGGGGCGATCGAGGGGGTGGCGGCCTCGGAGACGGCGAACAACGCGTCGGTCGCCGGTGCCCTCATACCAATGCTCACCCTCGGGGTTCCCGGTGCGCCACCCGCGGCGGTTCTCTTCGGCGCCCTCCTGCTCCAGGGCATGCGTCCGGGGGCGGAACTGTTTACCTCCTACGGAACGATCACCTACGCCTTTCTCTTCTCCCTCATAATCGCAAACCTGGCGATGCTCCCCCTCGGGGTTATTCTCGGCCGCCTGGTCGCCCGGGTTATGCAACGGGTCCGGGTGCAGACCATGGCCCCGATTATCATCTTTCTCTCGATGGTGGGCTCCTACTCAATCTACAACAACAGCGCCGACATCTACACGATGGTTATTGTCGGGCTTCTGGCTCACGCGCTGCGAAAGGCAGGATTCATGCCGGGGCCGATCGTGCTCGGTCTCATTCTTGGTCCTATCGCGGAGCAGGGGCTCACTCAGTCGGTCCTCATGGGCAGAGCGCGCGGGTCCATGTTTGCGGTCTTCTTCGGGCGACCGATCTCGGTTGTTCTCATTCTGCTCACCTTCCTCTCCGTCGCGGCCCCCATTTTCGTCACGTGGCGGGAACGGCAGGGCAAGGGAAATGTCCTCAAGGTGCTTGCCGAGGCGGAGGACGCTGCTTCACAGAAAAACCAGACGGAGGAAGGAAGATGAGACAGATCCCCGAGAAGACGAGAAATCTCCTCTCCGCCCTGGCGGTCATGGCCGTCTCGACCTACTGGTTCTTCGGCGGCCGGGATTTCCGGCCTCTCAGCCGGCTGTTCCCGCAGGTTCTCGCGGCGATCGTCTTTACCCTCGCCCTGACCCTCGGCGTTCTCACCCTCCTCGGCAGAGGCCCGGTGATCCGTCTTGCGAGTACCGAGACCGGGGAGCGCCACCTGCGCTCCGGGACTCTCATGGGAGCTCTGGTAGTCTGGACCGCCCTCATCCCTCTGGTCGGGCTCCTTTTCGCCTCGGTGATCGGAACCGTGCTTATGGGACTGCTCACCTTCCGGGCTCACGTCGGAACCCTCAAGGCCGTAGTGATCGCCCTCGTCTCCGTCGGACTCTTTTACCTTCTGTTTACATCGCTCCTGAACGTTCCGTTTCCGACGGGGCTTCTCGGCTGAAACCGACCCGAGGCAGGTAAGCGACAGCCGCGCCACCGAGTCGCTGCCGCATCCCGGGGAGAGCAAGGTTTCTTTCTGAAAGAAATTGCTTGACACCCCGCATAAACCGGTTTAGCATCGATGCAAACCGGTTTAGTGAATCCCATTGATACTTGATTGACACCGATTATCTCGGATCAGAAAAGGAGTGTTTAGCTATGAAAAAGGCAGTGATTATTGCGCTGGCGCTGCTCATCGTCGGGGGCGCCCTCTTTGCCGGGGGTGCCGGAGAGAGCGGGGCGGGAACTGTTACGCTCGTTCAGAACAAGCCTGAGATCGACGCGATGCTTCAGGATTACGGCGCGGCGTGGAGCGAGGAGACCGGCATCGACGTGACGATCAAGTCTGTCGGCGGCTCTTCCGGTACCAGCATGGGCCAGCAGCTACGGGCGGACTTTGCCGCCGATGAGATGCCTGACATCTTTGTTATCGCCGGCATCGAGGACTACCGGGAGTGGGAGAGCCTTATTCTCGACCTCTCAGGAGAGCCGTGGGTCGAGGAGACCTCCGTCGCCTTTACCCTCGACGGTAGCGTCTACGGCTTTCCCGTCGCCGTTGAGGGTTGGGGTATGGCGTACAACGCCGATATCCTCGAGGCCGCCGGGGTAGACCCCGCAACCCTTACAAACCTCGAGGCGTACCGCCGGGCGTTTGAGCAAATCGACAGCATGAAGGAGGAGCTCGGACTCTCCTCGGTTGTGTCGATGGCGGCCTCCGCCGATATGGGTTGGGTTACCGCTCACCACAACTTCAACTCCCTCCTGTCCAACGGCCTCCCCTACGGTGACCAGTCCGTTGTAAACGAGCTCCTCGCCGGTCAGGTCGACCAGCAGCGGCTCAGGGAGTACGCAGACTGGGTGGAGCTCCTCTTTACCTACGCGGACCCGGGTATCCTTACCACCGGCAACTACGACGCCCAGGTCGGCGCCTTTGCCACCGGGCAGGCAGCCTTCCTCCACCAGGGCAACTGGGTGGACCCGAACATGGACGCCGCCAACGCCGGGTTTGAGATGGGCTTTGCCCCGCACGGGTCGATGAACAGCGACACCGACGGCATCTTTGTCTCCGCGCCCTCTTTTTACGTGATCAACTCCGAGAGCGAGAACATCGAGGCAGCAAAGCAGTTCCTCAACGACATGGTCTTTACCGCGGCCGGCCAGAGGTTCATGGTCGACGAGGCGGGTATGATCCCCGCCTACGCCAATGTCGAGCGCAACCCGAAGGGTCAACTTTCCCGGAGCGTCCAGAGCTGGGCGGCGGAGGGAAAGGTCTACTCCTGGAATCAGTACAACTTTTCCGGGGAGTTCCGTGACCAGACCCTCGCCCCGATCTACAACCAGTTCGCCACCGGACGCATCAGCAAGGATCAGTTTATCCAGTCGATGACCGCCGCCTTCGAGAGTCTTCGGGGCTGACCGCCACAGGAACTGTTGAAACGGCCCGACCTTGGCGCGTCGGGCCGTCTTTATACCCACCCCGGGAGGCAGCGTGAACAGATTTCATCGAAACGGACCTACGTTCTGGCTCTTTCTTGCGCCGGTGCTCTTAGCTTTTCTCATGGTTATCGTCGTGCCCTTTCTCATCGGCTCGTACTACTCCCTCACCGACTGGAACGCGACGGCTCGTATAGGGCAGGGTAACGCCTTTGTCGGTCTGGCAAAGTACGGGGAGAGCCTCAAAGACCCAGCCTTTCTCTACTCGTTTATCATTACGACGATCTATACCGTGGCAAACGTCGCCGTGATAAACGGGGTCGCCGTCGCCCTGGCGGTGGCGGTGACCAGTAACCTGAGGCTGCGAAACGTCTACCGGATGGGCTTTTTTATTCCCTACCTGATCGGCGGTCTCATTCTCGGGTACCTCTGGCAGTTCATATTCAACAACGCCGTTCCTGCAATCGGCGGAGCCGTCGGATTTCTCAGCCGCCTCGGGGAGCCGGAGAACCTGATGCTCTCGAGGGTGCCCACCGGCATTATCGCCCTCATCATGGTGGGAAGCTGGCAGTACGCGGGATACATCATGATGATATATGTCGCCGCAATCGAGGGGGTTCCGGAAGAACTCTACGAGGCGGCGCATATCGACGGAGCCTCACACTGGCAGCGGTTTCGAAACATTACGATCCCGATGATCGCTCAGGCATTTACGATCACCATGTTTCTCACCCTCGTTAACTCCTTCAAGCAGTTTGACGTCAACTTCTCCCTTACCTCCGGAGGACCGGCGACCTCATTTATGGGAGAGTCTATCTTCGGGACCGAGCTGCTGGCGATGAACATCTATAACACCGCCTTTGTAGGCAACGACCTCGCCGCGGGTCAGGCGAGGGCGGTTCTGTTCTTTCTGGTCCTTGTCGCCTTCTCCCTGGTGCAGGTGAGTGTCAACAAGCGTAAGGAGCTGGAGTTGTGATGCGGCGACTGAGAATATACGCCCTCGAGGGGGTAATGCTCCTCCTCCTGGTTATCTATCTCTATCCCTTCGTGATCGTGTTAATCAACTCCGCCAAGGACGCCTTCAGTGTAACCCAGTACCCGATGGCCCTGCCTGAGAACTGGGCGCAGATCTTCGTGAACATGGAGTCGATCTGGACAAGCCGTAACATTCGCTACTCCTCCTCCTTTTTCTCATCGGTCCTCATAACCGGCCTCTCCCTGGTTGCGGTAACGATCTTCCCCGCCATGGCAGGCTGGGTACTGGTACGCACAAAGACGCGAACCTCTCAGGTGATATTTCTGCTTTTCGTGGCGGCGATGGTGGTGCCGTTCCAGATTGTCATGTTTCCCCTGATCTCCTGGTTTCGAACGGTCTCCCAGCTCATCGGTGTGAGACTACTGCGGACATACCTCGGTATCGTTCTCGCCTATCTCGGCTTTGGTCTCTCCCTCTCGGTCTTTATGTACCACGGATTTATCAAGTCGATTCCCTTTGAGCTCGAGGAGGCGGCGATCATCGACGGCTCTCATCTGCCCGGGGTCTTTTTCCGGATAATTTTTCCTCTCCTGACACCGGTCCACGCGACTATCGGCATCCTCCACGGTATCTGGATCTGGAACGACTTTCTCCTTCCCCTGCTTGTACTCGGCAAGGGCAACCGTATACAGACCTTGCCCCTGGCGGTGGCCAACTTCGCCGGGGCGTACGTCAAGCAGTGGGACCTTATTCTCACGGCGATATTGATGGCGATGATTCCTGTTATAATCTTCTTTTTTATTGCTCAGAAGAAGATCATCAAAGGGATGGTTGCAGGCTCCATCAAGTAGGTGAGACGTGGCCCGAACGACAATAAATGATATCGCCCGGATTTCGGGCTACTCAAAAACGAGCGTCTCCTTCGCCTTTAATGATCCGGGCAGGATCAGTGAGAAGGCGCGCAGACGGATTCTCAAGGTCGCCGAGGAGCTCGGATATGTGCCGGATCCGGTAGCCCGTAATCTCACAACCGGACGCCACGGGACGATCGGACTCCTGCTGCCGGAAAACATATCCGTCGCCTTTCTGAACTCCCACCTCTCTCAGATCGTCCAGGGGATAGGGGAGGTCTGTGAGCGGGAACACCACTCTCTCACCCTCATTCCGCCGATCCGGGAGTCCCTTCTCGAAGGGATACGAAGCGCCGCGGTGGACGGGCTGATCACCCTCGGCCTCGAGCCCGGGATGGACGCGGTGGCACTGATACGCCGGCGCCACCTTCCCTTTGTCACCATCGACGGCCGGGTGGGGGGCGGGTTTCCCGTGGTCGGAATCGACGACCGCGGTGCGGCTCGCCGGGCGATGCGACACATCCTCGACCTTGGCCACCGGAGGATTGCGGTTTTTTCCTTTCTCGATGAGCCGAGGCTCGCAGCGCCCTCCCAGGTCACCCAACAGCGTCTTGCGGGGTTCGCCGAGGCTCTCTCGGCCTGGGGCGCGCCGATTTCGGTACGGTACTGGGAGTGCGAGTCCTCCCGTTCCGGGGGGGCCGAGGCAATGGAAGCGGTTCGAGAAGACCAGTTCGCTCCTACCGCGATCGTCGCGATGAGCGATGTTATTGCCATCGGTGTCCTCGAGGCTCTCGCACAGCAGGGTGTGGCGGTTCCCCGGGAGATGAGTGTCATCGGCTTCGATGATATCCCCGAGGCAAGCTTGGTTCGGCCGCGGCTCACTACCGTCGGGCAGAACGGTTTTCAGAAGGGGTACGCCGCCGCGGACCTGCTGATGCGTCTCATCCAGGAGTGCGAGGTGGAGCATCATACGGTTCTCGAGACGAGGCTCGTTGTCCGGGATAGCTCAGGAGCGCCGGCGCGGGCCCTCGACCCACCCGCCGGGGGGGCAGCTACACCGCCCTGAGCTTGTTCGGCGACCCCCCTCACAGCTGCCGCCGGGGCGCGGGGCACGCACTCCCGCCGCAACACCACGGCTGCCGCCGGGGCGCGGGGCGCGCACTCCCGCCGCAACACCACGGCTGCCGCCGGGGCGCGGGGCGGCGGAACTACCGGATAAAGCCTGTAAAGTGTACATCCCCCCGATCCATCATCCGCCGCAAACGCTCCCGCACCCAGCGGCGAATCGGTGCTCTCGAAAAGGGGATAAGTATGGCGAAACCGAACAGATCGGTGAGGATACCGGGAGTTATGAGAAACGCTCCGGCCACCAGCAGGAGCAGTCCGTCGATGAGCCGGTCCGCGGGGAAACGTCCGAGCTGCATCTCCTGCTGAATCTCGAGCCAGACGGTGCCGCCCTGCTGCCGGGCAAGACTCGCCCCGGCCACGCCGGTGAACAGGACGATCATGATCGTCGGTAACGCTCCGATAAGCTGACCTATCTGGATGAGAAGGTAGAGCTCCACCAGAGGGATCACGGTAAAAAGGAGTAGTATTCTGCCGAACATGGTATCGGTGAGGGTAGCACGACGCGCTTGCAGGGATACAGGCCCCGCCTCAACGCCCCGGCTTGCAGGGATACAGGCCCCGCCTCAAAGTCCCGGCTTGTCGGGATACAGTGCGCGCCTCAAAGTCCCGGCGGCTGGATGCCGAGGTGGTTACGGGTCGGGCAGCGCGCAGGCTCCTTGTAGTGAAAGCAACGCGGCTTGCACTGCACGCAGGTGACGATCTGGTCCGTTTTGCCCTCGACGATTTTCCGTGCGTACCCCGGGTCTGCGAGGATTGCCCGGCCCGAGGCGACGAGGTCGCAGACGCCTCGGGATAAGGCGGCTTGCGCCTGTTCTGGGGAGCGGATACCACCGATCCCGATGACCGGCACCGACACTGCCTCTTTCACCGGTCCGGCGAGCTGGAGGAGCGGGTCGAAGGGAGAGTCCGGGTCGATCGCCTCGGGCATCGAGCCTCCGTGGGAGACGTGGATCATCTCGCAGCCCGCCGCTTCCAGAGAGCGTGCGGCCTCGACCCCCTCCTCGAGGAGCAGCCCATCCTCGCCTTTCTCCGCGACTCCGAGGCGGACCGAGACGATCGCCTCCCCCCGGAGTTCCCGACGCAAGCCTCCGACGATTTCGGTGAGGAATCTGAGCCTGTTCTCCAGGGATCCCCCCCAACGATCCTGTCTCCTGTTGGTTCGGGGAGAGAGAAACTGAGAACCGAGGTAGCCGTGAGCGCCGTGGATCTCGAGGAGTTTGAAGCCGGCATCCACCGCCCGTCTGCCGGCGGTGATAAAACAACCGATAAGTCGAAGAACCCCCTCCTCGGTGAGCTCCTCACCCTCACCCTCACCGGCGCTCGGGGCGACGGGCGTGCGTCCGTAGTTCTTCTCGGTGTCGCTCCTCCCCCCGGCGTGATGCAACTGTATCCC
>JBKHDM010000050.1:0-20802 GCA_046541355.1 Spirochaetaceae bacterium
CTCCGTCCCCGGGGCGAGGTCGGGCCGCGGGGCAACCTCCGTCCCCGGGGCGAGGTCGGGCCGCGGGGCAACCTCCGTCCCCGGGGCGAGGCCGGGCCGCGGGACAACCTCCGTCCCCGGGGCAACCTCCGTCCCTGGGGCAACCTCCGTCCCCGAGGCGAGGTCGGGCCGCGGGGGCAACCTCCGTCCCCGGGGCGAGGCCGGGTGGCAAAACGGTGATCCTTGACCCAGGTCGAAAGGAGGCGTACAAAGCAGTAATGGAGCGAGAAGCGGTAATCGGTATTCTCACAGTATCGGATAGAGCCTCCGCCGGAAACTACGAGGACCGTAGTGGTCCGGCGATCGAGGCGTGGCTCACCGAGGTTCTGGCGACACCCTGGCGAAAGATCTACCGCCTCGTCCCGGATGAGCGGGAGCTGATCGAGGCGGAGCTCATCGAGTTGGCCGACTCCCGGGGGTGCGATATCATCCTTACTACCGGCGGCACCGGTCCCGCCCCCCGGGACGTTACACCGGAGGCGGTCTGTGCGGTCTGCGAGCGGATGCTTCCGGGCTTCGGCGAGGAGATGCGACGCGCCTCCCTCGAGGTGGTGCCTACGGCGATCCTCTCGCGCCAGGAGGCGGGTAGTCGTGGAAGGAGCCTCATCATCGCCCTTCCGGGCAATCCCTCGGCGATCGCCGACTGTCTCGCCGCCGTCTTTCCGGCGGTGCCGTACGCCGTCGAGCTACTCGGCGGGGCGTGGATGGACACAAAACAGAACGGAGCGGTTGAGGCGTTCCGTCCGAAGCACGCCCGCAGACGTGAGAGCTGACCCTCCGCCGGCTGCTACCGGTTCTTTTTCCACCGGTAGCCTTCGCCCTCGAGGAGCTCCTTTCCGTAGATCGGTATCTCCTGCTTCAGCGCCTCGAGGATGCCGCGACAGATAGCGAACGCCTCCTCCCGGTGGCCGGTAGCGACAACGATAATCACCGGCGCCTCGCCGACGGCGACCTCTCCGAGGGCGTGCTCGAGGTGAACCCGGACCGGACCGGCGTTCTCGCTCCCGGCCGCGAGGCTCTCGTCGACAACCCGGTTGATCAGCTCTCGAAGGCCCGTCTCAGCCATCTCCTGGTACGCGGTGAACTCGATAGCCCGAACCCGGCCCTCACCGGTCTCATCGGCGCGGACGATCCCTGTAAAGCTCGCGATCCCCCCGAACCTGCCGTCGGAAGCAAACCGTCTGGTTGCCTCGGTGACCACTCCGGGATCCACGGGCCCTTCACTCAGCATAACCTCCGGAGTTATCTCGAGGTCCATCATGCCACCCATCGCCTCCCCACCCCTCCTATCCTCCCCCAAAGGGAGGAAGCAGGGCGAGTTCCTCCGCCTGCCTGACCACGGCGCTCTCCTCCAGGAGTCTCTTGTCCACGGCAAGACGGAATACACGGTCCCGGAGCTCCGGCCACCGCTGTGTCACCACCGCCCGGATCTCGGAAACCGGCAGGGGCAGGGAGAGGGTAACCTCCCCGGTCGAGGAGAGCGCCTCGGTGAGGGGGCCGTAGGGTATTACCTGTACCGTCACATCTACCGTCACATCACTCATCGCTGCCTCTCCTCCAGGCAGCTATCCTCTACGGGCAAGGGCTACCCGGTCAACCCTCATCGACCGTCCGTCGTACAGGAGCATCACGTCACTCAGGGGGCTCTCCTCCGGCGTCTCGCACCAGTGGAGATAGTCTGCCACCTGAAAGGAGGCGACGGCCGAGACGGTCTGGGGGAGGATCGGCTTGGCCGCAGGGGGGATCGAGGTGTACTCAGGCCCGAAGAGCCGGGCGTAGCCCTCCCCGGTGCCCCGGAGGGTGGAGGCCTGGCCGAACCACCCCTCCACGCCGCCGTGAAATATCGCACACCCTTCAAGCTCCCGGATCCGGTCGAGCTCCCCCCGGGCGGTAAAGGTGTCGAGGCAGTCGAAAAGAAGGAACCCGGAGCCCCGGAGGGAGCTTTTTTCCAGAAATCGCTCGTAGCTGAGCGGCTCGGCAATAGTGGCGAGGTTGAGCTCGCTGTTTATCTCGCGGAGTCGGTCGGAGGCGGCTTCCACCTTCTTCCGGTGGAGGTCCTCCTCCCGGTAGAGGATCTGCCGGTTGAGGTCCGGCTCGTTGAGTGTGCCCGGGTCCCAGATCTCAAGGGTGAGGGGGGCGAGGCGGGCGATGCTCTGGAGAACGTGGGAGCCGAGGCCACCGACCCCCGCCACAAGGACCGGGGTCTCCTTGAGGCGCCGCCAGGTATCGTATCCGAGGAAATCCTGATGCCGAATGTATCTGTCCCCGGCCATCCTCCCCTCCTGAGGGAGGAGTATACACCATAATGAGGGTTGGTTAAATGGAGCTGTCACCTTTTTTGGTTGACAGGGATAGTCAGATGGTCAACAGTGGTAGCACAACGTAGAGGTGATCGGTTGTCGAGCCCTGCGGTTCGGATATCCCGGAGCCTCGAGAGGCGCAGATGAAGAGAGTCCCCACCCCATTACCCCTCTCCATCGCGGTCCGGGAACGATCCTCCGTCCCCGGGACAGGGGGAGAGGCGAGGTCTCACAGCGTCTGCGGGCGGGGCCCGGGGCGCTTCTGTTGCGGGGCCCGGGGCGCTGTGCGCCTCAAACGGACCGCTTGAGAGCAGATCAGCATCGAGGGGGGATTCTCACTGGTCGGATCGATCAAGGCGTCACCAGTCACCCTGTATCAGAAGGAGTAACGAGAGACGATGCCCGGACCGTACACATATTTTGACCCTGAGGAGGCGCTCGACCTCCTGCGTCCCCACCTCATCCGTCTCGAAGCGGAGGAGGTGCCCCTCGCCGAGGCAAACGGTCGGGTCCTCGCCACCGCCCTCGAGGCGCGTCTCGACCAGCCCCGGTTTCGAAAGGCCGCGGTCGACGGCTTTGCCCTGCTCCCGGGTCAGGGAACAGAGCCGTTCATCTCCACCGCCACCGTGGCCGCCGGGGATCCCCGGAAGCCCGAGGAGCCCTCTAACCTGAAAGAGGGCGAAGCGCTTCGCATCATGACCGGCGCGGTAGTGCCGCCGGATGTGGAGCGGGTGGTGCGGATAGAGTACACCGAGAAGCTCGAGACGGGGGCGTATCGGGTGGTAACGCAGGAGAGGCAGACAAATATCGCCGAACCCGGAGAGAACATCCGGGCCGGTGACCCCCTCCTCTCCCAGCGATTTCTCACCCCCCTGGACGTCGGGATCCTTGCCAGTCAGGGTTACGCCCAGGTATCGGTGGTCCGAAGGCCCCGGGTTATCGTCATTTCCACGGGGACGGAGCTCTACTATCCCGATGCCCCGGAGTTACCCCCCTGGGGCATCTATGACAGTAACAGCTACCAACTCACCGCCCTGTCGGAAACGCATCTTGCCAGGGTGGAGAACCGTGGTATACTCGGAGACGATCAGGAGAGGATAACCGAAGCGTTACGATCGGCCCTGGATGAGGCGGATGTGCTGATCTGCTCCGGGGGTGTTTCCATGGGAGACCTCGACTTTGTTCCCGCGGCCCTCCAGGAGATCGGAGCGACGGTCCATTTTCACGGCTTGGCGGTCAAGCCGGGCAAACCGACGCTCTTTGCGACCCACCAGGGGCGTCTGGTCTTCGGTCTACCGGGAAACCCCGTCTCCACGGCGGCGCAGTTCGAGTTTTTTATCGCACCCGCCCTCCGGGCGCTGCAGGGACTCCACTACACTCCCCGGGAGGCACTCCTCCCCCTGGCAGAGCCATTCAGGCGTACCAATGCGGACCGGCACGAGTATCTGCCGGGGAACTACCGCGACGGTCAGATCAGACGGATCAACTACAGAGGCTCCGGGCACCTGAGCGCCCTCGCCGATGCGGACCTTCTTTTCCGCATCGACCGCGGGGTGAGCGAACTCGCCCGAGGAGAACAGGTATATGCGAGATTCATTCGGCCGAACAATAGATTATCTTCGGATCTCGGTAACCGATAAGTGCAACTTGCGCTGCAGGTACTGCATGCCTGCAAATGGGGTACCCGTCCGTTATCACACAAATGTTCTCAGGATTGAACAGTTCATCAGGATCGTCGAGGTCGCCGCAGAGCTCGGAGTGCGCAAGGTACGCCTCACCGGCGGAGAGCCGCTGGTGCGCAAAGGCGTTGTGGACCTTGTCCGGGGTATCGCACGGATCCCGAGCATCGAGAAGCTCGCAATGACCACCAACGGCACCCTCCTCAGCCCTCTCGCCGCGCAGTTGCGAGAGGCGGGGCTGACCCATCTCAACATATCCCTGGACACCCTCGATCCCAAGGCGTACCGACACATAACCCGGGGGGGCGATCTGTCGGCGGCGCTCCGGGGCGCTCTCGCCGCGAAGGAGGCGGGCTTCGAGGGCATCAAGGTGAACACCGTTGTCACCGAGGCGGAGTATCGCGCCGAGGAGATGCGGTCTCTCGAGGCGTTCTGCCGGGAGCACGGCCTCATTCTCCAGCGGATCGCCGAGTACAGTCTCTCAGAGGAAAAGCGGGACACGATGCAGTTTGAGCGTCCCCTGCCGTGCAGCGAGTGCAACCGGATCCGGCTGCTTTGCAACGGCGTGCTCAAACCGTGCCTCCACTCGGATATCGAAATCCCCGTCGACTTTGACGACATCGCCTCGAGTCTCCGGGAAGCGGTAGCGGCGAAGCCGGAGCGCGGCCTTGTCTGCACCAACCGGGCGATGGTAGAGATTGGAGGATAGCGGTGGCTGAAGGTGAAGGCGAGCAGCTAACCCACGTCGACCCGGCGGGATCAGCCAGAATGGTCGATGTCTCCCCGAAACCGCCGGTCCACCGCCGAGCCCGGGCGGCGGGATTCATCAAACTCGCTCCCCCTACAATCGCCCTTATCAGAGAGAACAGCATCAAAAAAGGCGATGTCCTCACGGTGGCGAAGATCGCCGGGATCATGGGCGGCAAGCGGACAAGTGAACTTATCCCGCTGTGCCACCAGATAGAGATTGAACAGATCACCGTGGATCTCGAGCTCACCCCCGAGGGGGTGGCTATCGAGGCTTCCGCCCGGTGCACAGGAAAGACGGGCATCGAGATGGAGGCGCTCACGGCGGTCTCGGTTACCGCTCTGACGATTTACGACATGTGCAAGGCGGTGGACAAGAAGATGGAGATCTCCGGGATCCGGCTTCTGGAAAAGACAAAGGAAGCCTGGAAGCCGGAGTCGGCTCCAGCCTCCGGGGTAGAGGATGGCGGTATCGGTTAGTCCGCGGCGACCATGACGTTACTCGCCTTGACTACGGCGTAGGCCGTTGATCCGACGGCAAGTCCCATCGCTTCGGCGCTCGCCTTGGTGATGATTGAGGTGAGCTCCACTCCCGCAGCGACCTCGATAACGACTTCGCTGTTGACCGCTCCGTGGGTTATCGAGGTTACCTTGCCCTTGAGCTGATTACGGGCGCTGATCTTCACGCGTGCCTCCTGACTGCTGTAGGTATGATGTGCTATAAAAAATGAGGAAGGCGGTTCATTTTGGCAACGATGGTATCGGTCCTGGGATACGCCAAATCAGGTAAAACAACCCTTCTCGAGCAGTTGTGCGTGAGGGCGGTGGACCGGGATCTCTCCGTCGCCTTTCTCAAAGGGGGCCGCCTCTCCCACGGCGGGGAGAGCAAAGAGGGCGATACCCTCCGCCTCGCACGCCTCGGCGCGCAACCCTCCCTGCTGTGGAGCGCCGAGGGGCTCTTTTTGCAGCGCTCGAGGCTCGAGCAGCTCTCCGAGGCTCCCCTTCCCTCCCCCCAGGAGTTTGCCGAAACCTGGGAGGCCGCAGTGGGAGGGGAGACCCGGGAGCTGCTCACATCCCGGGACCTACTGCTCCTCGAGGGGCGGGTCCCGGCAGGGGCTCGGCGGGTACACATGGTGAGACTCGCGGACGGGGCGCTCAAGGTTCCTCCCGCCCCGGGGGAGATCGTCGTCTCGGGGCCTGAGGAAATTTCCCGGATAGTTGAGGTTATTCTCGCCGCGCCCCCGGGGCGTGGCGAGGAGGGATAAAAAAAGCTGGTGAGGCACGGTAGTGTGTGATCCAACAGAACAAGGAGGATAAGGATGCCCGGAAAAAGGAATGTGGACAGAGGCGAGGGAGCACGAGAGGTTACCCTGCTGGTAGACGGTAAAGAGGTCGAGATCAACGGATTTGTGGCCGACGTCTTTCAGGAGGTGGCGGTCGCTCTGGTGCGCTCCCTGGGAACCGAAAAGCCGTCGGGACGGATCGAGCTCTCTATCTCCGAAGGAGTGGATTAGAGAGCCCGATCAGCGAGGAGGCTTCGTGAGGCGGGAACGGTGAGGTCAACCCGGGTGCCGTTGTCCACCGAAACCGTCAGGACAGCGTTGAGCTGCTCCGCAAGCAGCTTGGCGAGCTGGATCCCTAAGGCGTCCGAGGGCTCCGACTCTTCCCCCCAGGGCAGCCCCACTCCGTCATCCGCCACCCCGAGATGGACACCCCCGGAGTCGAGGGCTCTCAGGGTCACCCGGACGGTGCCGCTCCAGTCCCTGGGAAAGGCGTGCTTCAGCGCGTTGGTAAGTAGCTCGTTGAGGATCAGGCTGAAGGGAATCGCGGTCTCGATGTGCATAAATACACGCTCCACCGTCGCCTGCGCCTCCACGACCCCTGGTCTGCCGTAGGCTGCGGTCAGGCTCTCCACCCGGCGCAGTACAAACTGGGAAACATCAAGGCGGGAAAGGTCCCCGGAGTGGTAGAGCACGTTGTGTACCTCTCCCATGGTGTTTATACGATCCCTGGTCTTCTGGAGCGCGCCGAACGCTTGCTCCCAGCTCTCCGCCCCCCTGACCTGAATATTGATGAGGGAGGAGATGACGGTGAGATTGTTTTTTACCCGGTGGTGAATCTCCTGAAGCAGGGCATCCCGCTCTCGTAGACTCTCCTCGAGACGCTGGTCTTTCTCCTTTCTCCTGCTTATGTCGAAGACGATCGAATGGAGGAGGGTCTTCTCTTCCATCAGCACCGGAACCGCCTGTACCGCCACGTCTCGAAGCGATCCGTCCGCCTGACGATGGCGGTACTCCCGATAGCTCACCCCGCTTCCCGTGGCTGCCCCCCGGAGCCACTCCTTCAGCTCCTCCTCGTCGAGGGTATCCAACTCCGCGATCCGCATACCCTTGAGCTCATCCCGGCTCCACCCGTAGAACTCCTCGGCGTACGGATTTGCGTCGACGATCGCCCCATCCTCCGGTCGGATCAGGAGAATAACCGCCCTGCTCTCCTCAAAAAGACTCCGGTAGAGTGCCTGATGCTCCCGACCCTCCACCTCGACCCTCCGACGCTCGGCGCGATCATAAAAAAAGCGCCCGAGAAGAGCGAAGGCGAGGGGATAGAGGATCAGTTGGTCTAAAGCGATAAGCCGGGCTACCTCCATCGCCTCCGGATAGGGAAGAAAGAAAAAATAGCCGAGGAGGATGCCGCCGTTGAGCAGTAGCCCTGTGATGACCAGTCCCGCCCATCCACGCCAGAAACGGTAGCGGCGGGTGAGGGTGTAGCCGGCAACGCCGAGGAGAGCCGCGTAGAGGATCTCAACGAACCCGAAGATGGTGCCTGCCCCGCCGATCAGGAACCGGTACACTCCGGCAAAGATCATCGATACCGCCGCTGTTAGAGGGCCCCCCAGAAGCCCGGAGAGGGCGACCGCCAGGGCGCGACTATCGTGGACGAAACCGGAGATCAGCGGGACGGTGTCGACCATACTCACCACCGCCGCCACGCCGAAGAGGGCTCCCATCGCGCCGTGCCGGGCAGCACGGCGGGGGAGCTCCCAGAGGCGGGTGAGATCAAAGACAACCGCTACCGATATCAGGAGCGTCACATTTTCGAGGAGCGAAAAGGAGATCAATAGCTCTTCCTTTATATTTTTGACTAATTGCCTACGCTAACACGTCCAGTACCGGTAGGCAAGGCTTTCGGCTACCCTTTGAGGGGAACCCGCAGCTCGATCGAGGTGCCCGAGGCGTCGAGACGGCGCAGCTTTCCTTCCACCTGATCGGTCAGAAGTTCTACCAGCTGCAGCCCGAGGTCGTCGGTGTCCTGAGTGTAGCCGACACCGTTATCCGAGACCCGCAGGAGGAGGCAGCTCTCCTGCTCCACTCCGGCAAAGACGCGCACATGCCCATCCCGCCCCTTTGGAAAGGCGTGTTTGTAGGCGTTTGTCACAAGCTCGCTCATGATGAGGGCGAGGGGGACAGCATCGGCAATCTCGAGCTCCACCTTTTGCGCCTCCAGGGATATGTCGATGTTCCGCTCGTCGTTGTAGAGGGTCGCCAGATTGTCGACGAGCTCCTTGAGGTAGGCGCGAAGATCTACTCTCGCGAGATCTCCCTCACGGTAGAGGGTGTTATGGACCTCTGCTATAGCGTTAATCCGGTCCCTCGTGTTGAGGAGCGCCTCGGTCTGCTCTCCGTCTCCCTCAGCCTGGAGATTTATAAGGGAGGCGAGAACCGCGAGGTTGTTCTTGACCCGGTGGTGCACCTCCTTGAGGAGCGCTTCCTTCTCCTCCAGGGCGGTCTCGATTTGCCGCTCAGCCTCGTTTCGGGAGGTGACATCCCGGACCACCGAGTGAAGCAGACGCTGACCGTCCAGATCGACCTCTCCGCTTGTCACCTCCACCTCCCGGACCGACCCGTCCGCGAGGCGGTGTCGAAAGTTAAAGCGAGCGCTCTGCTCCCGCCGCGCCCGCTCGAGCTCCCGTTTTACGCTCTCCTCGTTGAGGGTGTTGATCTGACTGATCTTCATCGAACAGAGCTCCTCCCTGCTCCAGCCGTAGAACCGGGCGGCCGCGGGACTCGCGTCGACTATCGTATGATCCGAGGGACGAATGAGGAGCATGACGCTGTGAGTGTTCTCAAAGAGATTGCGATACATCTGCTCGCTGTGCCGCCGCTGACGGACCGCGATAGTCCGCTCCTCCCTCCCGAGAAAGACCAGTGAGATCAGGAGCAGGATCACGGGAAAAAGCAACAGTTCCGTTACCCATATCGACCGGATCAGGTTCCTGGCGACCGCTGAGGGCAAAAGGAGCCATTGGAGGAGGAGAATCATGGCGTGGAGGGCGACACCGAGGGCGAGGATTACAAGGGGAGAGCGCCACTGCCGGTTTCGGCGGCGGAGATAAAAGAGGGGAGTACTCATTGCCGCGGCAAGCACGATCCCTGCGACGCCCGCCGGCGCTCCCCCGCCGCCGACGACAATCCTGTAGGTTACCGCTATGGCCGCGGCGGTCACCCCTCCGGGAACTCCGGTAAATATCCCTGCCACCGCGACCACCGTGGAGCGCCCGTCGTAAATCACCCCTGAGCCGAGGTCGACGGATGAGAGCATGGAGACAACCGCGGCGGCACCAAAGAGTGCCCCGGCGGCGATGCGGCGGGAGGTAGAATCGGGATACCGATAGAGTCCCAGGGTATCGTAGACAACTGCGAGAGCCACAAGGAGGGCAAGATTCTGTATGAGTTCGATGTAGGCCATTACACGTCTATCTATAACCTACAGACAGAACGTCTAAGGCAGCAAATCCTTGCCCTCCCCGGGGACGGTGGTGTAGGGTCCGAGGAACGCTATGAAACTCGCAAACCTCTTTGCCCCGGGGGCGGGACGCTACCTCCTCGCCGCGGGGGCCCTCTCCATGTTCGCCATGGGTGCTTCCCAGGCACTCTACGGCCCGTTTTTCTCATACTTCGGTGAAACCTTAGGCGTGACACCATCACGTCTCGGCATGCTTCCGGGCCTCCATTTTGCCGGAGCCACCGCCGGAATCCTCGCAGGAGGCTTTCTCGCCCGCCGTCTCGGCTATCGCCGGATTCTTGCCCTCGGTGCACTCCTGCTCGCCTCGGGCTTCGCCGTCGTTGCCCTCGCCGTAGCCTGGAGACAGATTCTCCTCGGGGTCGGCCTGATCGGGCTCGGATTCGGCGTGCTTGTTAATCTGAACATCCTGGTGGACCGCGCCTTCGGCGACCTGGGACCAGCGGCTCTGCAGCTCATCAACGCGACCTTCAGCGTGGGAGCAATCTCCGGGCCCCTTCTCGCGGCGGTCTCCCTCTCGGTCGGGGGGCAGGCAGTCGCCTTTGCCGTCGGCAGCGCGATCTCCCTCGTTCCTCTCCCGCTGCTCCTGAGCTCCAGGACATCAGCCCTCCTCGCCGGCGAAGCGAGAGCATCCGCGAGCTTGGAGCGTAACCTCCGACGACGGAGAGTGGTGTACCCCACCCTCCTGTTTATGCCCCTCTTTCTGGTCTATCCAGGCACTGAGGCGTCCTTCTCGAGCTGGATGCCGCCGCATCTGCAGAGCCTCCTTCCGATGGCCGCCGCCGGCGCCCTCGCCTCCGCCTTCTGGCTCGCCTTTACCCTCGGTCGCCTGGTGGCGGTGCCGGTAAGCATGCGCCTCTCACCCCAGCGGATGGTCTCGGCGGGCCTCCTTCTGGCGGGGGTCGCATCCCTCGCCGCAACAAAGGATGCGCTGGTCTGGGTCGCCTACCCGGTGGCGGGTTTTGCGATCGGGCCTGTCTTTCCGGGACTTCTGAGCTGGCTGCGGCGTCGATTTCCTGCGGAGGCGGGAGAGGCGAGCAGTCTGGTGATGGCCGCGGGAGGTGTAGGCGGGATAATCCTCCCCCCGGCGGTCGGCTTTGTCGTCGAGTCCGCAGGGGTAGTGGTCATTCCGATAGCCCTGACCATCATCCTTGCAGGGGCGCTGATTATCTCCCTCGCCCTGCTGATATCAGGCAGTCGGTGGCAGCCGCGGCTGCGCCGCACCCGGTGACCCTCGAGACCGCCACGGCGTAATGGGCAGCCGAGAGAAGCAGCCGGCCGTACTTAGGCTCCGCCGGGCCTCGAGGACCCAGGCGGCGTGCTGCGTCGTTGACGGCATGCCCACCTCCTGTGAGCCTCAATACTACGCCAACGACGCGTCCCGCCTCAATAGCTCGGAACTACCCGGTACCGCTTGAGCCGCTCCCGTCGCTGGGCACAGGAGATACAGAACAGAGCGTCGGGTCGTGCTTTGAGACGGTTCTGCTTGATCTTCTTGCCGCACTCCAGGCAGAGACCGTAGGTCCCGTTGCGCAGCCGCCGTTTTGCAGCCCTCGTTCGGGAGAGCCGTCGCTCGTAGTAGGCTATTACCGAGCCGAGTTCGTCGAGGGACTTGCTGCGGGAGGCGCGATCGCCAAGTTCCGCCTCATCGTTGGCCGTCAACGCTCGATACTCGTCCTCGCATTCGACTACGCCGGCGATGATCGCTTTTTCCGCTTCGTCGAGAACATGTCCGATATGTTGTGCGAATTGTTTGGTCATACCTTGCTCCTGGTATGAAGGATAGCCACCGGAGAAAGAATCGAGGTATAGCCTGTCCGGCCTAAATTTTTGTTAGATTTCTCTGAACTGCGTAGCGAACGAGATCGACCTTGGAGTGAAGGCCGAGCTTCTGCATGATATTGCTCTTGTGAGCGTGAGCGGTGTGAAAGGATATGCCGAGCTCCGCTGCGATCTCCCGCTCGGTCTTTCCGTCGCAGATGAGCCTGAGAACCTCGATCTGTCGAGGGGTAAGCGTGGTGCTCAAGCGTCCAGGCTGCGCCTTCTGGTAACGTAGCTGGGAAATAACCTCTTTTGGGATCGCCGGATCAAAGAAGCTCTTTCCGCTGTAGACCGCGCGGATCGCGTCGACTACCGTATTAGCGGCGTTGCTCTTGAGTACATAGCCCCAGACGCTGCTGCGGATCGCTCGCTCGATGAGATCGACTTCCTGATACATCGTAAGGACAATCGTCCGGATCGAAGGGTAGTCCCGCTTGAGGACTCCGGCGAGCTCGAGCCCGTCCATGCCCGGCATGGAGATGTCGACGACCGCCACGTTGATCTCCCTCTCGGCGACGGCATCGAGAAACTCCCGGGCCGAGGCGGCCTCAACAACGGTCTGCACCTCCGGCGCCTCTTCCTCTATAACCGACTTCAGGCCGTCCCTGAGCACCCGATGGTCATCAGCGAGGCCGACGCGAATAGTAGTAGTCAGCATCTCGAACCCCGTTCTCTCATGTGTGCGCTAAAGATTATCGATCGTGCCTATACCTACTATAGCACGTTTGGTCTATAGGACAGCCCTTCGAATCGCGTCTATCAGCGCCTCCGCGGGCGCCTCCTTAGGCAGATGAGCTGCCGCCCCCGCCTCGAGCATCTCCCGCCTGGTTTCCGCCTCGTCATGCATCGATAGACCGACCACTCTCACCCGGGGTAACTCATAGGTCAGGCGACGGGTCACCTCGGCCCCGCTGTTCCCGGGCATCGAGTAGTCCATCACCACTACCGCCGGGTCGAGTTCCCGGGCTTTCTTGATCGCCTCCGCACCGTCTTTCGCCTCCCCGATCACCTCGATGCCCTCCTCATCCTTGAGAAGAACCCGGAGCCCCTGGCGGATCACCGCGTGGTCGTCAACAAGGAGCACCCGAATTGACCCTTGCCGCTCGGAAGCGCGGGAAGCCTCAAAGGAGGGGGAGCCCTCCCCTCGCCGAAGGTCGACTTCATATCTCGAGAGTACGCGGTCCGGCAGGTGCATGGAAACAGTGCTCCCCTCCCCGGCGATCGACTCCACCTTCAGGGAGCCGCCCACCGCGGCGAGGCGCTCTCGAAAGGTGAGAAAACCGAGCCCCCGGGAGTGGCGACGGATCTTTTCGAGGTCGAAGCCCTTCCCGTGATCCCTGACGGTGAGGCGAAGCCCCTCGCTATCCCTGCGCAGCTCCACCCTTGCGCTGTCGACATCCGCGTGTTTGGCGACGTTAAGCAGGAGCTCCTGGACCGCCCGATAGAGCGTTATCGCCACATCCCCGGCAAGCTTCGGCGGCTCCCCCTCCTTTGTGAGCTCCACCCTCAGGTCCAGATTGGCCTCGACCTCCGCGGCGAGCTGGGTGAGCCCCTCAAAGAGACCACCCCTGCGGATCGACGGGGGGCTGATCTGATGGGAGAGGGTCCTGGTTCGGTCGATCACCCCGTTGAGCAGGTTTGCCGCGTTCTCCAGTCGCTCCTTCAGGGGGCTCTCCCTTCCGGCCCTCCGGGCCGCGGCGTCGACGTGGACTTTCGCCCCCGCGAGAAGCTGTTGCAGGTCACCGTGGAAGACCTCGGCTATTCTCGAGCGCTCCTCTTCTTCCGCCCATGAGAGTTTCCGGATGAGATCATCCACCCGGGCGAACCAGGCGTAGAGACACGTCGAAACGATCCGGGCGCAGATGTTGAGAAGTCGGATGCTCTGCCCGCCGAGCTCCTCGCCCCTCCCTCCGATCGCCGCGAGACAACCGCGGACCTCGCCCCCGGAGACGACCGGCAGGAGAGCAAAAGGGCGGCCGTCGAGGGAGGTCGAGCCGTTGAGGGTTGCGTTCTCGATGGTGACGGCAACGGAGGCACCCGGGACGAGCTCGGCCACCACCGCCTCGAGCTCCCGTCCGCCCAAAAGAGCGTCGTACACCTCCCGGTCGCCGCTGAGGAAGACAGCGTTCATCCTGCCGGTGTCGACGGCTAACTCATACCGTATGAGAAGCGCCGCTCCGATCATCTCGTTGAGGTCGGTGAGAATCTGGTTGGTTTCCGCAACAGGTGCGACTCGCTGACTCGTAGTCTCCCCCCTTGGTTTAAGCATACGCAGCCTGCCCCCGTATCGTCAGCTCTCCGGGCGCTCCTGTGGCCCGGGGTAGAGGGGAATCCAAGGTCTTGAGAGCTATTCGACTCTATCAGAGGGAGAAGAAATCCGGCTCGTTGCCCCTGCGCCATTTGATGTTACAGCCGACGCTCGGTTTTTGTGTTTCCGGCGGTTCATCGCCCCTGAGGAGCGCCTCAACCGCGGCGGTCAGGTCTGCGCCGGTTACACCCTTGCCGTTACCCGGGCGGGAGTCGTCAAACTGGCCTCGATAGACCAGGGTGTGACGCCGATCGAAAAGAAAGAAGTCCGGCGTACAGGCGGCGTGGAACGCCTTTGCCACCTCCTGGCTCTCATCGTAGAGGTAGGGGACCCGAAACCCCCGTTCCTTCGCGAACTCCGCCATGCTCTCAGGAGCGTCCTCGGGATGAGAGGTGACGTCGTTGGAGTTTATGAGAACCACCCCAACCCCTTTGTCAACGTAGTCCGCGGTGAGCTCGGCAAGACGATCGGCGATATGCTTTACGAAGGGGCAGTGGTTACAGATAAAGGCAACAAGCAGCGGCTTTCCCTCGTAGTCGCTTTTCCTGTGGAGCGTTCCTGAGGGATCAGGAAGAACAAACTCCGGGGCCGGAGTACCGAGCTCACGCATTGTCGATGGTGTTTCAGCCATGGCTTACTCCTTTCACGCTCCCGCTATCTCCTTTTGCCAAGTCTAGCGGGATCGAAAAATCTCGCTCACCGAACGATCATAGTGAACCCTGTTTATTGTATAACAGAAGATCTCTGCGAGGCTACGGACCTCCAGGAAGGGAAGAGAGAGAAACTCCTCGGTCTGGGGGATACTGTTGGTGACAACCACCTTTTTGAGGTTCAGCTCGTTGTGGAGCCGCTCGAGGCGCTCCCGGGTCCCAGGGAGGCAGAGATTATGGGAGGCAGCCATCAGGACTTCCTCGATCCCCTTTCGCTGTACCAGCCCCTCCACCAGCTCCACCACCGTCTTTGCGCTTGCGATCATGTCGTCGAGGACAATCGCGGTCCGCTTACCCCGGAAGTCGCCGATGATGTCGGTTATGACCGCCTCCTCCTGCCGGGGCCGGTGCTTGCTCGCGATAGCCGAGTCGATTTCAAGCTCCCGGCTGAAGTGCATGATCAGCTTTGTAGCTCCCGCGTCCGGGGCGACGGCGATGACGTCCTTTCTCCCGCGAAAAGGCTCGAACTCCCGGTTGAACATCGTCAGGGGGTCGAGCATGTTTACCGGCATGTCGGCGTAAAAGCCGTGGATCTGCGTTGAATGGGGATTCCAGGCGACAACCCGGTCGATCCCCGCGGAACGGGCGAGGTCGGCCATCAGCTTCGCGGTTGTAGGCTCCCGCTTGAACTTTGTCGGCTTATCCTGCCGGGAGTAGGTCAGGTAGGGAAGGACCGCGGTGACCCGGTTTGCCCCGTGTTCCCGGAAGCCTCGGGCGGCGATCAGAAGGGAAAGGTAGTTGTCGTTAACGGCGTACCCCTTTGCGGGGGCGAGGAGACTCTGAAAGAGAAAGACATCCGCTCCTCCAACGTGATGCTCGAGGCGCACCATCGTCTCGGTGTCCGAGAACTGCCGGTCGATCCCTTTGAGGTAGATCAACTGTTCCGCGCTCCCCTGCTCGCCGAGGAGACCCCGGTAGCAATCGACAACCTGATCCGCCATGTACTCGCCGTTGGTACAACTCGCGACCATCAGCCGGCCCTGATTCGACTCCATCCGCGCAGCCTGTTCCTCGAGGAACTGCTCCGGATAGATGAAGGCGGATGTTTCGTTTACCTGCATAGCATCACCTGCTTCGAAGAATAGGAATCCTGCCGCCGGAAGGCAAGGAACGGGTCTCTCGTCGGGGGCGTGGGAAGCCGGCGGAGAGCGGGGGCGAAGTAGTATCTTTTATCCATGGCAGCCCCGGAGATCCGGCGTAAGATCACCCTCACCATAGCCGGGCGGAAAGTTGTACTCATCAAAAAACGGCAGGAGTCCCTCGACCATGTGCTCGGCAAGGCGATCCTGCTGGAGCTCTACGCTCCCCGGTTTCCGGATACAAAGATCGAAGTCGGTCTCCCAGACCGGTACAAGCCGGACCTCCTCGCCCTCGACGAGAGGGGTGAGCCCCTCTTCTGGGGTGAGGTCGGGCAGGTAAAGAAGAAGAAGGTGGAGCAGCTTCTCAGGCGGTATCCCGGCACCTGCTTCGCCTTTGCCCGGCACCGCCTCGATCCAACAGGGTTTGAGGCGATTCTCCTCGAGGCCGTGCAGAAGGCAAACCACCGCAACGGCCGCTTTGTAGACCTCCTTGGCCTCTGTCCGGATAAAGAGGCGCTCGTGAGCGAGGAGGGAACCCTCACCCTTCCCCCCGGAAGCTACACCGTGAGTCGTCTCGTCGGGTGAGCTCACCGGAGCATCACCCAGGCGGCCATCCGCCCGGAATCCGCCCCATCCCTCCGATAGGAGTGGAACCTCCTGTCGCCAATCGTGTCGAGGGCAACAGTCTCAATAGAACCCGTGGGCACCCCGACCGACTCGAGAGCCGCCACCACCAGACGGCCGAGGTTGAGATAGTAATGCCCGGGCCTCTCACTCCGGGTAAAACAGCCACCGTAGCCCGAAAGCGCCCGGTAGACCTCCGTCCCCACCTCGTAGCTGCGGGAGTCGAAGCCGGCGCAGGGGCCAACCCAGGCGCGCAGCCCCGCGGCACGGACGCCGAACTCCCCTTCCATCGCTTCTACCGCGCTTTTGACCGCCCCGGCAGCGCAGCCACGCCAGCCGCAATGGGCCGCGGCGACGGCCCTCCCGACAGGGGACCAGAGTATGAGGGGGCAGCAGTCGGCAACCGAGAGGAGCAGGGCGTGCCCCCTTCGCTCCGTCACCAGGAGGTCCGACTCCCCCGCAAAGGGGTGGCGAAGAGCCCTCCAGCGAGCCGGCACCGGGCCGGGAGGTCCGGCGCCGGGATGCTCCCCGTAGCTCACCTCGGTGCCGTGAACCTGCCGCTGCGGGACGAGCCGCTCCGGGGGACAGCCGATCGTCTGTGCCAACAGCTGCCGGTGGCGGGCGACGGTCGACAGGTCGTGCCGAGAGGTCGGCGTGAGGGAGAAGCCGAAGGGACCACAGAGGGTTCCACGGTTTGCAAGGATAAGCCCCGCGGAGATACCCGGAGTGTCGGCAAAGGAGAGGTGATCGAGACCTGCCCTGGCGGCAACGCCCATGGGGGGAGTATACTCAAACCCCCGGGGCGTGAAAAACCGTTTCCCGTCACTATCTGTTGTTATTCGGAACGATTACTACTATACTTGACGAAACTACCTCCAGGAGCACCCGATGCCGGACTGTCGCAAAAAAATGCAGGAG
This sequence comes from Spirochaetaceae bacterium, assembly GCA_046541355.1. Lineage (GTDB taxonomy): Bacteria > Spirochaetota > Spirochaetia > DSM-27196 > Alkalispirochaetaceae > CAYZHV01. The sequence continues at coordinate 17,026 of JBKHDM010000050.1, forward strand.
ACGGTTAATGCTGTACCAGGGCTTTACTGTATCCAGTTTGACCCGATAAACCGAACACTCCTGTGGCGCTACGACCCCGCGGAACTGCCCGGCGGAACCCTCCCAGGGGAGTCCCTCAACGCCACCCTCGCAAAGAACCTCCTCGCCTGCGACCTCAGCCGCCCCGGGGGCTCGGCGAGCCGGTGCGGCTCCTGCATCAGTCAGAGAAAAAGCTCACCCCCCTGCTCCCTGCTCAGCCGCCTCGCCGAGGAGGGGATGGTAACCGTCTATCCCGAGGGCGGCTGTCGCGTAACGCGCCGGTGTGAGGAACTGACAAACCGTCTCGACCGGATCGACCTCACATCCGTCGAGACCGCCGGGGAGCCGGCCCAGGCCACCCCCCTCGGTCGCTTACGCCGCCGCCTCGCGGGGCTGACCAGTCGTCTCGCCGCCCTCCCCCTGGAGTCCGGGGCCGTTGTGCTCACCCTTATCGCTTTGGTGGTCGCCAGGATATACGAGGCAGACCCGGCCGGTGGGAGTGTGGGAAGCGTCGCCTACCTCGTCGCCTACCTCACCGGAGGCTTTTTCGGGCTCAAGGCGGGAATTCACTCTCTGTTGCAAAGAAAGATCGACATCGACCTGCTCATGATCCTCGCCGCCCTCGGAGCCGCGGCAATCGGGGCCCCCTTTGAGGGGGCGCTGCTTCTGTTTCTCTTCTCCCTCTCCAATCTTCTCCAGGATTACGCGATGGGAAAGACCCGCAGCGCCATTCAGGCACTGATGAAACTCAGGGCCGCCCGGGCCGAAGTCCTGCGGGACGGGGAGCAGCTCCTGGTGCCGGTGGACTCCGTCGGCCTCGGGGAACAGTTTGTGCTGAGACCCGGTGACCGGGTACCCCTGGATGGACGGATCAGTGAGGGCGAAGGAATGCTCGATGAGTCCCTGGTAACCGGGGAGTCGAGGCCGCTTTTCAAGAGCAAGGGCGACGAGCTGCTCGCCGGCTCCATCAACCAGAACGGCAGTTTTACCGTCGAGGTAACCAGGCGCTCCCAGGACTCCACCATTTCCCGGATCATTCAGCTCGTGGAGGACGCTCAGGGACGCAAGGCGAGAACCGAGCGGTTTCTCGACCGCTTCGAGGAACGGTACGCGATCTTTGTAATCGCCCTCACCGCGGCGCTCGCGGCAGTGCCGCCCCTCCTGTTCGGGGAGGCGGTCTCCGCATCCCTGTACCGCGCCATCACCGTGATGGTCGCCGCAAGCCCGTGTGCCCTGATTATCAGCACCCCCGCCTCGGTGCTCTCCGCCATCGCCGCGGGGGCGAGACGGGGGGTCCTGTTCAAAGGTGGAGTCCATGTCGAAGGAGCCGCGGCGGTCGACGCGATCGCCTTCGACAAGACCGGCACCCTCACCTACGGAACTCCGGAGCTCACCGACATACTTCCCCTCACATCCGAGGTCGACGAGCTCGAGCTGCTCACCCTCGCCGCGGCGGTGGAGCAACAGTCGGAACACGCCCTGGCAAAGGCCACCGTCAAGGCCGCGGAGGACCGGGGCGTGGAGGTACGTTGGGAGAGCGTTTCCTTTGCCTCCGAGGCGGGAAAGGGGGTGGAGGCGACAGTGCGGGGACGGAGGATCAGGATCGGCATACCCGCCTACATCGACAGCGACAGAGACCCGAGTGATCTGCTCAACCGACTGCGACAGGAGAGGAAGACGGTGGTCGCCGTGGGCGAGCGCGGGGAGGAGGGGCGATGGCGCTATCTTGGAGTACTCGCCTTCTCAGACACCATCCGGGAAAACGCGCGGCAGGTGATCGACGAACTGCGCAGCCTCGGAGTCAAACGGATCATCATGCTCACCGGCGATAACCGGGAGACCGCCGAGGCGATAGCTCGGGAAGCCGGGGTTGATGAGGTCTACTCACAACTTCTGCCGGAGCAGAAACTGCAGGCGATTGAAGAGCTCGAAGAGCGATACGCCTCGGTGGCGATGGTAGGTGACGGTGTCAATGACGCACCCTCCCTGGCCAAAGCGTCAATCGGCATCGCGATGGGCGCCCGGGGCACCGATGTTGCCCTCGAGACTGCAGACATCGTCCTCATGGCCGACGACCTCGCCGGCATCCCCTTCGCCCTCGGCCTCAGTCGGCGTACCCGAAAGACCCTCGTTGCCAATCTCACAATAGCGTTGAGTCTGATACTACTGATGATCGGGGGAATTATGCTCTACGAGTTACCCCTGCCCGCCGCGGTGATCGGTCACGAGGGGGGGACAGTGCTGGTTTCGCTGAACGGCCTGAGGCTGCTTTTTTACGGTTCCCGGCGGCAGGCGTCACAGAGACCAAAGACCTCCATCCGCTGACGCTCGACCTGAAAACCGGTCTCCGCCTGCACGTGCTGGACAAGCTGTGCGTCGAGGGCGTTTGGCACGTCGATATCAACAATCTTGCCACAGGAGTCACAGACAAAGTGCAGGTGCGGCTCGATCTTCGCCTCGTACCGGTCAAAGGTGCTTCCGAAATCGAGTCGCTCCACCAGCCCCTGCTCGACGAGAATATTGAGATTACGATAGACGTTGCCCAAAGAGAGACTGGGGAACTCCGACTTCAGCTCGTCGTAGATCCAGTTTGCCGTGGGGTGCATGCGTGTGTGCTGAAGCAGGTCGAGTATGCGGTCGCGCTGCTTGCTCCTGCGAAGTTTCTTTTCCGTCATGTGGCTACCCCCGAAGGATATACAAACCAGGGGCGTGTCGTCAATTGTTTGAAGGTCTATTGACAAAACCCAGGCCTTACGGCATAGTTCCACCACGCTCTGGGGGCGTGGCGAAGTTGGTTATCGCGCCGGCCTGTCAAGCCGGAGGTCGCGGGTTCGATCCCCGTCGCTCCCGTTTATTCCAGACTACAGAGCAACAGCTCGTTGCATCGAAGCCGGTCGTTATCTGCATGTCGCCAGAAAGCCGCCGGCTTTTTTTGCGCCCTCACACCAGAGACGAGGCGGCTTTCCCCGTCAAAAGGCCATCAGAAACGGAACCTGGTCCGAGGTGATTTCGAATACGTCGTTCTTAGCGATCGACTCGAGCCACTCCTTGTAATCAACCTGGAGCCGCTCCTGTCGGGTGATGCGACGATAGAGAGGTGAATAACAAATGTGCTCCAGGGTCAGCCGCTTCTCCCCGTGGACTGCTACAACTTCGAAGTACTCTTCCTCTCTGGGGGAGTGGCCAAACGCCTTGAACCACTGCCCGATTTCCACTCTTGTAATGTAGGTTTGCTTCAGGGTAGTGTCAAATCGTGCGACCGGCGTTCTTTCTCCTCTTTGCCTCCCTCGGCCTGCTGCTTATCTGGTTGCCTCTGATTGCCCTCGGCGAGCAAACCTCCTCGCCGGTTACTCTCATGAGTAACGTCCTTGCCTCGGCAGGACTCTTTGTTCTCCTCGGCCTCCTGAAACGACTCAGGAAACCGAGAAAGTAGGGAAGCTCCATGGCGGCAATCCTCGGGACTACCCTCCTCCCTCCGAGCCCCACCGGGGCAGATCACCATCTCCCCTCTGTGACCCGGGCCATCGTGCTCCGGGCCATCGTGCTCCCGGCCATCGTGCTCCGGGCCATCGTGCTCCGGACCGTCGTGCTCCGGGCCATCGTGCTCCGGGCCGTCGTGCTCCGGGCCGTCGTGCTCCGTCCCTCCCTCGGTGAGAAAGCCGACCCAACCTCTGCTGCCTCACTCCAGGCGTCTGCTTTACTCGAGGCGGCCAGTTCACTCCCGGCGACCAGCCGCTCTTTCTTCGCCGGAATAGTGGC
>JBKHDM010000051.1:0-20621 GCA_046541355.1 Spirochaetaceae bacterium
ACTGTGCTGTCGCGACTATGCTCTCTCATCCCCGGAGGCGATAGATCCGCGCCCCCCATCGTCGATCTGCTGTGCTACACTGCAGGTCACAGGCGGTAGATCGAGCCGTGGCTGAGCAGCGTTGAGAGGGTGTACTGGAGATTGAAAGTGCACACTCCGAAGTGCACAGTTCCTTATACTCGCGACTCTTTGCGCCTGCCACAGGTCTGTGGCCAGGGGGGGCCGCCAGGGGGAGGCCGCCGGGGGGAGGCCGCCGGGGGGAGATGGACCAGGCGAGGTGATCAGCTTGATGGAGGAGCAACAGCATGGCGGATGAGATCAAGAGGCTCTACGTAAACGGTGAGTGGATTGAGACAGGAACGACCTTTGACGTGATCAACCCGGGGACCGGGGAGAGGCTTGCCCAGGTTGCTTCGGCGGGCCGGGAGCTCGCGCGGCGGGCGGTCAAAGCGGCGCACAACGCCTTTCCCGGCTGGCGTGGGCTGACCGGGGTTGTCCGGGGAGACTATCTCCTCGGTGCGGCGGCTGCCCTCAACCGGCGCCGGGAGGAGATCGCCCGAACGATAACCGAAGAAAACGGCAAACCCCTCGCCCAGAGCCGGGGGGAGGTAGACGTTGCGGTCGACCATTTGCGCTGGTTTGCCGAGGAGGCACGCCGAGGCTACGGCCGGATCGTACCGCATCAGGCCGAAGGAAAACGCCACCTGATCCTCCAGCAGCCCGTCGGCGTCGTCGGCCTCATCGCGCCGTGGAACTTTCCCCTGGTCCTCTCGGTACGAAAAGCGGCGCCGGCCCTTGCTGCGGGGTGTACGGCGATACTCCGACCAGCCCGACAGACACCGCTGTGCGCGGTGGCCCTTGCGGAGTGCATGGAGGAGGCGGGGATACCTTCCGGAGTTTTCCAGATGATAACCGGACCGGCCGCACCGATTGTGGATGAGTTCATGGAGAACCCCTGGGTTCGCAAGATCAGCTTTACCGGTTCCACCGCGGTGGGCAAGGAGCTTATCGAGAAGTCCGCAAAGACGGTGACCAACCTCTCCCTCGAGCTCGGCGGTCACGCCCCGGTGATCGTCTTTGCCGACGCGGACCTCGACCTCGCCGTCGAGGGCGCGCTGATCACAAAGTTCAGGAACACCGGGCAGTCCTGCATCGCCTCAAATCGAATCTATGTCGAGCGCTCTATCTATAACGCGTTTCTCGACCGTTTCGCCCTCCGGGCGCAGCAGCTGAAGGTGGGATACGGTCTCGAGGAGGGAGTCGACATCGGCCCACTGGTCAACCGGGAGGGGCTGGAAACCGCCCTTGCCCATATCGAAAACGCTGTCGCAGCTGGAGGTCGGATCGTCTGCGGCGGAAAGCGGGCGACCGTCGCCGGGCCGCAGGGCGCGACGCCGCAGGGCGGTCCGGAGGCGGGAGCCGGTGGTGGCTACTATCTCGAGCCGACGGTGATCGCGGATGTTCCCGACGATGCGGCGTGCATGACCGAGGAGACGTTTGGCCCGGTGGCGCCGGTGATCGCCTTTGACACCGAGGATGAGGCGATCAGGAAGGCAAACGACAGCCGCTACGGCCTTGCAGCCTACGCCTACACCTCCGACCTCAACCGCAGCTGGCGCCTCGCCGAGCAGCTCGAGGCGGGGACCGTTGGTATCAACGACGCGGTGCCCTCCACGAGTAACTGCCCTTTTGGCGGGGTAAAGGAGTCGGGCTTCGGCCGGGAGCTCGGGGTCGAAGGGATGGCGGCGTTTATGGAAACCAAGCACGTCTCCTTCGGCGGCGTCCGGTAGGTGGCGCCCCGCGGCGTCCGCTGCACCGCGGCGCCCCGGCCCCCTGCGGAGCCTGGCAACGTAGAGCTTTACGCCTCGGGGATAACCGTGTAGGATTTAGTTAGTTTCAGAAAATAACTATTTCCTGCAGGAGCGGTGCATGGCTATCAACGTACGAGACCTCGCCCGGGAGACCGGTGTCATTACGGAGCCGAAGATCGGCCTTCTCATCCTGGGGCGCAAGCGTCCAGGCTTCGACCCGAACTGGGGAGGGGAGGTGAAGGCAAAGATCATCGCGACCCTCGACGAACTGCCCTGGACGGTAACAATACCATCAGAGAATATCGCCGATGAGGCTGCCCTGCGCGCCGCGGTGGCACAGCTCAAGGCCGCATCCGTTACGACGGCAATAGTTGTGCAACCGACGATATCCGACGGCCGCCTCGCGCCCCTGCTCTCCCGCCTCTGGGACAAACCGCTTCTTCTCTGGGCGACTCCTGAGAAACCTGTCGGGCAGATGATCAGTGCGAACTCCCTTGTGGGCACTCACGCTATGAGTGCAACCTTGCGACAGCTCGGTCATCCGCTCGAGGTCTGCTACGGTCATCCGGAGGATGCGCTCCTTCGAGGGAGGCTCGAGCAGGCGATCAGGGCGGTCCACGCCGCCGACGCCACCGAGGGGCGCATCTTCGGTTTGGTGGGCTCCCACGCCCCCGGTTTTATCGACTTTCATGCTGACCCGGTTTTTATCAGCGACGAGCTCCACTCACAGCTCTACGAGCTGAGCTCGGTGGAGCTGATCCAGCGGGTTCGCGCCTACACGGACGAGGAGGTCGCCGGAGAGCTTGCCGAGTTCCTGGAGCTCGGCCTGCCGATGAGCGACGCCTTCATTCAGAGCGCCGAGACCTCCCCGGACGGGTCGACGGAGCTTCTCATGCAGGGGAGGTACTACCGTGCCTTCCGGGAGCTCTTTCGGGAGGAGAACTTCGACCTTCTCGCCTTTCGCTGCTGGCCGGACCTGCCGAGCGAGCTCGGCCACTGGCCCTACCTCGCCCTCGCCCGCCTGGTCTCCGAGGGGTTCCCGATAGCGATGGAGGGGGACGTGGACGGCGCCCTCTGCTCGCGGATTGCCGAAAGCGCCGGATTCGGTCCGGTCTACCTGACAGACTGGCTCGAGCACGACGAGCAGACGATCACCATCTGGCACACCGGCGCGGCGCCCTTCCAGCTCTCCGAGCCGGTGGATGCGGCGGGAGGCCCCCGCCTGGACATCCAGTTCAACAACAAGAAACCGACGGTAGTGCAGTCAACGATCCGCTCAGGCATGAAGGCTACCGCCTTCCGCGTCTGGCGCTACGACGGCGCGTGCCATATGACCGCGATCGAGGGGGAGACGGTCGAGCCTCGTCGCCACCTGCTGGCGACCAACGGGCTGTTTCGCACCACCGAGGTGGATGTTCGCGACTGGTTCGAGGAGATGGTTCAGCTCGGCATGCCCCACCACCTCGCCGTCGTCGAGGGTCACCAGAGCGATACCCTCCGCAGGATCGCCCGAATGATGGGAGCTGTCTGGGTTTAGCGGGCGGGCTGATTCAGTGTAAAGAACTCCCGGAAAACCATGTCCGTGGCGCCGTAGCACGCCTGGACGGGATCGTAAACCGAGGGAATGATCCGGCGCTGCGGGAGAACGCTCTTTGCCGCGTCCCCGAGGACCTGGGAGAGGATGGCGAAACGGGTGATCAGCAGGATCGCCTCGGGATGAAAGATGTGGTCGAGATTGCGCAGGGTCGCTCCGAGAGAGAGGCGCTCGTTCTCGAGGGCGGAGGAGACCTCGAGGGAGGTGAGTCTCTCTTCAACCTCCTCCCAGCTCGATACGTCGTAGGTCTCCTGTAGCCGCTCGAGCATCGGGCCCTCGGCGAGGCGGGTCTCGAGAGCTCCCGCGTCCCGGGCAACCTCCTCGGTGCTCCCGGGAGAGACGGTTGTCCGGCCGATTTCCAGGGCGGTGCTGTTGCCGATCAAGAAGATATCGCCATGGTTGACCAGGGCGCCGCCGACGCCTGAGCGGACGAGTATCGCAAGGAGGCTTTTTTCGTCTTTCGCCGGACCGTAGTGGTAGGCGCTCGAGGCGATGACCGAGGCGTTGTTGTGGACGTAGACCGGAACGTCAAAGGCCGCCTCGAAGTGCTCCCGGAGTGAGTATCCGCTCAAGCCGCCGATCCGCGGATAGTCGAGAACCCTGCCGCTCGCGGTGTCCACGACTCCCGGGGCGGCAATGCCGATCCCGAGAAGCGCCTCCCGGTCGATGCCGCTCTCGCTCACCGCTCTTTCGAGCATCCCCCCGAGGGTCCCGAGAATCTGGTCGCGGTCCTGGCCTGCAGCGAGATCGGTGCTCTCCCGGTAGATCACCCGGTTTCCGAAGTCGACGACAATCACCGCCGCGGCGAGACTCGAGAAGTCCACCCCCAGGGCGTAACCGCTTTCCGGCTCGACGCAGTAAAAGTTGGGCCGTCTGCCTTTGCGCTCCCCGGAACTCTCCCCGTTCTGCCCGGCTCCGTTGACCGCGACGGGGCCGGAAGAGCCCCCAGAGCCTCGGGGAGCGTGGATGCCCGCCGCCGTTGCGACCTCGGCGCACTGCTTTATAAAGCCCCCCTCCTCGAGCTTGGCAAAGATGCGAAAAACCGTCGGCGCCTTGAGCCCGGTCTCCTGGACCACCTGGGACTGCGAGAGCGTTCCGTGGTGGAAGATGAGATTGAGCACGAGCTTCTCGTTGCTCTCGCGGATGTCGTTACTACGAAGTGGTTGGCGCATCATAATGTTTTTTTCAGAAAATAAGTTTCACAACAGAATAGCACGCCTCCCGGGAGCTGTACACTGCGGAGTGTGCAGGCAGTTTCCCGGCACCCCCAGGCCCCCAGGCCCCGCGGGCAAGCGAAATCGCTTTACACCGGTGCGGTGGCGTGGTACGGTATAGATAGTTACTTTCTGAAAGAAACAAACACACGAGGCAAGGAGATCGCATGACTTCTGATGAGTTGCGCTCGCTTAAGCGCAAAGCTATCGAGATTCGCCGGCTGACGGTGGACGAGATTGCTCACCTCGGCATAGGACACGTCGGTGGGTCGATGTCGGTGGTGGAGATTCTCACCCTGCTGTACTACCGCGTCCTCGAGGTGGACCCGGGCAATCCGAAAATGAAGGAGCGGGACAAGTTTGTCATGTCCAAGGGGCACGCCGGGCCGGCGCTCTACGCGATTCTCGCGGACAAGGGCTTCTTTCCGAGGGAGATGCTCCACACCCTCAACCAGGGGGGCACCAACCTCCCGAGCCACTGCGACATGAACCGGACCCCCGGTATCGACATGACAACCGGCAGCCTCGGACAGGGCCTGTCGGCGGCGGTGGGTATGGCCATCGGACACCGGCTGCAGAAGCTGCCGGGTCGGATCTTCGCCCTTATCGGGGATGGAGACACGAACGAGGGTCAGACCTGGGAGGCGGCGATGTCGGCGGCTATGTTCGGCCTTTCAAACCTCATCTGCTTTACCGACTACAACAAGATGCAGATCGACGGCCCGATCGAGAGCGTGATGAAGACCGATCGCCTCGCCGAGCGATGGGAGAGCTTCGGCTGGTTCACCCAGCAGGTGGACGGCCACGATCTCGAGGCTCTCGACGCGGCGGTAGAGCGGGCCGTGGCGGAGCGCGAGCGACCCTCGATGATCGTCGCCGACACGATCAAAGGGAAGGGACTTCCCTTCTGTGAGGGCGACTTCACAAATCACAACATGCCCCTCTCCCGGGAGCAGGCGGAAGAGGCGTACGCGAGTCTCAAGGTTGAAGAGGAGGCGCTTGTATGAACTACCGAATCGAGCGGGCAAAGAGCAGCGAACCTGTTGAGATGCGCGCCGTCTACGGCGAGTCCATCGCCTCGATGGCCTCGGAGGATCCGCGGATCGTGGTCCTCGACGCCGACCTGATGCGGGCCAACGGCACCTTTGGATTCAAGGATCAGTTTCCAGGACGGTGGATCGACGTCGGTGTCGCCGAGGCGAATATGGTCGGTATCGCCGCGGGGCTTTCCGCCACCGGGATGATCCCCTTTCCCGCTACCTTTACCTGTTTTGCGGCGCGGCGCACCTTTGACCAGTTCTTTATTTCGGCAAACTACGCAAAGCAGAACGTTAAGCTCACCGGCACGGACCCCGGTGTCGCCGCCGCCTTTAACGGTGGAACCCACATGTCCTTCGAGGACATCGGCCTCATGCGCACGATTCCGCAGATCGTCATCTGCGAGCCGAGCGACCCGTGCAGTCTCGGCGCGTTGCTGCCCCAGATCGCCTATCGCTACGGGTCGAGCTACCTCCGGCTCCACAGAAAACCGATCGTACCGATCTATGACGAAAGCGAGGAGTTCGAGCTCGGCAAGGGCAAGGTGATAACCGAGGGAGAGGATCTCACCATTATCGCCGCGGGAGCAATCATGGTTGCAGAATCGCTCAAGGCGGCGGACTCCCTCGCGGCTCGCGGCGTCAACGCCACGGTAGTCGACATGCACACCATCAAGCCGATCGACGAACAGCTCGTTGTCCGGCTCGCCCGGCAGACCGGGGCGATCCTCACCTGCGAGAATCACCAGGTGCGAAACGGCCTCGGAAGCGCGGTAGCCGAGGTGCTCACCGACAACTACCCGGTCCCTCAGCGGCGCATCGGCGTCCAGGACGAGTTCGGTGAGGTAGGAACCCAGGAGTACCTGCAGGAGCGCTTCGGATTTACCGCCGAGAACATCGCCGTCGAGGCTGAGAAGCTTCTCGCACGAAAGGGCTCCGCCGTCGGCGCTTAGCGCCCCGGAGCGGCACCACGAGTTACCAGTAAGGAGTGTGCACCAGGATGAAAGTAGCAGTTGCAAGTGATAAGTCAGGGTTTCCCCTCAAGCAGGCGGTGGTCGAGTACCTCCAAACACGGGGTGATGTGGAGCTTGTCGACTACGGGCTCAACAGCGCCGAGGAGAACGAGCCCTACGACGCCCAGGCGCCTAAGGTTGCCCGGGCGATCCAGTCCGGCGAGGCGGACCGGGGGATTGCGATCTGCGGTACCGGACAGGGTATGGCGATCGTGGCGAACAAGTTCAAAGGCGTCTACGCCGTGGTCGCCGATTCGATCTTTGCCTCCAGCAAGGGTCGGATCATCAACAACGCCAACGTCCTCACCATGGGCGGCTTTATTACCGGTCCCCGCCTCGGAGTCGAGATCGTCCAGGCGTGGCTCGACCTCGAGTTTACCGAGACGATGGAGGAGCGGGCGGAGTGGCTCAAGAGCGCCTTCGCTCGGGTCCAGGTGCAGGAGCAGGAGAACTTCAAGTAATGGTGGAGAAGACAAAGCAGTTCAGTGCCCCCGGTGGCCCCGGTGCAGCCGGCCCAGCCCCGGGCGCCCCAGCCCCCGGTGGCCCCGGCGCAGGCGCCCCCGCGGGTGCCCCAGCCCCGGGGGCCCGGGCGGCGGCCGAGGATGAGACCGCCTTTGTCGCGGCCTACCTCGAGCGGGCGCGGAAAGCGCAGGCGGCGGTGGCCAACTACACCCAGGAGCAGATCGACGACCTCTGCCTCTCCGTGGGCTGGGAGGTCTACAACGACGAGAACATCGCCAGGCTCGCCGCCCTGGCGGTAGAGGTCACGGAGATGGGAAACGTCCCGGACAAGATCACCAAGCACAAGGTCAAGGTGCTCGGTGTCCTCGACGACATCCGCCACGCAAAGAGCGTCGGCCTCATCGAGCGTGACGAGGCAAAGGGCATAAGCAAGTACGCAAAGCCTGTAGGCGTTGTGGGGGCGCTTCTCCCGGTGACCAACCCGACCGCCACCCCGGCGAGTAACGGCCTCGGCATTCTCAAAGGGCGCAACGCCGTCATCTTCGCCCCTCACCCCCGGGGCGCCGCCGCGAGCAGACTCGCCGTGGAGTACATGCGAAAAGGTCTCCGCCGGGTCGGCGCCCCGGAGGATCTGGTCCAGATCATCGAGGAACCCTCGATCCCCCGGACCAACGAGCTCATGCGCCAGGTCGACCTGGTCCTCGCCACCGGCGGCAGGGCGATGGTCAAAGCCGCCTACTCCAGCGGAACCCCCTCCTACGGGGTAGGCCCGGGCAACGCCGTCCAGATCATCGCGGAGGACGCGGATCTCAACGATGCGGTTGCGAAAATCGCGATGAGTAAGGCCTTCGACTACGCGACAAGCTGCTCCAGTGAGAACAGCGTCATCATTCACTCCTCCCTCTACGATCAGGCGGTAGCCCGGTTCCAGGAGGCGGAACAGACCTACCTCATTACCGGAAGCGAGCGGGAGAAACTCGAGGGATGGATGTGGCGGCCCAACAAAAAGGGGAAGATCGCCCTCAACCCCGCGATCGTCGCCAGGAGCGCGGTCAAGATCGCTACCGACGCAGGGCTCTCGGTCCCGGAGGAGACCCGGATTCTCCTGGTTGAGGGAACCATGCCCCTCGAGGAGGACCGGTTCGCCGACGAGAAGCTCTCCCCTGTTCTCACCGTCTACAGCTACGACACCTTCGAGGAGGCGGTGGATATTCTCACCCGCCTCACCGACAACGCCGGGACCGGCCACTCCTGCGGTATCCACACCTACCGGCGGGAGTACATAGAGGCGCTGGGGATGCGGATGCGCACCAGCCGTATCATGGTTCGTCAGGCCCAGGCGCCGGCCAACGGGGGCAACTTCTTTAACGGCATGCCGAGCACCGTAACCCTCGGATGCGGCACCTGGGGTGGAAACATCACCACCGAGAACATTCACTGGAAACACTTTATAAACGTCACCTGGGTGAGCGAGCCCTTTGAGCCGAAGCGCCCCTCGGACGAGGAGATCTGGGGCGGCTTCTGGGAGCGGTACAAGCGGTGAGGCTACTTGAGCATCAGGGGAAGCAGGCGTTTCGGGAGGCGGGCATTCCGGTGCCGGACTCGCAGCTCGTGCCGGTAGAGGGCAGGAGCCTCGCGCACCAGACGACCGCGGCGGATAATGTCTACCGCGCGGCGGTCAGGATCGGCCTGCCCGCGGGGACCGCCGTAGACCCACGAAAAGAGGGCGGCCTCGCGGTGGTAAAGGCACAACTCAACATGGGCGGCCGCGGAAAGGCGGGCCTGATAAAGGTTGTCAGGAGCGCCCAGGCCGCCGCCGAGGCGGCGACGGAGATCCTCTCCAAACGGTATGAGATCCCGGCGCTCCTGGTGGAAGCGGGCGTGGAGGTCGCTGAGGAGCTCTATCTTTCTGTAACCGTGCACCCGCCGACCGGGACCTTTCTGATCCTTGCAAGCAGTGAGGGCGGCGTTGAGATCGAAGAGCTTGCAAAGAGCCGCCCCGGGGCGATCAAGCGGGTGGAGGTCGACCCGTTCAGAGGTTTGCAGAGCTACCAGAGTCGTGGCCTCGCCTTCGATCTTGGCCTTACCGGAGAGCGTGCAAACTCCTTTGCCCAGGTGTGCACTCGGCTGTTCGCACTCTTTCGGGAGCACGACGCCGAGCTCGCGGAGATCAATCCCCTCTTTGTGACCCCCGAGGGCGAGCTCATCGCCGGGGACGCGAAACTCATTATCGATGACAACAGCCTCCCGCGACAGCGGCGCTACCAGATAAACCGCGGTCAGTTTGACTCCGACGCCGCCTTTGAGGCCGCCGAGGAGGGGATTCCCTACCTGCAGTTCGACGGGGATATCTCCCTCATGTGCGCCGGCGCCGGGCTCACCACCACCGTCTTCGACCTGGTAAACATGGAGGGTGGCAGCGTCGCCAACTATCTCGAGTTCGGCGGGCCGAACTACCACAAGGCGAAGCGGGCGATGGAGCTCTGCCTCAAGAACGAGAGCAAAGTGATCCTGATCGTCACCTTCGGCACCATTGCCCGGGCCGACGTCATGGCTCAGGGGGTTGTGGAGGCGATCGAGGAGCTCAAGCCCGACCGCCCGATCGTCGTCTGTATCCGGGGCACCAACGAGGAGGAGGCGGAGAAAACCCTCAGAAACGCGGGGCTCGAGCCGCTGTATGACACGGAGGAGGCGGTCAGAAAGGCGATCGAGCTCGCCGCCCCACGACCCGCCTCCTCGGAAGTAGCAGCAGGCAGAAAGGAGAGCTTCTTGCGATGAGCATCTTTGCACAAAAGGCTACCCGAATCATTGTCCAGGGCGTTACCGGCAAGGAGGGTAGCTACTGGACCCGACATATGATCGAGATGGGCGCCTCTGTCGTCGCCGGGGTTACCCCGGGCAAGGAGGGAGAGGTTGTCGAAGGGGTTCCGGTCTACCACTCCGTCCGCCGGGCGGTAGAGGCTCACCAGGCGGAGGCGGCGATGCTCTTTGTCCCTCCCCGGTTTACCCGGGACGCCGTTTTCGAGGCCCTCGACGCCGGGATCCGAAAGATCGTCACCATCGCCGACGGTATACCACTGCACGACCAGGTACAGATCCGCTCCGCCGCCCGGGAGGTCGGGGCTCAGGTGGTTGGGGGCAACACCTCCGGTGTCATCTCCCCGGGCAAGTCGATGCTCGGCATCTTCCCTTACTGGATCGACCGGGTGTACAAACCCGGGAGCATCGGCATCATGACACGCTCGGGCTCCCTCACAAACGAGGTAACCGCGATGGTCGTTCGGGAGGGGTTCGGGGTCTCGACGCTGATCGGGGTCGGCGGAGATCCTGTCCCGGGAACCCGGTTCGCCGAGTTTCTCGCCGCCTACGAGGCGGACCCGGAGACCGAAGGCGTCGTGATCGTCGGAGAGCTCGGTGGAACGATGGAAGAAGAGGTTGCCGCCGAAATCGAGGCGAAGCGCTTTACCAAACCCCTCGTCGCCTTTATCGCAGGCAGGACCGCGCCGGAAGGCAAGCGAATGGGCCACGCCGGAGCGATCGTGACAGGGGGCGCCGGGACAGTCGCCGCCAAGATCGAAGCCCTCGAGGGCGCCGGAGGCCGGGTAGCCGAGCGGCCGAGGCTGGTCGGTCCCCTCCTCAAAGAGATGCTCCGCTCTCGCCGGTGAGAGGTCCGGTTCGCGGGGCGGCGCCGGGGGCTCGCCGGGGGCGACTCAGGGGGAGCTTTGCTCCTCCGCCCAGGCGGCAAGCTGGGTGTCGAAGACGGTTAGTACCTCGGCGACAACGTCTGTCGCAGACGGCGAGCCTTCCACATTTCCCTGAAACAGTGAGTTCAGCAGAAAGCGCCCCTGATTGAGGCGGGCGGTGAGGGAGCCTGTTTCGTTTCCCTCCTCGTTGCGCCCTGTGGGTGACCAGAGCTCGAGACGCAGGTCGTAGAGCTCGGAGAGTTGCGCCTCTGTTGCCGCAGCCCCGGCGCGCTCGAGAACCGCGGAAATCGGGGTGGCAGTGCCGTAGAGATAGCTGCCGATATAGTCCGACTCGGAGCGGGAGATGACCGAGCGGGCGACGAGGGTGGGGTCGGGCAACTCGAAGGCGACTCGGGTGGTCTCTCCAGACTCCACGGTGATCTCCTCCTCATGGACCACCGCGGGTTCGCCTCCCTGCTGCTGCTCGATGGAGATGGTGTAGGTGCCTGCGGGGAGCCGATTAAAGCTCCTCGGAGAGTCGGGAAACCGCTCGCCTCCGAGGACCACCTGCCACGCACCCACTCCGCCCGGCACGAGGGTGAGGGATCCAAAATCTATGTCCCTCCGGGTGATCTGTCGGACCGCCTCTTCGGTGAGCTGGTCTGCAAGATCAAACACCTCGAGAAGAGAATCGGTGGAGACGGTGAGCTCCTGTACCTCCCCGGGTATCCTCTGGTCCCGGACGGCGAGATCGATCACGTACTCACCCCCGCCGACGGTGACAAGCCCGCTTATTTCAACCGTCTCCTCCTCGTCTGCCTCCGGCGAAAGCACGGTGATCCCCTCTATGAGCCGCAAGGAGAGTCGTATCGTCTGTTCCACGGTGTTCGCAAGCTGAGAGCCGGCCTCAGTCCCTCCCCGCGCCTCGAACGGCTGTATCCGTACCGACGACGCTTCCTGCGCGCCGCCCTCCTGGGCAGCGAGGCCCGCAGCGGCGAGGAGAACCAGTGTGACCATCACCGTCACACGCAATCGTATGCCCCGCCCCTGAGGGAGTGTGCTCTCGGAAGTGTGAACTCCTGGTGACCTGTTCATCGCAGCGCCTCCAGGGCGACCTCTCGGGCGACGATGTTTCGGCTCAGAAGCGCTTCGAGTTCCCCGGAGAGCGCCTCCTGCCCGTCCTCCCTGATAGCGTCGGAGGCGTTACCTATGACAAGGAGGGATGAGCCCTCCTCGTCGAGACTCGCAAGAATATAGGTGGCGGTTCCTCTACCAGCAGAGCGACGTATCGGAACCTCCGCACTTCCGCCGCCGACAACGTAGGCGATGCTGCCTGATTGTGCGGGTTGCGTCGGGAGCTCCGGAGGCGAGTCGGAGAGCAGCGCAAAACGGCCGTCCTCGAGAGCGTAAAGGGAGCCTGAGGTTGTATCTGTCAGCCATCGGCTCTCAGGCCATCGGGAGAAGAACGCCGGGCCTCCGCGGGGAATGCGCATGCTCACATCAGCCGCCACGAGCTGAAAGCTCCCTGCGACCGCTGAGGCGGGGTATTGATCCCGGGGGGTGAGGCCTGCGGCGGTGATTATAAAGAGTCCCCGGGAGGTAGGCAGGGCGCGGACGATAAAGGACGCCTGCCCCCGGAAGTTGCGTCCGAGAAAGACGATGTCCCCAGGCTCGCCTCCTTCCACCCGGCGCAGGTTACGGTTGGAGGGCGCTTGCCCGCCGACAACACGCCTGATCGCCCGGCGGGTGTACTCCTCATCCATCACCCTGCGGTCAAAGCCGAGTTCCTCAGGGAGCAGATGCACACTCACATCGCTGGAGCCGGAGGTGTTACGCCCCCGGAGGAGCAGCGTCGGCGGGTCATCCTCCCTGGGAGGATAGAACCTCCAGGCCGGCGCGCCCCTCAGGAGCACGCCGTTGTGGGCCACAACATTCTCCTCCTCCGAGGAGGCGCCCCACTCCCGCTCCTCGAAGTCCCGGGGAAAGGTTGCGTCCCAGGGTGTTGCCATCCCGATCGGCCGGGTCGAGGGGAGATCACTCGTGGCCGCTTCGGAGCCCTGCTCCCCTCCTCCGTCCCCCACAGAGGCACAGGAGGCTAGAGCCGCAAAGAGAACAATCAGGAGGGCTAGCCTCGAGGTGGAGCTGGTCATACCCTCTAAGTCTATGGACCGACACAGGGATGCGCAAATCGGTTTGGATTCGGACCTCCGATTGTTACGGAGGTCACGGGCTAGTACAACCTCGTGCCAAAGGCGAGTACCGGGCTGATCCGCGGCCCAGGGTCGAGCCGGTATGGTTCGGGACTGACCTCGACGGTGTTTTCCTCCCTGTTGACTCGGACGGAGTCTTCTTGCCGCCCGGGCCCGAAGGCCCACCCCACCTGAACGCCGGCCTCAAGAAAGGCGGATCGCCAGAGAGAAACGCGATAGCCTGCTTCAGACAGGGCCAGGAGCAAATGTCCTGTTACCCTCGTGTACTCTTCAAAGCCAGCCGGCCCCCCGGACCCTCCGGCCTCTACCCTGAGTTCCGATTCGCCTCGGGCAAAGTCGTGATACTCAACCGCCCCGCCAAAATAGAACCCCTTCGCTCTGTCAAAGCCGCCTTGTGGGGCGAGGTAGTACCTGGCGGCGAGGCCGGGGAACAACACCATTGGTTCCTGTGCAAATCCCGCGTTACCGTAATCGAGAAAGATTGAAAGCCGTGCGGAAAGGCCGAGAGAGAAATGATCGGCAAAGAACCACTCCACGCCGAGGAGGGGTCCGAAGGAGACCATGCCCCCGGAATCGGCTCGTACCGCTACCGGAAGTGGGGCCCAGCGTCCCTCGACTTCTTCCAATCCTGTTTCAAAGGGCGCCAACCCGGAGGGTAGCGGTCGCTGCTCTGCGGAGGGCGGCCCGAGGCTAAACGCCCGAGTAAGCTCGATACTGCTGGTGCTCCTCACAAGCAGGGTCTGCGGGGCAATCTCCCCGTCTCCCAGCCGGGTGAGGTCCATCCTGTAGGCAAGGCCGAGGTCCCAGGGAAGCGCCGGTCGGCGACCGAAGCGTACTCCCGTCCCGACTCGTAGGCCAAACATGTCGATTCTGGTGGTGTCGCTCTCCCCGTAGAAATAGGTCCGCGCGAAGCCTTCCGCCTCAGCAGGGTCGGCCGCGTCGCTAGAAACCTCCAGAGCTCCCATACCCGCAGGAGGAACCCAGGTGTACTCGAGTCCCGCCCGGATGTAACCCCGCCCGGTCCGCGTGTGTGTCCAGTCAGCAAAGGTGGTGTAAACCTGCCTGATCGGCGTGAACGCATCAGATATCGAAACCACCGAGGAAATCGAGCGAAGTCTGGGCGCGAAGCCGAGGCCAAGCGCATGGTGTTGATTGAACCAGTAGCGGCCGGTGGTCACTGCAGCTATACCGGTACCCGCGTAACCGACTGTCCGTATGCTGCTTTCCCCGGAACTATCAACAAAGTCGAACCTCCACAAATTGTTTCCACTCTCAAAGCGGGAACCGATGGAGAGTTCCCAGCGGTGAGGCGACCATCTGCTAATAGAAGGGACCTGTTCGCCGGTACCATAACGCCTCAACTCACGCTGAGAGACGCGCCAATCCCAATCAAGACTGTTCCAGATTGCGAGATAGCCGGCCCCGAAGATGAGAGGCAGGGTGAACACCCCCTGTTGCAGGGGACTCTCCGGATCGTAGGCGACCTTATCTGGATCCGCATACATACCCGACAAGTTCTGCCCGATTACCAGAAGAAGAACTCCCATCACCGGATAGGGCCGTCGGGAGCGTTGGACGGTGCGCTCCGCCCAGTTCCGGGAGACCAGTCCCACCTCGTCCTCGAATCCAAACAGCTGCGGCGCATCAAAGGTCCGGGCAAGCTCGGCAACCTGCCGGTGGCTCGCCACGCCCCGCTCCCATTCACGCTGCTCCAACAGCGTCCTGCCCCGCAGGATCTCTACCCGCGCCGCCTCCGCCGCGTTCGCCCTCGCCGCCTCACGGATCGCCTCGGGGTCTATAAACTCCCCTGAGCTCAGATAGTAGCTCTCGGCAAGCTCGTACCCGTCCGCTCGCCGCTCCGCTTCCAGGGCCGCGAGCGCCTCGTTGAGCCGCCTCACCTCCTCGGCCCGTCGCCCCCGCTCGCGCTGCCCGAGCTCCACGAGGTCAGGCAGGAGCACCCGTACCTCCGTCGTCGAGCGCTCCTCCACGTTGATTCGTTCCTCCAGGAGCACCCGGGTCTCTCCGGAGACCTCCGCGGTAATCCTCAGCTCGTGCTCTCCTGTCAGGACCGAATCCACGCTCCTCAGATTTCGTCCCAGGGGCTCTCGGTCGAGAAACACCTCGTAGTCCGGCGTTTCCGTCGGCCTCGAACTCCCCGCCCCGCCCCCTGGTATGCTCTGTCCCGCCTCCGGGATAATACGAATCGAGCCAAAGGCGACCCGGCGCCCGGAAAACCCGGTAAGCAGCGCCGCGGTGATATCGTCTGTGGCGCCGAAGATGTCAAAGAGGCTCGAAGGACGCCGGCGCTCGGTGAGGACAACCCGCCCCTCCAGCCGATCGTAGACCGAGAGGATAAGCTCCGGCACCCCGCCTCCGGCTGGGTCGCCCGGGCCCTGGGGGCCCTCCTCCGGTGAGCCGGTCGCCGGTGAGCCCGCCGCCGCAACAACCTCCCCAAAGACGATGGTCTCAGCCGGCAGCGCCTCGGCGATCTGCGCTAAAACCGCCTCCCGCCTCTCGCCCGGGGGCGGCAGGGGCAGCTCCTCCTCGAACTCCTCCGGGGTGCCCTCGCTTATGGTGTACCGTCCCAGAAGTCGCAGGGTGAGGGCGACGGTGTCGGTGACCGTGGTGGCCACCGCCTCGAACTGCGCCTCCCCGGTCCGGTTGACCGCCGGCAGGACGTGGACCCGGATTTCGGAGGTGGGGGTTTGCGATTGCGTCTGGGCGATGAGATCGGCTGACAGAAACAGTAGAGCCAACAAGAGCGGAGTCACCGGGATCGGGACTCCCGGCCGGCGGGTGGTCATAGTACCCCCTCTGAGATGCCGGTGGTGCGAGAACCCGACGCTCACCGGAGGGCGCCGGCTTCAAATCGACTATCCGAGAATTGAGATATCCTGTATCGATATTATTTTATCACTGCTGAGCCTGTTGTCCAGAGGGAACCGTGCGGATAACAGCCGTTATAACCGGGGATTACCGATATGAGCGTGTCCTGGATGAGCTTGTCGTGCGCGTATCCGCGGGCAGACGGCGGGGGAGGAGCTGTGGCGTAGCGTCCTCGTTCGAACCGGCTCGGACAGGGTGGCCGAGCTCGACTCGTTCTGATGGTCCGATGACCAGGGCGTTCGAGGCCCGGTCACTCCTCTTCTTCCGACTCTTCGTCGCTGTCTTCTTCGTCCTCTTCAACAAAGCTCTGGTCCACCGGACCGCCGGGGTTGAGGTACTCTTTGTACGCCTCCTGATCCTCCTCAGGACTCTCAGCCCGTTCCTGCTTCTTCTTGCGCTTCTCTTCCTGCTTCTTCTTCTTTTCCAGCTGTCGGCGTCTCTTGTCGCCGGAGTATGAGCGTCTTCCCATAGGCCTCTCCTTACGGTGGTTTCTCTATTCGACGTGTAGGTGGGAACGAAAAGCGCCGTCCCCTCCAGAGGACGGCGCCGTTGTCACTGAGGGAATTGGGGGACTAATACCGATTTCTCGGGCGGCGCGAGTCCTCCCGCGGTCGCGCCTCGTTAACGCGAAGGTTTCGTCCGTCGAGCTCTGCGCCGTTGAGGGCGCTCTCGGCTGCTCGGGCGTGCTCGTCATCGGCGTATTCGACAAAGCCGAAACCCCGTGAGCGACCGGTATCCCGATCCATTACAATGTTCAGTGACGCGATGTCACCATACTGAGCAAAGAGAGAGCGCAGATCCTCTTCCTGGGTCTGGTAACTGAGGTTACCGACGTAGAGCTTAGTAGCCATTAGTCCATCCTCTCAGCCGTCTCCACGGCCGAATCAATGAAGTATCTCGGTACTTTGAAGATGTGGTGCTTTTGGTAGTGAGTACCAGGCGGGATCTACGGCCAAAGCAGCGGGCACACTCTTCTGTACCGATTTCTACTATCGCACATACAGCAGACCCTAGCAAGTCTCCATTCTCCGAGTATAGTAGGAGAGGAATGCACGACCCGAGGCTACGGTTCCTCTCGGCTTTCGCGCTGATCCTCGTCGTCGTCGGCGGCGGCACGGTGGGTTACACGGTCATCGAAGGGTGGACGGTCAGCGAGAGTCTCTACATGGCGATGATCACCCTCACCACCGTCGGCTTCGGAGAGGTGCGCCCGCTGAGCACCGCGGGTCGTCACTTCACCATCATCTATCTGATTCTCAGCGTGGCTACCGTGGGATACGCGTTTTCCTCGATCCTGAGCTACCTCTTCGAGGGGCAGGTCCTGGAGGCTGTAAAGGAGCGACGAATGAAACGAAACCTCGATCGGATCAAGGATCACTACATTGTCGCCGGCTGCGGGGACATCGGCCGGGAGGTTGCCCTGGAGTTTCGCAAGTCCGGCACCCCCTTTCTGGTGGTGGACCGGGATCCGGAACACTCGGAGCTCGCCGAGGATGAGGAGATCATCTTTGTGAAGGGAGACGCCACGGAGGAGCACGTCCTCGCTGAGGGCAGGATCGATCAGGCGAAAGGGCTCATTGCCGCCCTCCCCGCGGACGCGGATAACGTCTTCGTCACCCTCACCGCCCGGCAGATGAACCCGAAGCTCACGATCATAGCGAAGGCCTCCGACGAGAGCGCGGCGGTCAAACTCCGTCGCGCCGGGGCGACCCGGGTTATCACCCCGAGTAAGATCGCCGGCCGTCGGATCGCCTCCTCCATCCTCCGTCCCTCGGTGATCAATTTTCTCGATGTCATCGTCGACGACAGCGAGGTCGCGATGCGGATGGAGGAGTTTATCGTGACCGGCAACGCGCCCCTGGTGGATAAGACGCTCCGGGAGGCGGATATCGGACAGCACACCGGGGCGATTGTTCTCGCGATAACCGACGAGCACGGCCGTACCCGGACCGACGCCACCCGGGCGGTGGTTTCGACTGTCACGGTCCACGCGGGGAACCGGATTATCGCCCTCGGAAGCGAGCAGCAGCTGCGGGAGCTCGAAGCCTTCCTCGCCGGCAAGGGATAGCCACGGCAAGGGGTGGTTGCGGACAGGATTAGCCACCGCCAGGGGTGGTTGCGGCGACCCTCCGCTCCCGGGCCCCCCGGGCTGATCCCGGGCCGGGGGCAGGGGCGGATCCCGGGGGCCCCCGGGCGGGACCGGGGCCGGAATCAGAGGTCAGATGTTGTCGACGAGGTAGCCGCCGTCAACGGGGATGGTGACGCCGGTGACAAAGCCGCTCGCCCGTCGGCTTGCGAGAAAGAGGGTGGCTCCTTCAATGTCGGTCACGGTACCAAAACGGCCGCGGGGGGTTCGAGAGATTATCCCGCGGCCCCGGTCGGTGAGCTCCCCGCTCTCCTCGTTCTTGATGAGGAGGCTCTTGTTCTGGTGGCCGACAAAAAATCCCGGGGCGATCGCGTTTACCCGGATCCCCATCGGGGCAAACTCCCGGGCGGCCCCCTCGGTGAGGTTGAGAACCGCCGACTTCGCGGCGTTGTACGCCCAGACTCCGGAAAGCGCTTTGTAGCTGGTCATGGAGGCGAGGTTGATGACGCTTCCTTCCATGGATTTCTCCATCCAGCGGCGGCCAAAGAGCTTCAGGGGCACAACGAGTCCGGCGAGGAGGTTCATCGATACAACCTTCTCAAAGAGCTCGACGTCGATATCGACGAAGGCGCTCTTGCCCTGATTGCCGCCCACACCGTTTACCAGGATCGTCGGCTCCCCGAGACGCGCCACACTCTCCTCCCAGGCGCCGGCCACGGCGTGCTCGTCCGCGGTGTCCACGGTCACCCCGGTGAGGCGGGCCGACTCGACGCCGGTCTGTTCGAGGAGCCGTTCTGTCGCCTCCTGCACAGGGTGGCTCCTCCCGCGTCCCCAGATCGCCACCTTCGCCCCCGCTCTCAGGAGCGTCGCGGCCATAGCCCCCGGCAGGACTCCCGCCCCTCCGGTCACCACCGCCACCTCCCCGGTCAGGGAGAAGAGCTCCTCTACATAGGTTGCAGCTGCCATAGTCACGCTCCTTCACTCGACACCGTAGCGTAGTCCGCAAAGAGGATGGTGTCAAAAGCGGGGGTGCGGCGGGATACCTTCGTCGTGAAAGCTGGTATATACTTCCGAGGACCGGAAACGAGCGGGCTCCCAGCGCCGGCGCAACACAACAGACGAAAGGACAGGATCTATGGGCTCTAATCGAATCAGCAGTAGACTCGCTGCTACGCTTCTTACGCTTTTTATGCTTCTGCCCGCACTCCTCGGCGCGCAGGAGGGGGATGAGTGGGAGTACGCGATCACCGGGGTGGTATACAGGATCGAAGGAAGAACCCGGCAGTGGGCGCTCGAGGAGGTTGTGGACCTCGAGATTGGCAGAACCTTTCCCTCCACCGACGCCCTGGAATCGCATCTCGCCCGGCAACAGCAGAATCTGGTAAACCAGCGGCAGCTCCAGTCGGCGCGGGTCGACTACCAGGTCGCCGAGGGGGAGCAACTCCCCCGGGAGGTGACGGTAATCATCGAGACCGACGACACCTGGAACATCATCGTCCTTCCCTACTTTCGCTACGACTCGAACGAAGGCCTCCTGTTGAGCATCCGGGGCAGGGATTACAACTTTTTTGGTACCCTCCAGGAGTTGGCGATCGATCTCGACTACCTCAGAACGGTGGACGAGACCAACGAGTGGACCATCGCCGCCGATTTCTCCCTCCCCTTCAATATGCTCGAGCGACGCTGGCGCTGGACCTTTGAGGAGGAGTTTGTCCTGGAAAACGAGGATATCGACTTTTCCACCTCCACGGGCCTCGCCTACGACTTCGAGTTGTGGCAGAACCCGTGGTCCCTCGGTGTCGCACAGGAGTACCAGCTCTTTACCGCCGAGGAGGAGCCGGATGACTACTACCTGACAAACACGCTCTTTCTCACCGCGGATGTGGGAACCCCCATACCCGCAGGAGGGATGGGCTTTTTCCGCTACCGCCCGACTGGAAACATCCTGGTCAACTACGCCTTTGACGACACCTTGAGCGACGAACGTCGGGGGGTCTTTGGGAACTTTGACCAGACGCTTTCCGCCGGTGGCTTTGACTGGATCGGGAACTTCAGGGACGGAGGGGCGGTCTCCCTGGGCAACGAAAACGAGTACTCCTTCTACCAGGAGGAGATCGAGAGCAGGCTTACCGCCTCGGCCTCGGGGTGGCTCGCTGCCGACCCCTTCGGATTTTCCGCCCGGACTACCGGCTTTTATTACTTCGACGGCGTGCCGGAGGACCAGGATGACGGAGCAAGGGAGATCCGGGGAGTTCTCGACGACGAGATGACCGGGGACCTCGGGCTCTTTCTCAATACCGATGTCGCCCTCAAAGTCTGGACCCTCGAGCCGATTTTTGAGATGCAGTGGGCGCTCTTTTTCGACCTCGCCCTGGTCACCGACACCGGGGGCTCCTACCAGGAGTCGGAGGATCTTCGCTACGGCTCAGGGATCGAGGTAATCGGCTTTCCGCTCTTTGCCCGGAGTCTCTATCTCCGGGGTTCCCTCGGTTTCGACATCAGAGAAATCATGGACGGCGCCTCTCTCACCGACGGAAACGTCCGGGAGATATTTATCGGCCTCGGCCACCATTACTGAGGCCGCCGCCGCCCGGCCGCCAAGCCGAAGGGCTGGCCCAGGCGGCG
>JBKHDM010000052.1:0-20440 GCA_046541355.1 Spirochaetaceae bacterium
GCTACACCGCTACTTTGGCGGCGGAGCGGGCGGCGGTGGAGGGGCTGAAGTAGAGCGGGGGCGCCGGGCGCTAAACTCTCCCTTTTCTTTCGTCGATATAGAGAAAGGAAGGAGATCTACTATGAAGCGTTACCGAATCAAGTGTGAGCCCGGCCGTTCCGCCTACCTGGACATACTCGCCGAAACCGGAAAGGGCTTCCATGTACGCATCGTCCGGGAACAGGACGGCTACGAAACGGTCACCGAGAGCTTCATGGAGCATCATCTCTTTGACCTCTGCCTCTCCACCGCCTATATCTCCGAGCTCTCCGGCCGGGCTGCTTCGGTGGCTTGATCCGACCCTGGCGGCTCTCTCCGGCTGGTTAT
Organism: Spirochaetaceae bacterium; assembly: GCA_046541355.1. Lineage (GTDB taxonomy): Bacteria > Spirochaetota > Spirochaetia > DSM-27196 > Alkalispirochaetaceae > CAYZHV01. Next base: position 367 of record JBKHDM010000052.1, read on the forward strand.
CCCGGCACACCCTCCCGGGGTTCATGGCGACGCTCCCTTCCTTTGCCCTCTTTTTTTCGTCTTTATCCCCGGGCGGCCCTCGGGCTATGATTCCCCCTATGCTTACGCCCAGGAGTTCAAGATGAGAGGCGCTCTTTTCCCGATGATTGCACTGGTCGCCCGCGCCGGGGCGCCGGAACCGTTCCCTCCTGCCCTGTGAGGGAGGCGGACCTCACCGGGTCTCCCGGTACCCTTCTGTATAAAACCGATCCCCGGTTTCTCTCGGTCGCCCTCGACTGGGCGGTGGTCCTCGGTGAGCGGTGGTGGGACAACGCCCGGCGGGTGAGCCGCGGGTTCGGGACAGTCCGCGCCGAGGCGCTGCGCCTTGACGAGGAGCGCCTCATTACCGCGGCCTCGAGTCTCGCGCCGGCCTACCTCCGTCTTGGGGGGAGCGAGTCGGACCGGATCGTCTTTGGGCAGGAGGAGGACAGAACCGAGGCGTGTCCGACCCGCCTCACCCCGGAGCGGTGGGACGAGGCCGCGGCCTTTGCCGCCGCGGCGGGGCTCGACCTCTTTGTCTGCGTCGGGGCGGGGGTCTGCCATCGCGACGGCCGCGGGGTCTGGAGCGAGGCGAGCTTCCGTCGCTTTCTCAACCACGTCACAGCCTCGAAGCACCACGTCCCGGTCTGGGAGCTCGGTAACGAGGTAAACGGATTCCCCTTTATGCACGGCCTCTCCTCCTGGGTCTCCGCCTCGAGGTACACAAATGACTTTCGCCGGTTTCGGGAGATCCTCCGCCGGGAGATACCTGATGCGCGGGGCGCGGGGCCGGCGACGGCGGTCTGGCCGGTCCTTGGTGAGCCGCTTCCGATGGCTCGGGGGGTCGCCCGACGCCTCGGGCCGACCCTCGACCTGCTCACCTGGCACTACTACCCGTACCAGAGCAGCCGCGGCCGGGTCGCAACCCGCCGGGTTAGGCGTCGGACGGTCCTCTGGGGTGGGGCGCGACGGTCGGCGGTTCGTATGGCCGGCAGGATGCGCCGGATCGCCACAAGAAACGGAAGCGCGGAAGTCTGGCTCGGGGAGACGGGCCACGCTCTGTTCGGCGGGCAGCGCGGCTTTTCCGACCGCTACGCAGGCTCTCTCTGGTGGTTAGACCATCTCGGCAGCATGGCCTCGAACGGGGCGACGGGCCTGGTGCGTCAGGCGCTGGTAGGCGGGGAGTACGGGCTCTTGGAGGCGGGTACCTTTCGTCCCCGGCCGGACTTCTGGTGCTCCCTGCTGTGGAAGCGGGTGATGGGTCCGCTGGTCTACAAGCCCCTCCACCTCGGCCTCACCTTTCGGGTCTACCGTCACGCCTGGGAGGAGAGGGGGGTCGGGATGCTTCTGATAAACACCAGCAGGAAAAAAAGTGCGAAGGCGAAGCTCCCGGCGGGGTCGAGGGGATGGCGTCTCGAGGGTGAGCTTGGCGCGCCGTGGATAGCTGTCAACGGAAGAATCCTGGGCCCGGATGATGAACCTGCGGCAACCTCCCTGCCCGAGGCTCTGGAGCTGCCCGGGACGCTACTCCTGCCGCCGGCCTCCGCCCTCTTTGTTCAGAGTCCAAGGGCGCGGTAGCGCCGGTAGGGCTCGCTCTCTGCAAGCTCCCGATTATCCCTGATCGCCTCCCAGAGCCCCTCCCCGCTCTCGTCGCGATGGAGGATGTTGGCGCCCCTCGCCTCGAGGAGCTCGAGGACCCGGGGATTGTCGTTGTACCGGGCGGCCCAGAGGATCGGGGTACGCCCGAGGCGGTCGGAGGTGTTTACCGCCGCTCCCGCCTCGAGAAGCGAGGCGGTGACCGAGGCGTTCGGGTTCTGGGCCGCCCGCATGAGGGCGGTGCGACCAAAGCTGTCCTGGAGGTTCGGGTCCGCCCCCGCCTCCAGGAGAGCCGAGACGATGGCTGCGTCCCTGCTGAGGCTCGCAAGCATCAGCGGTGTCCAGCCGTTATTGTCCCGGGCGTTGCCGTCGGCTCCCGCGGCGATCAGCAGACCTACCGCCTCGGCCCGCCCCCCGGCCGCCGCCCAGTGCAGAGCTCGCCACCCCTCCTCGGAGCTCGCCTCGATATCCGCTCCCCGGCTGATGAGCAGCTCCATAACCCGGGGGTTACGGTTCCACCGCGCCGAGGCGAGCAGGGGCGTCCATCCGTCCCGGCTGCGCACGTTTACCCGCGCCCCGTTACGCAGCATCGCCTGGTGGACGCCGAGGTCGTCGTTCCACTTCGCGGCGAGCATGAGCGGGGTCCATCCAAAGACGTCCCGCTCGCTCATCGATGCGCCGGAGCGCATCGCCTCGAGAACCTCCTCGGCACTCCCGTTGCGGGCGAGGACGAGAATACTCTCATCTGCCGGGGCCATTGTTCCAAGGAGGAGAAGGAGGGCAAAAAGCAGTGACCGTCGCGCCATACGGTGTAACTCTACCCCGGATCCCCGGCGCTTTGGTAGTCGAAAGACGCCGCTCCATGGTGTATGCTTCTGGTTTAGACTATGGCGAAACAGCGGGATGCGAAACAGCTGGTCCGTGACGAGGTCCGGCGCAAGGTCGGTCAGATGGAGTCGGGAACCCGGCTCTCCCGGAGCGAGGAGGTCTGCGCCAGGATCATCGCCTCCCGGGCGTGGGCCGAGGCGCAGGCGATCTTCGCTTTCGTCTCCCTCCCGGACGAGATCGAAACCACCCGCCTCTGCGAGGCGGCCCTGGAGCAGGGAAAGCTCCTCGCCCTCCCGCGGTTCGGCGAGGAGGGGCTGGTCTTTTTTGCCGTGGAGGAGCTCGGGGTTCTGCGGGACGATAACTCCATGGCGATTCACCAGCCCCCCCGGGATCTACCGGTGGTCGCCTCAAGCGGAGAGCCCCGGGCGCCGGGCAAGCTTCTGATTGTCACCCCGGGGCGCGCCTTTACCCTCGAGGGTGACCGTCTCGGTCGTGGCGGAGGCTTCTACGACAGGTTTTTCTCCGCCCTGCGGGGAGAACAGATACCGTTTCAGGCGATCGGCGTAGCCTTCGCCCTGCAGATCTACCCCGAGCTTCCCGTCGAGGCGTGGGATGAGCGGGTCGACGGCGTTGTAACTGACGGGGATACGAGAGGTTTAGTCTAAAGCGAGGTACCGGCGTGAACCTGCTCCTCTCCGAGGAGGTTCACTCCCTGGGTCTGAGGCCGTTGAGCAGAATCTCGATCATCTCCCGGGCGAGGTCGAGGCGGGTCCGGCTCAGAGCAAAGTCGGGGATCGTCAGGATACCGTCGATGATCGCGATAAAGGAGCCTGACATCATCCCGCGCTGCGGGAGGAGCAGTCCCTCCTGCTGCGACCCGAGGGCGAAAACCTCCTCGATCGGCTGGTGGAGGGCGGTGTACGCCTCCTGGGCGAGGCGGTCCGCGTCCTCCCTGGCAAGCTCGGGAAGGTCGCTTTGGACCATCCTCCGGTAGTCGTAGAGCGTCTGGGAGAGGAGCCATCGGGTTGCGCCGTCGAGCTGGTCTCTCCAGTGCGACCCGGCTTGCCTGATCGCCTCCCGGATACCCGCCTGTTTCCGGGCAAAGCTGCGTCGCATTACCTCAGCGTAGAGCTCACGCTTGCCCCCGGGAAAGTGATAGTAGAGGGAGGCTTGCCGTATGCCTACCAGCTCTGCGACGTTCTTTAGACGGACACCTCGATACCCTTTTTCGACAAAAAGCTGTTCAGCCGTATCAAGAATAAGGTCTCTCGAGGAGAGCTGCTGATCCTGCAACATAGACTGCCCATCAGCATAGCGTGTTATTCCTGCTCCGGGTAGTCCGAATACGTTGACGCTTCGATTTTGCCTACCATATTTTAGGTAAACCAGAGGATCGGGTCGAGGAGGAATTGGATGCGGAAAGCGCTTGCAGCGGTTGCCCTGGCGGGCGTGGTGATGCTTGTAGGGTGCGGCGGCCCTCCTGGGGCTCGAGGTGGAGGCAACGGGGAGGCCGGGGCGGAGCGTCCCGACGCCGGAGAGGAGGAGCGCACACCCCTGGCGGTTGAAGCTGTGGAGGCGCGGGTCCAGCCGCTGGTACGGGAGATCCGTGGCTCCGGCATCGTCCGGGGGGCGCGAGAAGCTGTCCTCGTCTCGGAGACCGAGGGGGTCCTCGAGTCGGTGAGCCTGCGACTCGGCGATTTCGTCGAGGAGGATACGCCGATCGCGACCCTCGACGACACCGTGGAGCGCCTCAACTACGAGCAGGCGCAGCAGGAGCTCGAACGCGCCTCAATCGAGCTCAACGCTATCGAGCGGCGGGCGGAGACCGGCAACGCCTCGGATGCGGAGCTCTCCCGGGTACGCAGTACGGTGAGCGGCGCCCGCTCCCGGGCAGAGCAGAACCGCCTGAGTCTCGAGAACCGGACCCTTCGGGCGCCGATCTCAGGGTATGTGGCGAGCAGGATGGACGGACTTACTCCGGGCAACTACCTGAGTCGGGGGGTTGAGGTTGCACGGTTCGTCGATCTCTCCGCCCTGGAGCTGGAGATCTTCCTCGGTGAGCGGGAGGTGCGGTTCCTGGAGGTCGGCTCTCCGGCGATTGTCACCGTGCCGAGCTGCGAGCCCCGGGAGAGGAACGCCGAGGTTACCGCAATCGCCGCCGGCAGCGACCCGGGAACCGGAAGCTTTTCGGTACTCCTCTCCTGGGAGAACGAGTGCGAGCAGATCCGCTCCGGCGTCTCCGCCACCGTCTCGGTGGAGCCTACCAATCAGCGGGAGCAGCTGGTCATACCGGGATCCGCGATTGTCGAAGAGGACGGGACTCACGTCTTTGTCGCCCGGGAGGACGTCGCGGTCCGGCAGGAGGTGGAGGTTGAGGAGCGTCTCGGCGACCGGGCAGCTATTGCCGCGGGCCTCGAGGAGGGAGACGTCGTCCTGGTCTCCGGGGTGACGGTGATCGCCGACGGCGACCCGATTTCGGTAACCCTCCGGGAGCGGAACTAACCGATGAACATAGGTCGATTTTCCGTCCGCAACTCGGTACTCATCAACATCCTCATGATCCTCATCCTCGCCCTCGGACTCTTCAGCCTTCAGCGGCTCCCGAGGGAGCAGTTTGCGGAGATCCCCTTTTTCTTCGCGATCGTTACGGTTCCCTATCCCGGTGTCTCCGCCGAGGACATCGAGGAGACGGTAACCGTCCCGATCGAGAACGAGATGCAGGGCCTCGACAGCCTCGACCAGATCCAGTCGGAGACCAGCGAGGGGATCGCCCGGATAAACATCCAGTTCGATCAAGGTATCAGCGAGGAGGATTTCGACACGCTCTATCAGGACGTACAGAACCGACTCTCAAATGTCGATCTCCCCGACGGCGCTCAGCAGGCGAATCTCGATGAGTTTTCCTCCACCGACTTTGCCCCGGTGATCGAGGTTGTCCTCCACGGTTCGGTCAATTACGGCACCCTCGACACGACCGCCCGGAACCTCCGTGACCGGTTGCAGACGATCGGGGAGGTCTCGAGTGTCACCCTCGTGGGGAGTCGGGACCAGGAGATCTACGTCGAGCTCGACCGTGGCAGGATGGAGGCGCTGGGAGTCTCCCTAAACGAGGTGGTCCAGGCGCTCGAGACGCAGAACGTGACGATACCCGCCGGAACGTTGCGGACGGAGAATCGGGATTTTCTGCTTCGGACGGTGGGGGAGCTCAACGAGGTGGAGGAGTTCGATCAGATCGTTGTCCGTCTCAACAGCGACCGGCGAGAGGGGGTGATTCGCCTCGGGGATGTCGCCGACATCAGCCCCGGCTACGACCTCGACGGCAGTGAGGCTCGATTTAACGGATCCCAGGCGATCAGTCTGCGGATCGCGAAGGTGCCCGGGGGCAGCTCAATCGATATCGTAGAGGCGGTTCGCCGGGAGGTGGACCGGTTTGGCAGCAACACGCCCGCCGGGATCAACGTCTCCTACTTCAATGACTCGACGGTCCAGCTCCGGGACAGTCTCGAGGTTCTCACCTCCAACGCCCTCTACGGGCTCGCGCTGCTGGTGTTGATCCTCCTGATTTTTATCGGGGTGAGAAACGCGATTATAACCGCCGTTGGTATCCCGATCACCTTTGCCATCACCTTTATCACCCTCGAGGCGTTCGGCGAAACCCTCAACAGCAACACCCTCTTCGGCCTCGTGCTCGTTCTCGGACTTATCGTCGATCACGCGATTGTCATTGTGGAGAACACCTACCGCCTCCAGCAGCAGGGTCGATCCCGGGAGGAGGCGGCGGAGGCAGGGGTAAATCAGGTGATCGTCCCGGTTATCGCTGCAACCGCAACGACCGTGGCAGCCTTCCTGCCCCTCACCTTTCTGCCGGGGATCATCGGGCGGTTTCTGCGAGTTGTGCCGCTTACCGTCTCTATCGCCCTGATCGCCTCAACCGCGGAGGCGGCGATCTTTCTGCCGAGCCACTACGCCGACTGGCCCGGAGGAAAGAACCTCCGGAGTCCCGGCGGTTTGTTCGACCGCGTAAGGCACAGATTTGCCCGTTTACTCGATAGTCTCTACCGCCACCGGGTATGGACGGTGCTCGCCTCGCTTCTGGTTATGTTTCTCGTCTTTTCCCAGGTTGCCTCGATCCCGCAGAACCTCTTTGAGGCGGAGGATGTAACCCTCTTCTACATCGATATCGAGATGCCTCCGGGAACCCCGATCGAGCGTACCGGTGAGGTGGTCCAGGCTTACGAGCAGCGGATCCTCCCTCGGGTAGGTGACGGGGAGGTGGCGGCGCTAAACGCCTTTGTCGGCTTTGCCGGGGGGGAGACGGAAAACGTCCGGCGCAGCAACATAGCCCAGATTATCGTCGACCTGACCGAGCGCGAGGAGGGGCGGGAGCGATCGATTGACGCGATCATGGAGGAGGTGGAGTCACAGACCCGGGACATTCCCGGGGCGGAGGTTGTCCAGTTCAGGAAACAGGAGACCGGGCCTCCCACCGACCCGCCGATCTCGTTCCGACTCTTTGGTGACAGCTACGAGGAGCTCGGCGCGGTCTCCGAGGCGTTTCAGGAGCAGCTTTCGACCTACGACGGGGTTATCAACATCGACGACAACCTCGACGAGGGGACCCCGGAGCTCCGGGTCCGGGTTGACGACACCCTCGCGGCGCGCTACGGCCTCTCGGCCCAGAGTGTGGGTGACTTTGTCCGGGGCAGTTTTGACGGAATCGTGGCGGGGACGGTCTTTCGGGAGAACGAGGAGAGCGACATTGTCGTGCGCTACGCCAACCGCCGCCCCTTCTCGATCGACAGCATCTCGCAGCTCAAGCTCCCGGCGGCTAACGGCTCTCTTGTGCCGTTCTCGGCGGTCGCCGAGATCGATGAGGGGCAGGTTATTTCGGCGATCCGACGGATCGACGGAAAGCGGGAGGTGACGGTGACGGCGGAAACCCGGGGAGAGGTTGTCACCCCCCGGATAAACAGCGATATCCAGGGGCTCTTTCGGGACGACTTTGCCGCCCGTTTTCCCGACGTCGAGCTCGATGTCGGGGGTGAGTTTGCAGAGATAGCCGACACCCTCACCGAGATTGCCCGGGTCTTTATCATAGGCGTCTTTTTGATCTACCTGATCCTCGCGACCCAGTTCCGCTCCTACACCCAGCCTCTGCTCATCCTGCTGACAGTCCCCTTTGCCTTTGTCGGCGTCATTCTCTACCTCATCCTCTCGGGAGCACCCCTCTCGACGACGGTGATCTACGCCGGTGTCGCCCTCGCCGGGATAGCCGTAAACGACACGATTGTCCTTGTCACCTTTGTAAACGAGACGAGGGCCGAGGGGGCACCGATTCGTCAGGCGATAATCGAGGCGGCAAGCACCCGGCTGCGGCCGATTCTGCTCACCTCGCTGACAACGATCGCCGGGCTCCTGCCCACGGCTCTCGGGGTTGGCGGGCGGTCGGTAATCTGGGGACCGATGGCTTCGACGATTATCTTCGGGCTTATCTTTTCCACGGTCACGGCGCTCATTATCGTGCCCTCCCTCTACGGCATCTTCTACGACAAGAGTAACAGGGAGCAAAGAAGGCAGAAGCGCCGAGAGCGACGGGAGTCGAAGAAGGGGTGAGGCGGCCGCCGGTCTCAGTCGAGGCCGGCGACGTAGGCCGCCTGAGAGCCGTGGAGGTGGAGCGCCTCGAGGTAGCCCTCGGCAACCGCGAGGTGGGATGAGAGCTTCTCCTCTCCCATCCGGTCGAGCTGCCGCGCCATCATGCTCATCCTCGGGTTGTTTTCAAAGAGTTCTCTCCGGCGGTGGACAAAACGCCAGAACAGCCCATCCCAGACCGTCGCCCAGCCACCCTTCTTCCACGGGCTCATCTTTCGAATGTAGTTGGAGGAGCTGAGGTACGGCTTGGTCGTTATCAGGCCGCCGTCGGCGAACTGGCTCATTGCGTATACGTTTGGAACCATCACCCAGTCGTAGGCGTCGATAAAAAGCTCCATAAACCAGCGGTAGACCTCATCGGGGTCGATCTCGCACAGGAGCATCGGGTTACCGAGAAACATCAGCCGCTCGATGTGGTGGGCGTATCCTGACTCGAGGACCCGCCGGATAATCTCGTCCACAGGCTCGAGTCCGGTTGTTCCGGTGTAAAACGCCTCGGGCATCGGACGGTGGAAGCCAAAGAAGTTTCGCCTGCGCATCCTCGCTCCGAGGTGCTCGTAGCTCACAAGCATAAACTCCCGCCAGCCGACCACCTGCCTGAGATACCCCTCGAGGCTGTTCAACGGGATCTCCCGTTTGTCCGCCTCCTCGAGGGTCGCCTCGACGATCTCGCCTGGGGTGAGAAGCCCGGCGTTTATCGCCGGGGAGAGGAGGGAGTGAAAGAGCATCCGCTCCGACGGCTCCACGGCGTCCTGATACGGGCCGAACTGGTCGAGGCGCTCCGCGAGGAACTCCTCGAGCCCCGCCCGCGCCTCCTCGAAGGTCGCCGGGTAGATCGGCTGCCACCGCCCGGGGGCGTCGGGAAACAGATCCTCCTGCCACCTGCGCGCCTCCTCGAGCTCCGGGTTGTTCCGGTACTCCCGCGGCTTCGGCAGCTTGATCCCCCGGGGGAGCTTCCTGCGGTTTTCGGTGTCAAAGCTCCAGCTACCGCCGACCGGTTCCTCTCCGTCGAGGAGTATCTCCCGGCTCCTGCGGACACGCTTGTAGAACTCCGCCATAAAGAGGCTCTTTCTGCCTTCACCGTACTCCCCCCGCTCCTGGAGGGAGAGGAGAAAGGAGCTTGACTCGAGGAGCCGCATCCTCGCCCCGAGGGCCGCGGCAACACCCTCGAGCCTGCGCCGGGCGTAGTCGTCTACGGGGTCCGGGAGGTAGATCGTCTGGGCCTCGTCATCGCCCTTAAAAAGCTCGGCGAGGGCTGTGCGCAGGGCGTCCCCGCTTTCGATCTCCCGGTGGTCGAGGTAACTGACCTGGTAGCCTCGCTCCCGGAGGTAGTCGGCGTAGTAGCGCATCGTGGCGCGGTGGTAGATGAGCTTTGCGCGGTGGAACCGGTACTGGGAGAAGAACAGCGGCTCCTCGAGGAGCACCACCCGATCCACGCCGTCGGGGATCGGGGGTGTGCGAAAGAGCTGATGGGGCAGGACGAGGTAGATCGAGCTCAATCGGCTGCCGGCAGGAGGGTGAGCTCGACTGATCGGGAACGCTCGAGATACGCCTCGGCCGCGGCGGTCAGATCCTCGGTTGTCAGGGAGTCGATGAGCTCGGGATAGGTGAGGATCGATGAGAACTGCCTGTCGTACTCCACCGCCGTCTCCAGGGCGGAGGCCCAGAACCCGTTCTCGATAAGGCTCCGCTCGAACTCCTCCCGTTGGGTCGCGGTAACCCGCTCCACAAAGCTCTCGTCCAGGGCACCCTCTTTCGCGGACTCGAGGGTGTCGTAGAGCTCTTCGGTGAGCTCCTCCACCCGCTCCGGGTCGGTTCCAAAACCGATCTGTATGAGATAGACCTCGTAGGGCTCGAGCTGCTGCAAGCCGCCTATACCGACACCGTAGGTGCCGCCGGCCTCCTCCCGGATCTGCTGCCGCAGGAGGATCCGGACCGCGTCGATCATGCTGGAGAAGCGGTAGTTCTCCTCTCTCGACCAGTCGTACTCTCCGGAGTAGAGGATCGCCACCTGGCTAACCGGCTCCCGGCCCGCCCGTACCGTCTCCTCGACGCGCTCCATCGGCGGCCGGAAGCCGCGGTCCCTCGGCTCCTCTCCCACAGCGCCCTCGGGGAGGGAGGCGATGTAGCGCTCGAGCAGGGGGCGCGCCTGCTCCGGGGAGATGTTCCCGACAAAGGTAAAGGTAAAGTCTCCCGCCCCCTCGAAGCGGTCGCTGTACGCCTCCCGCATCCGCTCGAGGGTGATCTCATCGATGTTATCCGGGGTGAGGGGAGCCTGACGTCGGTCGCCCTGGGCGTAGATCTCCTGAAGGGTGAGCTGAAACTGCCCCCGGGGATCATTAGCCTGGGTGGATATCTCCTGCCGGAGCCGGCGGAGGTAGGAGGTGGCCGCCTGCTCGTCGAGGCGCGGCTCGGTAAAGGAGAGATGGAGGAGCTGCAGGAGGGTCTCGAAGTCTTCTACCGAGCTCGACCCGGTAAACCCCTCATCGGTTCCACCGATGTAGGGCTCGAGGGAGACGCTGACCCCCGACAAGAGCCGCTGGAGATCATCCCGGGAGAAGCTGCCGAGGCCCGACTCCGAGGCTACCATGGTGGCGTGCCGGGCGTTTCGGGCGGTGAGGTCGTCGAGGAGCGAGGTGCCCCCGGGGCTCCACGCCCGAAAGATTATCTCGTCGTCCTTGAAGTCGGTCTGTTTGATGAGAACCCGGGCGCCGTTTGAGAGGCGCAGCTCTCTGGTCTCCACCTCCTCGTGGAACTCCTCGTCGGTGATGCTGCCGGGCTCCGGGGGCTCTTCGATGAGCGGGCGGTTGATCACCCGGTCCTCATAGGGCGCCACCTCCCGGGAGGCGATGGAGGCGAGGATCTCCCTCACCTGCGCCTCTGTGGGAGCCGGGTCGCTGTCGCTCTCCACGGCGCTCAGGGTGACAACCCGGTTCTGCTCCTGCAGGGCGTCGGCGGCGAACCTGTTCACCTCGGAGAGGGATATCTCCGGGATAAACTGCTGGTAGAGTTCCCACTCCCCCTCGATCCCCGGGGCCGCCTCATCCTCGAGGTGGTAGCGGATGAGCTCGTCCGCCCGGCGGGTCGACTCGATGGCGTTGCGGTTGTTGTACAGCTGTCGCATCGAGGCGAGGAGCTGATCCTTTGCGCGGTCGAGCTCGCTTTGGGCAAAGCCGTGCTCCTCGGCACGTTTCGACTCGAGGAGGATCGCCTCGAGAGCCGTCGGAAGAGCTCCGGTCTCCGCCTGGGCGGAGACAACGGTGACTCCCTTCGCCCTCACCAGATTGCTGCGGCCCGCCCCGGCTCTGAGAAAGGGCGCCTCCGGGGCGCGGGCGATCTCCTCAAGGCGATTGTTGAACATGATCGAGTAGAGGGTGTAGGTGAGTAGCTCCCGGTAGTCATCGAGGGTAAACAGGCGAAAGGGAGCCATCTTGTTGTAGACCACCACGCTGTTGCTCGAAGCCTCCGGGTCCGAGGCGATGGAGACCCGGGTCCCGGGATGGTCCGGAATCGGGTAGACCGGGCGGATCCGCGGGGTGGTCGGGAGGGTGAGGGAGGAGAAGGTGGAACGAACCATCTGTTCAACCTCCTCTCCGTCAAAATCGCCGACGGCGATAAAGCTCATCAGGTCCGGGCGGTACCAGGTTTCGTAAAAGGATACGAGCTCCCGGCGCTGAAAGGTTCTCAAGACCTCGACATCCCCGATCGGCAGCCGCTCGGCGTACCGGGAGTCTGCAAAGATCACCTGGAGGTGCTGGTTCTGTATCCGGCTCGTGGGACCCTGCCCGGTGCGCCACTCCTCGATAACCACGCCCCGCTCCCGTTCGATCTCATCTTCCGCGAAGGTGATATCCGTCGCCCACTCCCGCATGATCTGCATACCCGTCTCGAACTGCTCGGTGTTGTCCGTGGGGACCTCGAGGCGGTAGACCGTCTCGCCGAAGCTGGTGTAGGCGTTGACGTCCGGGCCAAAGCGCATCCCCAGGGATTCCATGTAGCGGACAAGCTCGTTGCCCTCGAAGGAGGCTGTCCCGTTAAACGCCATGTGCTCGAGAAAGTGGGCGAGGCCGAGCTGGTCCTCCTCCTCCATGAGGGAGCCTGCGTTGACCGCAAGACGGAAGGAGGCGAGATTATCCGGCCGCGGGTTCTCGAGGATGTAGTAGGTAAAACCGTTGTCGAGCACCCCGGTTCGAACCTCCGGGTTGAGCTCGAGAGCTTCGCCCTCCGCGGCGGGGTACTCCCGCACCCCCGTGGCAGGGAGGGTCGTCGGGGTGAGGATAAGGGCGAAAAAAAGGGCCGCCGTCGCGGCGGACAGGAGTTTAGATCTCATAGAGACAAGGTATGGCCCGCCGCCCGGGGCGTCCAGAACTCTTGCCGGCTCGAGGTGCTTGACCCGTTGCACGGATGCACATAAGGTCCGGGGTAGGTGGTTAAAGGAGGCTCTCTTTGAATAATCCGTTGCGCACCAGCTTTCTCACGGCGCTGATAACGCTCTTTCTATCGCCTGCTCTCTTTGCCGGCGGCTCTCCGGAGGCTGAACCCTTCGAGGACCGTTTCCGGCAGATGAGCTGGGAGCAGATCGTCGCCGAAGCGGAGGGACAGACGGTCTACTGGAACATGTGGGGCGGGTCGGATATCACAAACCGGTTTGTCGAGGGGTACGTCGCCCCGCTCCTCGAGGAGCGCTACTCCATCGAGCTCGAGATGGTCCCGGTCACCGATGCGACGGTCTTTGTCAACAAGGTTCTCGGGGAGCGGCAGGCGGGCCGGGACTCGGGGGGCTCTGTGGACCTGATGTGGATAAACGGAGAGAACTTTCGCACGATGCGGGAGGCGGATCTCCTCTTCGGCCCGTACGCCGACGCCCTTCCCAATATCGAGTACGTCAATCTCGATGATCCGTCGATCGCAAACGACTTCGGTTACCCGGTAAACGGCTATGAGAGCCCCTACGGAACCGCACAGGTTGTGATGGTCTACGACAGCGCCCGGGTGAGCGAACCCCCCGCCTCGGTGGGGGAGCTGCTCCAGTGGATTCGGGCTAACCCGGGACGGTTTGCCTACCCCGCCCCCCCGGACTACATCGGAAGCGCCTTTGTCCGCCACGTCTTTTACTACGCCGCCGGGGGGTACGAGGAGCTTCTCGGCCGCTTTGACCAGGAGCTCTACGACGAGGTCGCGCCCCGGGCGTGGGAGATCCTCAACGAGATCGAACCGTTTCTCTGGAGGGAGGGTGAGACCTACCCGGAGACGAGCTCCCAGCTCCAGCAGCTGTACGCCAACGGCGAGGTCTACTTCGATATCGCCTACAACCCGAACTCTCCGGCCAACCTCGTCGCCCAGGGGCGCTACCCCGAGAGCACCCGCTCCTTTGTCTTTGACGAGGGAACCATCGGAAACACCCACTTCGTCGCCATCGCCTACAACTCTCCGAACAAAGCCGCGGCGATGGTTCTCGCGAACCTCCTGCTCTCCCCGGAGGTGCAGCACCACAAGGCGCAGCCGGAGGTCTGGGGAGACCCGCCGGTAATCGACCTGTCCAGGGTGGGCGCAGAGTGGCAGGAGCGGTTTGAGGAGCTCCCCAGTCCGCCCCAGACCGTGCCGGCCGAGGTGCGCGCCGAGCGCAAGCTTCCGGAGCTTCAGGCGGAGTGGCTCGAGGCGATCGAGCGCGGCTGGCGCCGTCATGTTCTCGAGCAGTAATCGAGCAATGATACATGGTAATGGAGACCCCGGGACAGGCCCCGGTTTAAGCGTATCATGATACGGTCGGGGATCAGGCGACAGGTCGACATCTTTCTCCTCCTCGCTCCGGCGGTACTGGTTGTGGCTATCCTCTTTGCCGGTGGGGTGAGCCTCGGTTTTCTGCAGAGTCTCGGCTACCTACCGGCGGTAGGGTTCGAGGAGCTCTCCCTCACCGCCTACCTCGAGGTGGTACGAAGTCCCGGGTTTCTCAACTCCCTCGCCCTTACCCTCTGGGTCTCCCTCGCTACCACCGCTTTGACCATCGTCCTCGCCATCGCCACCGCCCTTGTTCTGCGACGCACCTTTCGGGGACGCGGCTTTCTCACCTTTCTCTACCAGTTCCCCCTCACCGTCCCCCACATCGTTGTGGCGGCGGGTATGATCACCCTGGTCTCCCAGAGCGGGCTTCTCGCCCGGATCGCCTACCACCTCGGCCTGATCTCCGAGGCGAGCCAGTTTCCCGCGATGGTCTACGACGACTGGGGTGTGGGAATCATCCTCGTCTACCTCTGGAAGCAGATCCCCTTTGTCGGGCTTATCGCTTTGTCGGTACTGCAGTCGATCGGGGAGGATTACGAGGAACTCGCCCGTTCCCTCAAGGCAAACAGCCTGCAGCGCTTCCGCTACGTCCTCCTGCCGCTCATGCTTCCGGGTCTCATCCCCGGGTCCATTATTATCTTTGCCTTCGTCTTCGGCTCCTTTGAGGTGCCCTATCTCCTCGGGGAGAGCTTTCCGACGATGCTCTCGGTCCTCTCCTACCGCCTCTACATCGACACCGACCTCGCCCTCAGGCCCCAGGCGATGGCGGTGAGCGTGATTATCGCCCTTCTGGTGCTCCTGCTGGTGGCGATCTACCAGCGGCTGACCAAGGGCTTTACGGAGGTGGGAGAGTGAAGGTGAGTACCTCCTCCCGACCGGTGCGACTGGCGACGTTCCTCGGGATCCTCATCGGCGTGGTCCTCCCGATCGCCCCCCTGCTGGTCTGGTCGGTGAGTCGAAGCTGGTGGTTCCCGGAGATCCTGCCGGATGAGCTCAGCCGCCGCGCCTGGGAGTACGTCTTTACCGCGGGCTCCGGGGTCGGCGAGGCGTTCGGTAACAGCATGCTCATCTCTGTTCTCGTCTGTCTGCTCTGTCTCCTGTTGGGGGTGCCCGCCGGGCGCGCTCTCGGTATGTACAAGTTTCGAGGGAAGGCGCTGCTGGAGTTCGTGATTATCGCCCCCCTCATCGTACCGCCCCTGGCGGTTATCATGGGGATCCACATTTTTTTTATCCGAACCGGCCTGGTGGACACGCTCCTGGGGGTGGTGATCTCCCACCTGATTCCCACGCTCCCATACATGGTTGTGGTGATGAAGAGCGTCTTCTCGAACTATGACGTCTCCTACGAGCAGCAGGCGCGCTCCCTCGGGGCGGGCAAGTACCAGACGATCTTTCGGGTCACCCTCCCGATGGTCTACCCCGGCATTATCACCGGCAGCCTCTTTGTCATCCTCATCTCCTGGAGCCAGTACATCCTCACCCTCCTCATCGGCGGGGGGAGAGTCGTCACCCTGCCGGTGCTCCTCTTTTCTTTTGCCACCGCCGGGGACAACGCCCTCACCGGCGCCCTGAGCGTGCTCTTTCTCATACCCGCGGCGATCATTCTCTCTCTCACCTCCCGCTTTCTCACCGGCCGCTCCATCGCGATGAGCGCCGCCGGCAAGGTGTAAAGTCCCTTGCGCAGCGGGCCGACAGAGGCTATGGTGGCACCCCGTGGTTGAAGTTCTCCTCGAGCATATCGACAAGACCTATCCCGGTTCGGAGCTCCGGGTGGTAAAGGATTTCTCCCTTACCATCACCCGGGGAGAGCTCGTCTGTCTCCTCGGCCCCTCAGGATGCGGAAAGACGACCACCCTCAAGATTATCGCCGGGCTCCTGGAGCCCGACCGGGGGCGCGTCCGGTTCGACGGAGAGGATGTAACCCGGATCCCCGCGGAGCGGCGGGAGTCGGTGATGGTCTTTCAGAACCATCTGCTGTTTCCTTTTATGAGTGTCGCCGACAACGTCGGTTTCGGCCTGAGGATGCAGGGTGTGGACGCCCGGGAGATCCGGCGGCGGGTTACCCCGATGCTCGAGCGGATGCAGCTTGCAGGCTACGAGGAGCGCCGTCCGATGCAGCTGTCCGGCGGGCAGCGGCAGCGGGTCGCCCTCGCCCGGGCGCTCATCCTCGAGCCTAAGGTGCTGCTCCTCGACGAGCCCCTCTCCAACCTCGACGCCTCCCTGCGGGACGAGATGCGGGAGCTCATCCTCTCGATCAAGGAGGAGCTCGATGTCACCATCATTTTTGTCACCCACGATCTGGAGGAGGCGGTACTCCTCGCCGACCGGATCGCCGTAATGTTTGACGGGGAGTTGCAGCAGTACGCCCGGAGCGACGAGCTCTACCGGCGGCCGGCAAACATGCGGATCGCCCGGTTCTTCGGTAACAACAACGCTATCCACGCTCGTCTGGTGGACCGGGCGGTGGAGACCGAGGCGGGACGGCTGAAGGTGGAGGCGTCGTGCACGGAGGCGGTGAGGGATGGGAGGAGCGAGGTGACCCTCCTGGTTCGGCCCGAAGAGATCACCCTGCATCCGCTGCCCCCCGGGGGGGAGGTCCGAAGGGGGGAGGGGGATAACCACATCCCGGTCAAAATACTCCGCCACGTCTATATGGGAACCCACCGACGCTACATCATCGACGTTGCCGGACACCACTGGGCGGTCCTCGACCGCAGCCGGTCCGCCCCCTTTGAGGTGGGCAGCGACGCCTTCGCCCACATACCGGAGAACGGTTGCTGGCTCCTGCCCCGGGAACCCTCCCGCTGAGACTTTTTTTCCCCTTTACCTGACACCCCGTTGATACTATTATTTATCCCCAGTAACTGATAGGATAGTAGGTAATACCTGAGGTTCTTATGGGAAGAGATATACGTATCGCCTCGAGCAAAGTCCGTTACGCCACCCGTGCCCTCGTCTACCTGGCGACCCACGGTGCGGGGCGCACTGTCGCCACCCGGGAGATCGCCGCTACCGAGGGGATCCCGGAGAAGTACCTGGAGGTTATCCTCGGAGAGCTCCGGGCGGGAGGTATCCTCGAGAGTGTAAAGGGGAAGTACGGCGGCTTTCGCCTCGCCCGGGAGGCGAGTCAGATCCGTCTCCTCGATATTATTGAAGTCCTCGAATCTGCCGCCGAGGCGACGGCGGAGCCGGAGGCGGCTATCTGGCAGGAGATCAACCGGGAGACAACCGAGTTGATCCGCCGATTCTCGATTGCCGACGCCCTCCTCGCCGAGGAGCGCCGGCGGGGTGTGGTCAACTACACCATCTGAGTAACAATCCGAGTACCAAGAGGAGGAACTATGGCCCGTGTAAACGATATGACCGAGCTTGTTGGAAACACCCCCCTGGTCAAGCTGCATCGAGTGGCCGAAGGGTGCAAGGCCGAGGTCTACGGGAAGCTTGAGTCTCACAACCCCCTCGCAAGCGTAAAGGACCGCATCGGCCTCGCCATGGTCGAGGCGGCGGAGCGGGAGGGCGCCCTCAAGGAGGGCTCCACCATCGTGGAGGCTACCAGCGGTAATACCGGGATCGCCCTCGCCTACGTAGGCGCGGTCAAGGGGTACAAGGTCATCCTGACGATGCCGGACACCATGAGCATGGAGCGGCGCAGGCTGCTCGCCGCCCTCGGCGCCCGTCTGGAGCTTACACCCGGTACCGAGGGGATGAAGGGTGCCGTCGCGAAGGCTCAGGAAATCGTGGATCAGACCCCCGGCGCGGTGATGATGCAGCAGTTCAACAACAAGGCGAACCCGGAGGTCCACTACCGGACCACCGCCGAGGAGATCTGGAAGGACACGGAGGGCAGGGTGGACATCTTTGTCGCCGGCGTCGGCACGGGAGGTACGATTACCGGGGTTGCCAGGCGGCTGAAGGAACTCAATCCGGATATCCAGGCGATCGCTCTCGAGCCGGCGGACTCCCCGGTCCTCTCCGGAGGCGACCCGGGGCCCCACAAGCTCCAGGGTATCGGCGCAGGTTTTGTGCCAGAGGTCCTCGACCGGTCGGTGATAGACGAGGTTCTCACGGTCACCGCGGAGGACGCGGGGCGTACTGCCCGGGAGCTCGCCAGAAAGGAGGGGATCCTCTGCGGCATCTCCGCCGGAGGAAACGCCTGGGGCGCCCTCGAGGTAGCCCGGCGGGAGGCAAACGCAGGCAAAACGGTTGTAACGATTATCTGCGACACCGGCGAGCGGTACCTGAGCACCTGGCTTTTTGACGAGAACAGCTGAGTCAGGGAGTACGGCTCGGCACCGCCACAAAGTGGTCCGCCTTCAGCTCCCTCTCCCCGGCGAAACAATAGGCGACAAGCTTGCCCCCCGCGGCGACGCTGTAGTCGAGACAGGCGATCATCGGTGTCAGCGGCCGGGGTGGCCCGGTGAGCCAGTAGTGGCCGAGAAAGAGCGGCTTTTCTCCATCGTAGCCTGACAGGAGCGCACGATCCTCCTCTGTGATCGGGTGGCTGCTTTCGGTAGTGGCGGTGGGAAAGACCAGCTGTCCAACGGTCAGTTCCTGGTGATCATCCGGGTCGAGCCACCAGGCGACGCGACTGCGGCGCCGTCGAAACCCCTCCTTGTCCTCAAAGAAGACCCCCGGGGGGAGGTCCATCTCGACACCTTTCAGCAGATGTTCCACCGCCCGATGCTCCCGGCTGCCCGGTACCGCGGTTCGCAGGAGAAACTCCTCGTCTCGCAACGGGGCTCCCCCGGTGTCGATGGAGCGGAGGAACGCAAGGTCTTCCGGGATCCAGGCGGCGTGAACCAGGCGGAGTTCCGGCAGTTCGAGGTAGAAGGGGAGCTTGCTGCACCAGTCGAGCATCTTCTCAAAGGCGTCGCGGTGGCGCCGGTACTGGTAGAGCGTCTCGAGATGCTGAAACAGGTGCGGGTTGTTCCGGGGACGCAGGTAGTTTCCATCTCCGTCACTGGTGTGAAAGGCGATCGCGTTGTACTCGTGGTTTCCCATGATCGCCTTGGCGAAACCCTCCTCCACCATCGCGCTCACCAGCTCTATCGTCTCCCGGATCTCCGGCCCCCGGTCGAGAAAGTCTCCGACAAAGAGGACGATCCGGTCCTGTTCGCCCGGCTCGTAGAGCTCCCCCCGTCGCCGGTAGCCAAGCTTGTCCAACAGCTCCCGCAACTCGGTAGCGTGGCCGTGAATATCTCCGATGATGTCGTAGCGCATGGGCATGGGGCAATATAACACTGTTGCCCCCTCCCGGGGACTCCTCCGGGGAGGGGTATGACGACTATGTCGGGACTATGTCGCGCTGCTTCCCGAGCTCTGCACCAGTGAGGATCTACCCGCTCTGCCCGGAAGATCTCTTTTTACGAAAGGTTTACAACAGGCGTGGTACCGGCGGAGGGTCGAACTACTGCCGCTGCCAGCGGCCGTCAATCAGAAGGTCGTGGGGTCTGAAGTTGCTCTTGTAGGACATCTTACGGGAGTCCCGGACGTAAAAGCCGAGCTGGTGCCAGATCAGGCCGAGCTCCCGGACGCGGTCGATCTCCCGGAGGACCGAGTAGGTGCCGAGACTCCGCCGCTCCTCTCCGGGCTCGAAAACGAAATAGACACTCGAGATCGACTCCGAGAGCTCGTCGATCCAGCCGACGCCGATGAGCCTCTCCTCGATGCGGTAGTGCATCTGGATCGTGTTTACCGCGGATTCGCAGAGAAAGCGGCGAAATCCCGACTCCCCGGAGGTCTCGTCCCGACCGTGGCGCTCCTCCTGGTAGCGCCGGTAGAGATCGAAGACCTCCCTGCTGAACCGGTTGGGCGCGACGGTCACGCTCACATCCTCGTTACGCCTGAGCACCCGGCGCTGGGATTTGGAGGGTGAGAACTCCGCCACGGGAACCCGGATCGGTTGACACGCTTTACAGCCGGGGCAGTGGTTCTGGTAGAAAAAGGTCCCGCTCCGGCGCCAGCCGTCGTTGATCATACCCTCGTAGGTGGCGTCCGGAACGTGGGGCAGGGCAAAGGTGTGGGTGACCCAACGCCGATTGTCCAGGTAGGGACACGGGCCGTTGTCGGTCTCGTATACGGTGACCTTCATCTTTTACCCTTCAGATGCTACTCAGGCGCTCTCTCCGGTGTCAACAGATGTGCACTCGCCTCGGTGCCCAAACGATACTAGATGCATGAAGCGTAGCCTCCTGTCCGCCGG
>JBKHDM010000053.1:0-20343 GCA_046541355.1 Spirochaetaceae bacterium
TACCCCGGCCGCCGACTCGGACCCGGAGGGCGCCCGCTTTACCCCGGCCGCCGACTCGGACCCGGAGGGCGCCCGCTTTACCCCGGCCGCCGACGGCGGAGTCGCTGTCTCGATTCCAAACCGTCACGGTCCGGCGATCGTCACCGGGGAGGCGTCATTCAACTCCGACTTCCTCCCCGGGATGCCGGAAAACACCCTTTACGTTGCGGCGGTGCGCTCTCCCCACGCCCACGCTCTCGTCACTTCTGTGGATGATTCCGCGGCGAGAAAGCTCCCGGGGGTGGTGGATATCTTCTGGTACGAGCATCTGTCGAGAATCCCCTACTCCACCGCCTGCCATCCCGGGGTTCCCCGGGACGCGATGGACACCTACGTCCTGGACAACCGGGTCCGCTTTGCCGGACAACGGGTGGCGATCGTCGTTGCCGAGAGCGTCCAGACCGCACGCCGGGCGGCCTCCCTCGTGGAGGTCGATTACGAGCCCCTCGAGGCGGTCTTCGACCCGGAGGACGCCCTCGCCCCGGGGGCCCCGGTAATCCACCCGGAGCGTGAGTCTACCCAGATTGCCGACCCCGAGGGCAACCTCATCGGGGAGATCTCCTACGCCCTCGGGGATGTGGAGTCCGGGCTCCGGGAGGCGGCGGAGACGGTGGAGCTCACCGTCCATACACCGCGACAGCAGCACACTCATCTCGAACCCCACGGCGCGACCGCCTGGGTGGAGGCGGATGGAACCGTGGTGGTCAGAGCGAGCACCCAGGTACCCTATCTCGCCCGGCGCACCCTCGCAAAGATCCTCGACCGTCCGGAGTCCTCCATCAGAGTCTACAAGCCCCGGGTCGGAGGAGGATTCGGCAACAAGCAGGAGGTGCTCTGTGAGGATATCGTCGCCGTTGCGGCGCTGCGTACCGGCCGGCCGGTGCACTGGGAGTTCAATCGCTGGGAGGAGTTCTCCGCTACCAACAGCCGCCACCCGATGAAAATAACCGTCCGGGCCGGGGCGGACTCGAGCGGGCGCCTCACCGCCCTGGAGATGGATTTCCTGAGTAACGGCGGGGCGTACGGAAACCACTCCTACGACGTTCTCGAGTGCGGCGCCTTCGAGGCCCTCGCCCTCTACCGCTGCACGAACAAACGGACCCGGGGACGGGCGGTCTACACAAACTGCGTGCCCGCCGGCGCCTTCCGCGGCTACGGCGCCGCCCAGACGACCTACGCCGTCGACAGCGCCCTCGACGAGCTTGCCCGTAAACTCAAGATGGACCCGTGGGAGTTCAGGGCAAGGAATCTCATAAGCCGGGAGGAGGCGCTCCACCTCGGAGAGGAGGAGGACCGCGATCACCGTGTCGGAGGCTACGCCCTCGACAACTGCCTGAGCTACGTACGCCACAGACTACAGGAGCTTGCGGCCGCGGAGGTTCCGGAGCCGGGTTGGCAGTACGGCTGCGGGTTCGGCGTATCCACCGTCGGCAGCGGCCTCGCCCGGATCCACCGCTCCGGGGCGCGGATGGAGCTGACCAGGGAGGGGTTTCTCCTCAAAACCGCCACCGCCGATATCGGCACGGCCTCGGACACCACCCTCGCCCAGATCGCCGCGGAGACTCTCGGCGTCCCCTACAGCGGGATTATCGTCGAGACCGGGGACACCGCCGCCGCACCCGAGGACTCAGGCGCCTACGCCTCGGCCACCGCCTACATCGGCGGGAAGGCGGTTTTCCGCGCCGCGGAGCAACTGCGGGAGCGGATCCTCGCCGTCGCCTCCGCCCTCCTCGCTCGCCCCGCCAGGGAGCTCACCCTCGCCCCGACCGGGATCACCCCGGCCCCGGCCCCGGCCCCGGCCCCGGTGGGCGGCTCGGGCGGGGCGGCCGGCCACGAGAGCTCGGCACCAGTTCTTCTCACCTTTTCGGATCTCCTCGCCGGAGCGGATAAGCTCGGAACACCGGTGGAGGTCGTGGTGGACAACGTTACCCACGACACGGTCTCGATGAGTTTTGCGGTAGTAGGTGTACACCTCCGGGTTCACGAGGCGACCGGAAGGGTGGAGCTCCTGCGCACCGTACAGGGGGTTGACGCGGGCACCCTCCTCAACCCGCGGGTCTGTCTCGGCCAGGCGGAGGGAGCGACGGTCCAGAGCCTCGGATACGCCTTGAGCGAGGAGCTCCTCATCGACGAGGAGGGGAGGGTTTCGAATCCCGCCTTCCGGGACTACCGAGTTCCCTCGATCGGGGAGATCGGTGAGATCGAGACCCGTTTCTTCGAGTCTCTCGACGAGGGCGGCCCCTTCGGGGCAAAGGCGCTCGGAGAGCTTACCACCACCGCCACCCCCGGGGCGGTCGCCAACGCCGTGAGGGACGCCCTTGGAGAGCGGATCACCCGGCTTCCGATAACCCCGGAGCGATGCTGGCAGGTTCTCTCAAAAGGCCGTAGACTCAGAGAGAAGAAAGGAGCAGCAGTGTGAGACGACAGGATGAACTGCTCGGCAGTCGTGCGAGAGTAAAGGAGCGCTACGCCCTTCTTCCCCTCGAAGGCATCCCCTACTCGAAGCTCAATGAGTGGCCGGAGGCGGAGATCCGGGTTCTCGCGGCGCCGGCAATCGGAGCGAGCTTTGCGGAGTATCTGATCGACCTGAAGGGCGGAGCGAGGGGGGAGCACCCCTCGGATGGGGAGGTCGAACACTTTCTCTATCTTCTGTCCGGGAGGGCGCGGCTCACGGTAACAGGGGGAAACGAGATGAGCGAGGAGCTCACCTCCGGGGGCTATGCCCTTATCCCGCCCTCGGCGAGTTACCGTCTCGAGGCGGCCGAGGAGAGCTCCCTGCTCCTGCTGAGAAAGCGATACGAGGGAGCCCCGGGGATCGGCGAGTTCGAACCGCGTATCGGCAACGAGTCGCAGGTGGCCGCGGCGGTCTACATGGGCGACGAGGGCGCCCTGCTGCAGACCCTGATACCCGACGAGTTCGCCTACGACCTGGCGATGAACATCTTCACCTTTCAGGTCGGTCACAGCCTCCCGGTTACCGAGACCCATGTGATGGAGCACGGGCTCTACGTCCTCCAGGGAAAGGGACTTTACTACCTCGACGACACCTGGATGGAGGTGGAAAGGAGCGACTTCATCTGGATGGGACCCTTCTGTCCCCAGAGCTACTACGCCACGGGAGTCGAGCCCACCCGCTACATCTACTACAAAAACGTTAATCGCGAGATCCCCCTTTAGGAGACAAGAAGCATGGATGAGAAGATCTACCGGGACGAGGATGTGGACAGCTCCGTTCTCGACGGAAAAACCATCGCCGTCATCGGCTACGGCATCCAGGGCAAGGCGCAGGCGGCGAACGCCCGGGACTCGGGATGCAAGGTAATCGTCGGCAGCCGCCCGGCGGCGGAGTCAAGCTCCCGAAAGGAGGCGGAGGCCGACGGGTTTGAGGTGTACGATTACGGCGAGGCGACGGCGAAGGCGGATGTACTGCTCATCGAACTCGCAGACCCGGCACAGCCGCCGGTCTACACCGATGAGATCGCGCCGAACCTCCGGGCCGGGCAGACCCTCGTGTTCTGCCACGGCTTTAACGTCCTCTACGGCGCGGTCAAGCCGCCGAAAGATGTCAACACGGTCCTCTTTGTGCCTAACGCCCCGGGCGCGTTTGTCCGGGAGAAGTACCTCAAGGGTGAAGGGATCTACGGCTGCGTCAGTGTGGACAACGACGCCACCGGCGAAGCGCTTCAGATCGCCCTGGCAGTCTCCAAGGTGGTCGGTTCCACCAGGGCTGGAGTGGTCAATCTTACCTTTCAGCAGGAGACCGAAGGGGACAATTTCGAGGAGCAGATACTCTACGGCGGCGTCATTCATCTGATGCGCCTCTGCTTTCAGACGATGGTGGACAACGGCTACCCCCCGAGTTTCGCCTACGCCAAGTCGATTCGATCCCTGCGAAGCGTTATCGACGTGATGGACGAGCACGGTATCGAGGAGTACCTCACTCACCGGTCGAGCAGGACCTGCGAGTTCGCCGCCCGCACCCGGGGACCCCGGGTTATCAACGAGGCGGAGGTGCGCAAGATCTTTGCGGAAACCGAGGCGGGGATCTTTGCCCGGGACTGGATGCAGGAGTTCCAGCTCGGCATGCCGCAGATCCACCGTCTGCGCCGCAGCGCGGCGGAGAGCACCATGGAAAAAACCGGCGCCGAGTGGCGGGAGCAGTTCGGGGTATGAGCGGACCATCCGTCGATGCCGACCGGATCCTCGCCGACATCGAGGCGATAGCCGGGTTCTCCGAAACCCCGCCTCTGGTGGGCTACAGCAGGCCGACGTTCTCCGAGGCGTGGGCGCAGGCGCGGGCATACGTGATCGCCGAGGCGGAGGCGGCGGGAGGGGAGATCCGGACAGACGGAGCGGGCAATCTGCACATCAGGAGCAGGCAGGTCGGCTGGGAGCGAAAGGTCTGGCTGTCGGGGAGCCACATCGACTCGGTTCCCTCCGGGGGAAAGTATGACGGCGTCATGGGGGTCGTTATCCCCCTCGAGATCCTCAGGGTCGCCCCGGAACTGCCTATGGAGCTGGTTGTCTTTGCCGAAGAGGAGGGGACGACCTTCGGACTCGGCATGCTCGGAAGCCGCGGCTGGTCGGGAGAGATCTCCGGGGAAACCCTCGCGCGCCTTCGAAACCGTCACGGTGAGAGTTACATCGAGGCGGGACGCGCCTACGGCGTCGACCCGGAACAACTCGGCACCCTCGACGGCAACGCCTACTTCGGCCTTGTGGAAGTCCACGCCGAGCAGGGGATCTCCCTCTGGAACGAGGGGCGCCCCCTCGCCCTTGTCGACCGGATAAACGGCCGCCGTCAGATTGAGGCGCGCCTCCTCGGCGAGGCTAATCACGCCGGGTCCACAGGGATGCTCGAGCGAAAGGACGCCCTCGCCTGCGCCGCCGAGGTCATAGTGGAGAGTGAGCAGCTCGGCCGCCGGTACGACCGGGAGTTAGCGAAGACGGTAGTTACCGTCGGCGTCGTTGAGGCCGAACCGAACGCAGCCAACGTCATCGCCGGACAGGTGCGGCTCACCGTGGACTTCCGGGCTCAGGAGGAGGAGATGCTCAGCCGAGGGGAGGCGGAGATTCGCCGGCGGATCGAGGAGATCGCCGCACACCGCGGGATCGGTGCGGAGGTTCTCCTGACCGAGCGTATCGAGCCGAGCCCGTTGAGCGAGGCGCTCTGCAACGCCCTTGCCACAGCGTCGCAACAGATCGGCTATCCCGCGCCCCTGGTCCCGAGCGGAGCACTCCACGACGCGGCGGTCCTCGCGCCCCATCTGCCGACGGCGATGGTCTTTGTGGCGAGCAAGGACGGCATAAGCCACAACCCGGGGGAGTTCAGCAGGATCGAGGACATAGCCGGGGCGGCGCAGCTGCTCGCGCAGCTGTTCTGGTCCCGTCCCGAGGGTCTCACCGATGGGTAACACTCAGGCGGTAACTCTCGAGGAGCTCAACCGGATGGAGCTCGCCGAGGGGGTGGAGCGCTTTGGTGGCTTCTTCGAGAACTCACCCTGGGTCGTCGAGACCGCCCTCCGGAGGCGCCCGTTTTCGTCCCTCGAGGAGTTTCATCAGGCGTGCATGGAGGCGATCCGAGAGGCCGGGGAGCAGGCGAAGGTAGAGCTGATCCGGGCGCACCCGGACCTCGTCGGACGCCTCGCCCAGGAGGGGCGACTCGGGCTCGAGTCCGCGGCGGAACAGGCGTCGGCCGGGCTCGACAACCTCTCCCGGGAGGAGGTCGCCTACTTCGACCGGTACAACGCCGCCTACCGGGAGCGCTTCGGCTTTCCTTTTGTCATCTGTGCGAGGAAAAACAGAAAAGAGGCTATCCTCGAGGCGTTTCCCAACCGTCTCGCCCAGGATAGAGAGGCCGAGATCGAGACCGCCCTCGGCGAGATCGGCGAGATCGCCTGGTTACGTATGACGGACCTGATTTCCCGATGAGTCCCGACTCCCTCCGATGGGGGAGAGAGAGCAGAAAGAAGGAGCAAAGGATGGCTGAACTGAGGGGTAATTCCTACGGAAAGCAGCGGGTGAGACTTACCAAACTCGCCCGGTCAGGGGACGAACACTCGGTATATGAGTTCACCGTGGAGGTGATGCTCTACGGCGAGTTCGAGGCGGTCTACACCGAGGGGGACAACGCTTCCTGTGTCCCGACCGACACGATGAAAAACAGCGTCTACGTGGTGGCAAAGCGCAACTCCTTCTCAACTCCCGAAGCGTTCGCTATCGCCCTGGTAGACCACTTTGTCGGCACCTACCCGCAGATCCGCGGCACCGCGGTCCAGGTCGAGGGGGAGCGGTGGCGCAGAATCGTGGTGGACGGAAAACCGCACCACCACGCCTTCGTTAAGGGTCAGGGTAAGCGGACCGCCACCGTCGGCCTCGGCGAGCTGCCGGCGGGAGCGCTCACCCGGGCCGACGGAGCTCCGGTAGCCGGCGGGGTGTACAAGGAGCCGCTGGTCCTCAGCGGTCTGTCGGGTATCGAGGTCTTCAAGAGCGGCGGCTCCGGTTTCGCCGGCTATCACAAGGATGATCTGACCACACTCCCGGAGACCGACGACCGGATCCTCGCTACCACCATTGACGCGAGCTGGAGCTTTACCGCCCCGGGAGACTACGAGGAGACGAGGGAGTCGGTGGAGCAGGCGATACTGAGCGTCTTTGCCTCGAACTGGAGCCCGAGCCTCCAGGCTACCCTCTTCGAGATGGGCGAGGCGATCCTCGCCGCGGTTCCCGCAATAGCGGAGGTCGCCTTCGCCATGCCGAACCAGCACCACATCCTCTTTGATCTCGAGCGATTCGGCATGGAGAACAACCGTGAGATCTTCTACGGAACTGATTCGCCCTTCGGCTACATTACCGGCGCGGTGCGACGAGAGGAGTAAGGGATGGGAAGGCTGAGCACCCACGTCCTCGATACCGCCACGGGCCGTCCGGCGGCGGGGGTGAGGATCGAGCTCTGGGCGGTGGGCCCCGGGGACGATACGCTCCTCGAGACGGCAGTGACCAACAGCGACGGCAGGACCGACAAGCCCCTGCTCGAGGATGAGAAGATGCGCGCCGGCTGGTACCGTATCGTCTTTTTCGTCGGTGAGTACTACCGGCGGGAGGAACACAGGGACGCCGGAAGCTTTCTCGACCGGGTTGCGGTGGAGTTCAGGATCGCCGACGACAGCGCCGGGTACCACGTTCCCCTGCTGGTGACACCGTGGTCCTATACCACCTATCGGGGCAGCTGAGGTGAAACTGGACCGACTCATCCGCGGGGCGGAAGTTGCGCGCTCCTCCGGCAGGAGGAGACTGGATATCGGCATCAGTGACGGGCTGATTGTCGCCCTCGAGGATGAGATAACCGGGGCAGAGCTCGGGAAGGGGGGCGAGATCGACGGGAGCGGCCTCGTCGCCTACCCCGGGGTGATCGACTCCCATCTTCACTTTAACGACCCCGGACGGGACCACTGGGAGGGCGTCGCCACCGGTTCGGCCGCCCTCGCCGCCGGGGGTGGTGTCTGTTTTGTAGATATGCCCCTCAACTCCTCCCCGCCCACCCTCGACGGCCCCTCCTTTGACGCGAAGCTCGAGGTGTGCAAGGCGCGCTCCCGCACCGACTTCGGACTCTACGGCGGGCTCACGCCGATCAATCTCCCCCGGATGGAGGAGCTCGCGGAGCGGGGGGTTCTCGGGTTCAAGGCGTTTATGTGTCCCTCGGGGATCGACGACTTCCCGTACGCCGACGACCTCACCCTCTACCGGGGCATGGAGATCGCAAGCCGCCTCGACCTGCCGGTACTCCTCCACGCCGAGAGCGCTTCAATTACCGGCGCCTTGAGCGAGGCGATGCGGGCCAGAGGGCGCCGGGATGTGCGCAGCTTTCTCGAGAGTCGGCCGATCCTCGCGGAGCTCGAGGCGATCGGGCGCGCCCTCCTCTACGCCGAGGAGACCGGCTGCCGGGTCCACATCGTCCACGTCTCCAATCCTAAGGGAGTGGAGCTCGTCCGCAGAGCCGCCGGGGAGGGGCGGGTGGACGCGACCTGTGAGACCTGCCCCCATTACCTCATGCTTACCGACGAGGACATGGAGCGGATAGGCCCCCGGGCAAAGTGTGCTCCCCCCCTGCGGGACGCACAAACCCGGGACGCCCTCATAGGGGAGCTTTCCGCCGGGCGGATCGACACTGTCGGCTCCGACCACTCTCCGGCCCCCCGGGAGCTCAAGGAGACCGGGGACTTCGCCACCGCCTGGGGCGGTATTGCCGGCGTCCAGACCACCCTTCGCTCCCTGCTCACCCTCGGCATAGCGGATGAGCGGATTGTCGCGCTCCTCGCCGAGAACCCCGCCTCCCGATTCAGAATGGCGAGGAAGGGTGGGATCGAAATCGGTAACGAGGCGAACATCGCCCTCCTCGACCTGTCGGTCTCCCGGGAGCTCGAAAGAGGTGAGCTTCGCGACAGGCATCAGCTCTCACCCTACGTCGGTATGACTTTTACAGGCGAGGTGCGCTCGGTCTACCTCCGGGGCGAGGAGATCGGCGAGGAGACCCGGGGGCGACTGGTCACCCCGGAGGTTTGAGGAGAAGGCGGCCGGGCTCTCGGCCCGGGCAGCGGTAAAGCGGCGCTGTTTTCGATCACCCTGGAGGTGTGATACCCTGTGTCTATGCTTTCTTTGGACTGTCTGGTGGTCCAGCACGTGCCCTTCGAGGGCCCCGGTCGCATAGCGGAGTGGATGGAGGATCGGGGACACACGGTGTCCACGCTGCACATCTACAACGGTGAGCCGCTTCCTGCTCCCGAGCAGTTCGACTGGGTGGTTCTCATGGGTGGCCCGATGAGCGTCAACGACACCGACACCTGCCCGTGGCTCGAGGATGAGATCATCTGGGTAAAGCAGCTGATCGAGACTCGTCGCCGGCTCCTCGGTATCTGTCTCGGGGCGCAGCTTATCGCCCGGGCCCTCGGCTCCCGGGTCTACCCTGCCCTGGAAAAGGAGATCGGCTGGTATCCTGTCTCGGTTCACGGGGCGGTGCCGGTGGCCCTGCCCGAATCCCTCGAGGTGCTCCACTGGCACGGCGAGACCTTCGACCTTCCTCCGGGTGCCCAGCGCTGGGCGTCGAGCCCGGTCTGCCCCAACCAAGCCTTTGGCTACAACCGCAGGGTGATGGCTCTCCAGTTTCATCTCGAGGCGACGCAGGAGAGTCTCACCGCTCTGGTGGATAACGCCGGGGACGAGATCGGCCACGGACGGTACCAGATGCCTCAAAGGGAGATCCTCTCCCGCTTCGATGACGGCTACACCTTCCGGACAATCCACCTCCACCTCGAATCTCTCCTCGCCTACCTCGAAGGCCAACCCATTGATTAAGCGCCTCCCGGCACGCCTGTTTCCGGGAATCCTCCTCCCGGCGCTCCTCGCGGCACTCCTCGCCGGCTGCGTCTCGCCACCGGGCCCCCTCGATCAGGAGCCGGAGGTGAGTGGCCGATTCTTTGAGGACCCGAGGCAGAGCAACCCCCAGGCGCTCCTCGAGGCGCGGGTGGCGCCGCTGGTGGAGGAACAGAGGATTCCCGGCTTCCAGCTCGGCATCACCGGGCCCGGGCAACGGATTGCTCTCGCCTGGGGGAGCGAGGGCCCGGGGCGGGAGACACCCCTCACCGTAAATGACCAGTTCCGCATCGGCGGGGTGACCGCCCTGTACACCTCGGTGATACTCCTCTCCCTGGTGGAGGAGGGCCGACTCTCCCTGGAGGAGCCGGTGAGCCGCTGGCTGCCGGAGCTCCCCGGGGCCGAGGAGATCACCGTCGCAATGCTCCTGCAGGATGAAAGCGGTCTCGCCGCCTACAGCGACGCTACGTTTGATCGCCTCAGCCACCGGCTGCGCCCTCGTCGCCACTGGGAGCCGAGGGCGATCTACCGACGCATCCTCCGGCAAACGGGCCGGCTCGAGCCCGGGAGCCTCCGGGGACCCAATGCGAGCAACTTTCACCTCCTCGCGCTTCTCAGCGAGGAGGTGACAGGCGACAGCTACTCCGCCCTTCTTCAGCGCTACATCGTCTCTCCCCTCGGTCTCGAGAAAACCCGCCTGCCCGGTGGCGCCTCTCCCCCCGGGGAGCCGGGCAGAGCCTCCGCTCCACCCGCCGACTCCCCGGGGTCGCTCCTTGACGGCTACGAGTTTCGCCGCTCCCGGTCGGGAGCGCGAACCGTGGAGCGGGAGAACCGTGCCCTCTCATCCTGGGCGTGGGCGGCCGGCGGTCTTGTCTCGACGGCGGCGGAGATGAGCCGGTTTATCGCCGCCCTCTTTGACGGCCGCCTCATATCCACGGAGCTCCTCGAGCAGGAGTTGGTGGAGCCGGCGCTCCTGCGGGAGGGCGGCATCGGGCTGCGGAGGGTCACGGTCGGGGGAGTCGCTTTTGTCGGCAACACCGGCGGAATGCCGGGTTTCGAGGCGTTTCTGCTCTACTCGCCGGAGGCGCAGCTCGCCGTCGCCGCAAGCGCGAACCGGTCGGAGGCGGGGACCGAGTTGATCCTCGAGGCGGTCGTCCCGCTCCTCGCGGAGGGCGGCGGGGAGTAGGGCTGACCGCCGGGGAGAGCCACTGAGGGTGCCGTCGGGAGGGGGAGGATGCGGTGAGTAAACCGGCGGAAACGCCCCCTCTGCCACCCTACTCGCCGAAATCGACCTCCGGAACCTCCCGAGCCCCTTCGGGTACCTCGAAGTACTCCTTGGTCTCCAGGCGCGCGGCGTCGGCGATGATGGAGGTAGGAAAGCTGCGTACCCGGGTGTTGAACTGCTGCACCGACTCGTTGTACCGCTGCCGCGCCACGGCGATCCGGTTCTCGGTGCCTGCAAGCTCATCCTGGAGGCGGATGAAGTTCTCGTTACTGCGCAGCTGCGGATAGTTCTCCACCACAACAAGGAGTCGGCTCAGAGCGGACTGAAGCTCACCGTAGCTCTCGGCGGTCTGCTCAACCCCCTCGGCGCCGGCGAGGCGCGCCCGGGCGTCGGCGAGGCGGGTAAAGATCTCCTCCTCCTGCTCGGCAAAACCGCGGACCGTGTTTACCAGGTTTGGTATGAGGTCCGACCGTCGCTGGAGCTGATTGTCCACCTCGGACCACGCCGATTCTACCTGCTCATCCATGGCAACCAGGGCGTTGCGGGATCGGATAAACCAGGAACCCACAAGAAAGATCCCGAGGATGATCGCCCCGAGTACGATAAGCCATAAAAACTTGTTCTCCCTTGCCATCTGTTTACTCCCGAAATGATAACGTCTTTGGAAGACTCCCTTAGAAGCCCCGGGAGGCTCCGCCTCCCCCAAAACCACCGCCTCCGAATCCGGAAAACCCGCCGGAGGAGTTTCCCGCACCGAAACCGCCACCATAGAACCGACGGCCACCACCGGTGAGAAAGAGCAGCGGCCAGAAGAACCGCCCACCCCCGAAAAAGAAGAGAAAGATCAGGAGATAGACGATCCTCCCGATGCCCCCCGGGGAGGAGCCGTTGGTGCGCTCGAGCCGGCGAGGCTCCTCGGACGCTCCGTAGGCGGTGAGGTCCACATCGTACTCCTCCGCAATCTCCGCGCTGATCGCCTCCACCCCCCGGCGAAGACCTGCGCCGTATCGCCCCTCGCCAAGGGCCGGCAGCACCGCGCGATCGAGGATCGCCCCGGCGGTGCCGTCGGTGATCGCCCCCTCGAGGCCGAAGCCGACCTCCATTCGTACCCGCCGCTCTCCCATCGAGAGGAGCAGGAGCACACCGTTGTCCTCCTCCCCGGACCCGACTCCCCACGCCTCGGCAAGGGCGATGGAGTACTCCTCGATCGAGGCGTAGGGAGCTATGGTCTCCACCACCGCAACCGCCACCTGCGCCCCGGTTGCCCGCTCTACGGACTCCGCGAGACGACGGATCGACTCCTCCTCCGAGGAGCTGAGGACGCCGGCAAAGTCATTGACGTACCCCTGGGGCCGGGGCAGGTCCGAGGCGTCCTGGGCGAGGAGGGTGAGGGGTACAAGCAGGAGCAAAAAAAGCGTCGAGGCGGCCGAAAGGGTTGTTTTAATCCTCATTCCAACGGTCCACTCCCCTGACCAGTTGTGCGAGCTCGAGCACGAGACGACGGGTGAGCTCTCGAGTTTCAACCTTCTGTCCCCCTCGCAGTCTCCTGAGATCCTCAAAGGGAGCAGGGTCGAAGTCGAACCTCTCGGCGAGGAGAGGCAGGGGGGACTCGTCGTGGGGTGAAGCGGTATCCCCGGTGGCGGCGGTGAGGCGCACCAGCCCCTTGAAGATCGTCTGAAGGGTACCCTGCCGGCGAGGCAGCTCCCGCTTGAGAACGCGCTTCCGCCCCCGGGCGGCGACGATCAGCTGCCGGAGGGAGAATAGCGCCCCCCGCAACTGCTGCTCGAGTTGCTGCCGGAGGTTTGCCTCGGAGAACTCGAGTTCACCGGTGATGTCCTTTCCGAACAGCAGTACGTGGCGGTCACGAATATCCATGTACTCCATCGGAAAGACATCAGCCCCCCGGAGGTACTCCTCTTCGGAGATCACCATCACCGTGATCCGATGCTTTCGCATCCGACGACGCCCCTCTCGGGCGAGGCGCTCGAGAAGCGCCGGTTGCGGCTCGTCGAGGAGTATGAGAATGTTCACGTCCGAGACCCCGGGGCGAAAACTGTCGTCGGCGCCGCTGCCGTAGAGGATCACCGAGACCAGGCGATCGCCGAACACGGACCGCACCAGGGGAAGAAACTCAGCCGACATGAGTTGCGTTATTGATTTGTCCATCTCACGGTGTAATCTAACCAGCTCTACCTGCTGCTTCAACCGGAGAACCCTTAGATTACGGCGGTGTAAGAATTCGGTAATGCCACGGTAATCCTCCGGTGGCACCTTCACGATGAAAGCTATTAGGAGGTTACCGGTGGAATCACCCTTTGAAGGACTACAAATCTCCGTCACCGGCGATGAGGTACGCATTACGCTCCACGGCGATAACGAGAGCATCAGCTTCGGGGGAGTTGCGCCGCTTACCGAGGAGTCTTCAGACGTCGCAACACAGTTCTACCGGCTCCAACCCGCCGAGCGGCCTGAGGAGTACGTTGTAACATTTGAGTTCCAGTGGGAGCGACTGGAGTCGAAGATGAACCTCGCACGCCTCGACGCGCACCTGCGGGAGGTGCGCCTGAGGGTGCATGACGACGGTTACATTCTCGAAGGTCTGCTCACCAGCTGGATCGGCTATACCGAGGCTGTCCGCAGCCACTCCGGCTAGGTCAACTCTCCTCGCCGCCGAAGGGGGCGAAAAGCTCCTCACTGCCGAGCAGGAGCCGCCGTGCCCGCCAGAGATTAAGAAGAAAAGGGTACTCGGAGGTTGAGGAGACCACCGGTACCAGCTCTCCCTCCCGGGGCGGGTAAAAGCGGATCTCCTCCCGCTCACCACCGGAGAGCTCCAGGTTCAGAGTAGCGAAAGCAGGCTCGGAGGGCGGCTCATCGAGAAAATCCCGGGCCCGGATGTTTTCCAGTTCCAGCAGAAAGTCCCGAATATCCTCGGCCGCCACACTCTCCCCGCCGTCGGCCTGCCAGGAGGCGTCTATCTCCTCGAGTCGGCTCGCTCCCGGGGGGACCTCCGGATCCGTGACCGGGGTGAGGGTAGCCCTCACCTCACCTCCTGCGGAGACCGTCGCCTCGAGGATAGACTCCTCCTCGATCGAGCCCATCACCGTCTGTCGAAACTCCCGGACCTCGAGGGGCGTTCGCTCCCTGATTACCCTGGGCAGGAGCAGAACCTGGGGCTGACCATTCACCCTGGCATACACCGCTCCACCCGCGGCGGCGTCCGCTCCAAGGGTAAGGGTGAGAAGCTCCGTGCCCTCCTGAAGGATGGTGAGACTCCGGGCATCCTCGCCGGCAAGGTCGTACTGCCGGTAGTTTCCCCGGGCCGAAACCACCTCGACCTCTCCAAGTCCCCTGACCGCTTCGATGAGCTGTGAGACCAGCTGTTCGTCCGCGGTATATCCCTCGGCCCCTACAAGCCAGCTCTCCCCCTGCCGGGTAAGTTCGACCTCTTCGGAGCCCTCGGAAATCCGGATACCGTCCACCCCCTCGGGAAGAGCGGGAATCGCCAGGGTGTTCCGACGCACCTCCCGGGTCTCCTGAAGGACGAAGATTGCCGAGAGGACGAGAAGGACCGCCGCCAGAACCAGAGTCTTTCGGTAGATCACGATACTCCCTCCGTTTCAAAGAGCCTGCGAATCCGGCGACGGCGTACCTTCCGCCGCCACCAGGCGAGAACTCCGAGGATGACCACAAGACTCGGAAGCACTCCGGTGTTTACCAGACGAATTGCCCTGCGGACCGGCGCGGAGGTCCGGGCAAGCCGGGGCACTCCGAGCCCCTTGCTGCGCAACTCGGCGAACCCTGGAGTCCCGTTGAGGTAGTCGAGGGCGTTAAAGATGAACGTCCCGTTCGGCGTGCGCACCTGGGGGTCGAGGAGTTGGGAAGTGGTGAGGGTGGAGCTGCCGACGACGAGGATCTTTCCGGGAGAGACGCCGGTGGTGAGAAAGCTCCCCTCCTGGTCGATCGCGAGGCCGTCGCCTCCCTCAGCTTCCGGGTCCTCCCCGACCGCCTCGAGGGGCACAGGCTCATCAAAGTAGCTTTCAAAGCTACCCTCGAGGAGCACCGAGAGGTTGCGTGGTCCCGTCTCACCCGAGGCGGGGGCGCCCTGGATCCAGGGGCCGATCTGTTCGGGATCGGAAACCGTCCAGGAGGCGTCGGAACTGGTGAGCAGGACCGTCAGATCCTGCTGCTCCGATAGAACCTCGCCGCGAAGCTCCGCGGTGTTAAAGAGGATCAGATCCTCGAGATCCCGGGTGATAACGCTCTCCCGGTTTATCGAATCCCCCTGCAGGAGGGGCGCCTGAAAGATCTGTTGTCGTATCCCTCCCTGATTCGCCTCGAAGCTCGCCTCGTCGAGAACCAGCTCGTCCGCCACGGTAATCCCGTGATGCGCGAGGAGCTCGGAGAGACCGGTCTCATTGAGGGACCAGCTCGGCCGGGCGCCCTGGGCCATCGCCTGCTGGGAAGGAATGTCCTGAATGTGACTGTCGAGAAAGACCATCAGGGAGCCGCCCTGGAGGAGGAACTGGTCGATCCGGTAGAGCGCCTCGAGGGTATAACTCTCCCTCGGGCCGTTGATGATGAGGGTGTCTACCCCCTCGGGAATATCCTCCTCCCCGAGGGCGACCTCCTCGAGGCGGTAGCGCGGGTCGAGAAGCTGCTGCAGCACCAGAGAGCCCTGCTGCCGGTCATCGAGGGACTTCTCGCCGTGGCCGGTTGCGTAGGCGACAACGGGGCTTGAGGAGACAAGGCCGCGGAGACCCTCGCTGATCCGCTCGGCAAGGCTCTCTTCCGACTCAAGGCGATAGCCTGCAAAGAGGGTGGAAAGGATCCGCACCGGAATCCGCTCGAAACGGTCACCGTAGGAGAGAACAACCTCGAGGAGCGCCTCCCGGGTGACCCCCTCCTCGTTCTCCCAGCTGATACGATTCATGCCGAACCGCTCTACGAGGCGGTCAACATCCGCCTGCCCGACCACCTCCTGGTATTCAAAATTGAGCTGTCCGAAGTTCTCCTCGTCAAGCTCCTCGTAAATGCCCCGGACCGTCGACTCGATACCGTCAAACCCGTCGATTCCGAGGGTGGAGAGAACCGGAGAGGAGTAGAGCGTGATCTCCACCGGCTCGGTGGCACCGGCAAGGGTATCCACCTGAGTGACGGCGGAGCGAATCGCCATCGTGAGACGGTACTCGAGCCCGGTGGTGTCGGTGAGCTCGTTGAGCCGCTCCACCACGTTGCCGTAGAGGACCGCAGCGCCTATGTAAACGTTACGGGACTGGAACTGGTCGGAGCGAACCTCCTGTATCTCGACCGGCCGTATGCCGTACTCCTCAGCCTCCTGTCTTCCTTCTTCACTGGTCACATCGACAAGCTCGTAGGTGAAGTGTTGACCCTCCGCCTGGTCGTACTCCCTGAGCAGGTCGAGGAGGTACTGCCGCACCGAGTTGTACGGCGCAGGGACGTCGTCGGAGTAGAACACCTTTACCCGCAATGGGTCGGCGAGGAGGGCGAGACTCTCCCGACTCACCGGGGAGAGACTGTAGGCGTCGTTGCTGGTCATGTCGATACGAAAAAAGCTGTTACTGCTGACGAGGTTCGCCGCTATGAGGATCAGCAGGGTGAGAAGCAGGTTTACCGAAGTGAGTGTCGTTTTTCTCGAGTGTATTGCCATCGCTGCTACCTCCGGGAAGTCATCGCCCGATGCGAGAGGGTGAGAAAGAAGGTTGTCACCGAGATGAGATAGACCAGGGAGCGGGAGTCGACAACGCCCCTGGCGAATCCGTCAAAATGGTAGGTGGCGCTCAAAAACTGTACCACCCCGGCAACGGGCGGAGGGATGAGCACGATAAAGCTCTCTATCAAGGCGAGGGAGAGAGATATAACCAGGGCGATGATGAGGGCGACGATCTCCGACCGGGAGATACTCGAGGCAAAGATACCGACGGAGGCGTAGGTGCCGGCGAGGAGAACCGCCCCGAGGTAGCCGCCGAAAACCGGACCCGGATCGAGGTCTCCGATCCTGCTTACGGTAAAGGCGTAAAAGAGGGTCGGCAGGAGCATAAAGAGCAAGGTCACCCAAACGGCGAGGAACTTGCCGAGGATGATGTCGAGGGTGCGAAGGGGCAGGGTCGCGAGGATCTCGTAGGTGCCACGCCGCCGCTCCTCGGCGATGAGGCGCATCGAGAGAGCGGGGACGAGGAGGGAGAGGAGAAGAGGAAGGGTCGCGAAGAACTGGCGCAGCTCAGCCCGGTCGTAGAGGAAAAAGACGGAGAAGAAGAGGGTGGAGCTCGCCACGAGAAAGACCACCGCCACCACGTAGGCGACGGGTGTCTGAAAAAAGGCGGAAAGCTCCCGGCGAAAGAGGGCGTACATACCGCGGCTATCGGGAAGCTTCAACGCTTTCATCTGCTGCCTCCTGGGTGAGTGATTGAAAGAGCTGCTCCACCGAGGTCCGCTCCCTGCTAAGCTCGTAGATCAGAAAGCCCCGGTCCACGGCGAGACGAAAGAGTACCGGTCGCAGCTCCACGGTTCCCGCCGCCCGGATCTCCACGGTGGCGAGGCCCGGCTCGCCGGAGACCTCCCGCGCCTCGGCAACCTCATCGAGCTGTGAGACGAGCCTGCACAGCTCCTCCCCGGCCACCTCCCCGGCGGTAAGCCGGATCAGCTGCTGCTCCTTGAGAGATCCCGCCACATCCCGCATCGGCCCGTCAAAGCGGATGCGGCCCCGGTGGATGATGATAACCCGGTCGCAGAGCGCCTCAACCTCCTGCATGATGTGGGTCGACAGAATAACGGTCTTTGTCTTACTGATCTCCCGGATGAGCCTGCGAACCTCGATAATCTGGTTGGGGTCGAGGCCGCTGGTCGGCTCGTCGAGGATGAGGAGCTCCGGGTCGTTGAGGAGGGTGTGAGCGAGGCCAACCCGCTGCCGGTACCCCTTGGAGAGCTCCCGTATCGGCTTGTGAGCCTGATCGGCGAGGCCGCACTGCCGGATCACTTCAGGCACCCGCGCTGCGGGGTCCACGCCGTGAACCCGAGCCTCATAGACGAGATAGTCGTAGGCGAGCATGTCGCCGTAGACCGGCGCGTTCTCCGGCAGATATCCGATCTTCCGTTTCGTCTCTACCGAGTCAGGCGTAAAGACGGTTCCGTCGATGGTCACCGTTCCCCTCGACGGCGCGAGATAGCCTGTCATGATCCGCATCGTCGTCGTCTTTCCCGCCCCGTTCGGGCCGAGAAGCCCGACGATCCCGCCTCGCTCTATCCTGAAGGAGGCGTCTTCGAGCGCCCTCAGTTCACCGTACTCTTTCGCAACGGCATCAAAATCTACCATCTATCCCCTCGCTACCGGTTCGGTGGTGTATGGAGTATCTACAAGATACAAGGGCGAAAGTTCAAGGAGAATTACAGATTTGTAACCGCTCCGGGCTCATCGAGCCGTTGATAAGCGGTCACGGTTGTTCGTAAGGGAGGCGGAAACGGGACAGGTTGAGGGAGACAGCGGCCCCGGCTATAGTAGTTGTAATGGAGAACCGCTGGTACCGTCTGGACAACGCCGCGAAGCTGTTTCCGGCGGTTGAATCTCCCCGGATCACCACCCTCTTTCGCGTTTCCGCTACCTTGGCGGAGCCGGTGGAACCGGAGCTTCTTCAGCGTGCCCTCGAGGCGTCGATCGACCGGTTTCCCTACTTCAGGGTGCGCCTTCGTCGCGGGTTCTTCTGGTACTACCTCGAGCACAACCCGCAGATCCCCCAGGTCGGCGGCGACTCCCTCTACCCGTGTCAACGTCTCCACCGACGGCACAACCGGCAGTTTCTCTTTCGCCTTCGCTACTACGAGAACCGGGTTGCGCTCGAGCTCTCCCACGTCCTTTCCGACGGGACCGGGGCGACGGTGTTCCTGCGCACGATCCTTGCAACCTACTACTCCCTCCAGGGAGTCACCATACCCGCAGAAAAGGGCGTTCTCGACATCCGGGGAGTCCCGAGGGAGGAGGAGGGCGAGGACGCCTACAGCCAGTTCCACACCGAGGACCTCCCTCCACCGCCGAAGTCCAGCGGCGCCTACCACCCCGGGGGCGCCCTTATCAGTCCCGGGCGCTACTATCTCACGACCGCGGTTATCCCCTCCGCCGAGGTGGTAGGGAAGGCGAAGGGCTGGGGCGTTTCGGTAACGGAGTACCTCTGTGCGGTCTACACCTGGGCCCTCCAGGAGACCCAGGGGGAGGAGCGACGGGAAAAGCGATTCCGACCGATCCGGATCTCGGTACCCGTAAATCTGCGGGGCATTCTCTCAAAGGAGCCCCTTCGCAATTTTTCGCTCTTTCTCACCCCCGGTATCGACCCGCGTCTCGGCCGCTACGATCTCGAGGAGATCCTGCGGCAGGTTCACCACGCGATGCGCCTGGACCTCAACGAAAAGAGTATCCGGCAGCAGATCAGCCGCAACGTCGGCGGCGAGCGTCACCCGCTGATTCGGGCACTGCCCCTTGCTCTGAAAAAACTCTTCGCGCCGATAATCTATCGCGCCATGGGAGAGAACCTCTACTCCGGTAGCCTCTCCAACCTCGGTGTCATCACCATGCCCGACGAGCTCGCCGCCCGGGTAAGGCGGTTTGAGTTCATCCCCGGGCCGGGACCAATAAACAAGACCCGGGCGACGGCAGTCAGCTTCGACGGAACCCTCTATCTCAGTTTCGGCCGACTCATCGAGGGGACCCGGGTGGAACGCCATTTCTTTCGCAAACTCCGGGAGGAGGGGATTTCGGTCTACCTCGAGAGCAACATCGAGGAGGCGGTCCTCTGCGCCCAGCAGAAGCCGAACCGGTGCCCCGAGTGCGACGTGGAGCTCAGGCCCACCCTCTCCCGCTGTCCGATCTGCCTCGCCGAGCCGGTGGCTCTCGAGGAGCGGGAGGCGATGCGGCCTCTCTACCCTCAGGAGGCAACCAGGGATCTCCCGGAAGCAACGGAGGGACGGAGAAGGGAACCCCACGGCTCGCCGATGACGGTGCTTGCAACCAGCGCCGTGCTGCTGCTTCCAGGCGTGATCACCCTGCTCGTCGATCTGTGGCGAGGAGCAGGGATGAGCTGGTCCTTCTTTACCCTCAGCTCCCTCGCCCTGCTCTGGGTCTTCCTGGTTCCGCCGCAATTCGTCGGGCCGCCCCGCCGCCTCGCCAAACTCTTCGGGATCGACGCATTCGCCGTGGCCATCTATCTCGGCCTTTTCGACTGGTACACCGGGGGCGGCGGCTGGGGGTGGTACTCCCTCGGGGGCGTGCTCCTGTTCTGGATCTACGGCGGGGTGCCCTACCTCCTGCCGGAGACAAACCGCATCGAGAGCGCCCTCGCGGTAGACCTGTCGGCGACGGCGGGCTACCTCTACCTCCTCGAACAGACCACCACCGGCGGACACTGGTTCGAAGAGCTCGCCGTTCCGCTTCTTTTCTACCTCGCCGTCGCCTCCTACGGCGCCCTGCTTCCGATCAGACGACGGTGGGTCGCCGGGGTGGACAGGGTAGCGGCTGTATTCTACGCCCTCGGGCTCCTCTCGCTGGGAGTCGACCGGTCGGTGAGGAGCTATCTCGGCCGTGAAGGGTTGAGCCTCTGGTCGCTGATCGTCCTCGTCTCGGTACTGGTTCTCGCAGTCGTCTGCCACACAGTCGAGCACAACAGGAGACTCAACGCCTTCGCCCGGCGACGACTGCACCTGTAAGA
>JBKHDM010000054.1:0-19922 GCA_046541355.1 Spirochaetaceae bacterium
GGGGAAACTCGACTACGCCGACGTCAATATCGGTGTCGAAGTTGAGGGTATGCTTCTCACCCACCGCCTTGATCATCTTTGTAAAGAACTGCGCCATATTTTCGTCCCCGGAGGCGGCGTTTGTTACGTCGTACCAGCCGTTTGCCTTTACCCCGGGCTGGGATCCGAAGTCGGTAAACGCCTCCGCGTTGTACGCCGAAGCGCCGATCCCGCTACCGCTGCTGCCTGACTGCTCCTGGAGACTCGCCGGGAGCTGAATGGTGCGTTCCGGGATTGCCGCTATGATCGAGTTGGCACTGCTGGTGTCGATGCCGCCACCGCCGCCGCCGCCGGACCCGCCGCTGACCGGGTTCGCACAGCTTGCGACGAGCGCGAAACCGACCGCAACTGCTATACCTTTTATTATCGACTTCATACTCTGCCTCCTCCCCGAACCGGGGCGTGTTGGATATGCAGAGATAGTAGGAGGGGTCAGGCGGGCGACGATATCAGAGAATCACCTAGAAGGTGAGAGAAACCTTGCGAGCCTGTTCGCCGGAACCTGCAGAGGAGATCAAGGACCGACTGACCTCGGCTACCGCCGGAACGCTATCTCTTCGAGCCGGGCGAGGAGTTTTTCAAACGCCCGTTCCGGCACGGGCCTGCTCCGTCGAGCGTCCCGGGGAGCTCCCCGGCCGGTTGCGAGGTTAAAGAGCTCTGTGTTCGGATACACGGTGTTCGGCGGGAGGTTGACCTCCCGGGCCACCTCCTCCCGCACAGCGTGGAGCTCCTCCAGGAGCGCCTGCTGCGCCGGCTCGAGTCGTCTGAAGCGGCCGCCCCGGAGCATCCCCGGCTTACGCTCGGTCTCCGGCACCGCCGCCTGGAGGCGAAAGTTCTCCACGAGGTAACGGTCGAGGAGTCCCGCCTCGACTATCCGGTGTATCAGGGCGTCCCGGAGTCTGTATAGGTGAAAGACATCCTCTATCGCATAGGCGAGGGCCCCGGGGTCGATCGGCCGCTTTGTCCAGTTGTACTGCTGAAACTTTTTTTTCTCTCCCGAGGGGGGCAGGGAGAGCACCTCCTCGAGGACCGAGGAGAGCCCCTGCTTCTGGAACTCGAGGATATCCACCGCCGGCCGGAGGTCGAGGATGGTGTTCATCAGTATGCCGTGGTTCTTGTAGAGGAGAAGCCGGTCGCTTGCGCTGTCGTAGGTTATCTTGAGCCTCTCCCGGTCCTCGAGTAAAGCCTTGATCAGATCGATGGACACCTCGTACGGGTCGATCGCCACCGCCTCCCGGCCGTCATAGACCTGAAGGAGACAGAAGTGCTCGCCGTAAATGTGGAGATTAAACTCAGCCTCCAGGTCGATCGCCAGCGCCCGCTGATCCCGGGGGATCGACTCATACCAGCTGCGAAACCCTTTGTCCGTAGAAATGACGCGGTAGGACTCCATGGGTCATCCTACCCCGCACCCGGGGGGAGGGCAACGACCCTCAGTCGCTTTCTGTCGAGGTCGAGGTCGAGGTCGAGGTAGCCCGGGATATCCGCCACCTTCCGGACAATCCCCACTACCGGACCAGCTGGATCACCCCGCGACGGCCGTCGGTCCGCCAGCCCGGAGCGCTGCGGTCCAGGTCTGAGACGGTGGCCGCCTCCACTCCGGCGAGACAGTCGCTTTTCATGGTGCGCAGGAAGAGCCACGGCGTCCCGGCGAGGCGGGGGATCCGCAGCGGCCCCGAGGCAAGGCCCATCGCGTCGGCCAGGGGTGTCCCGGCAGGCCAGATCCGGTCCCGCATGGCCCGGCGGTAGTTGAAATCCCCTTTGACGATCACCATCGCCGCCTCCGCGAAGGGTTCGGTGAGGCGGGCAGGGAGATCTGTGAGAAACCGGGTCTCGCACCAGTACGGGTCCGGGGCGATGGTAAGCTCCCCGGAGTCGACGGCGGCCCGGGCGGCTGCGTAAAAGGCGCGAACCACCGGATCGGGATGCTCCGCCGCCGCGGCGAGAAAGAGGCGGATATCCTCAGGCGTCGTGTCGCTCACGTAGGTGGGGTAGAACTTCGGGTGGAGGACCACCGGTGCCCCGGTGGCGTGGACGATGGTAACCGCGAGGACCAGGTCGCCTGTAAGCTCGGCACCGGCGTTGTCCATCACGATGTGGACCGGACTCGCGCCGGCCGGCAGGAGCTGGGCGGCGTGGCTGCTCTCATCTGCGAGGAGCAGTTCCCGTGCGCCGACGGAGTGGTCGAGCTCACCGCCGGCAACAAAAGAGATGTCCGCCCGGTTTGCCCACATCGACAGATGGATCGCCTCCTCGAGGGCGGCCTCGACAGCAAACTCCCCCCTCGCCCCGGGGTCAAA
Source organism: Spirochaetaceae bacterium (assembly GCA_046541355.1). GTDB lineage: Bacteria > Spirochaetota > Spirochaetia > DSM-27196 > Alkalispirochaetaceae > CAYZHV01. The sequence continues at coordinate 2,340 of JBKHDM010000054.1, forward strand.
CATGCCGTGCCCCGCACCCCCGGATCCAAAGAAGCGCAGCAGCGGCAGAAAGGGGGAGCCCGCCTCCAGTTCCCGATGTTTCATCGGGGCGTAGGGGTCGATGCCGTTCTCGAAGTACCGGGTGCAGGAGAGTATGAGCCGGAAAGCGTAGGTCTCTGCGAAAAACCAGTCCACATCGTGCCAGCTCGCTCCACGGTAGGAAAGCCGCTCCTCCTCCCACCGCTCCGCGTCCCACGCCGGTAAAGGCAGCGCTGGAATCTCACCGTCGCCTTCGATCAGCGAGGCGAGATCCTCTAAAGCCGCCGCCACGCTCCGGGGAAACCCTTGGTTCCCACTGATGATATTGCGGATGTTCCGGGGTAGCCTGGTGGTTACGGTATTGTGGGCAAACTCGTTGGAGGGGTCGGTCCGGATCTGGGGTGGCAGACGCTTTTCTGACATTGTGTGACGAGGTTACACCACAAGGGAGCTCGGGTCACCTACACTGGTACTATGGAACGTCCTTACAGGAGAGATACGCAAAGGTTGAAGGATAGATCGCCTCGGCTGTCGAGGCTCGCGCTCTCGGTGGCCGGCTTGCTTCTGCTTTTTGCCGCCTCCTGTGCAACCGGGCCGGAACGCCCCGAGCCCGAGGCTCGCTCCACCCCGCTCGGCGAGGCGGGCTCGGATGTCGCGCTCCCTCTCACGGAGATCTCCTCGGTGGAGGAGGGAAGCCGGCTGAGTATCGGGGGGATCGTTGTCCCCCTGCCCGGGGGATGGGAGTTTTCCAGGGTCGAGGCGGGGGCCCACACGGTGAGCGCCCGGATCAGTGACGGCGGCGAGTCGGAGATTTTCATCGGTCTCTTTGACTCCGGGGGAGCGGTCACCACCGACGCGTTTCTTGGTTTCTTTGTCTCCGAACTGTTGCGCGTCGAGGGTGTCGCCCCGGGCGAGTACGTGCAGCGCTTCGGGGATGGGGAGTTCTACGCCGGAGTCCCGCTTCCCGACGGGCGAATCCTCCGGCTCCGTGGCTTTGGCGGTGGAGAGATGATCCATTACGTCGGGGGCGCCCTGAGGGAGAGCGGTGCCGCCGACCCGGAAGTAACGACGATCCTCTCAGCGAGCCGCCTCGCCCGGACCGGCGAGACCGGTTACCGGGTAACCGGCTCCGGGGTGACACTCCTCGAGACCCGAGGTTCCCCGTGGCTGCTCCTCGAGGAGCGGGAGGGGCGGCTCACCGCAGGGGCCGTCGATTCCGGAGGCGCCCTGCTCGCCCGCATATCCGTTGTCCCCGGTGATGACGCGCCCTCCGGCGGCTCTATCCGAAGGGAGGTATGGATCGGTGCCGACCGCGTCGTTCTGCAGGGGAGCCGGGGGCAGGATGGGGCAACCCTCGAGGAGGTCTACACCGCCCCCTACGCCGGCTCGATTCTGCTTCTCGAGCTGAGAGGAGCGCCGGGAGAGGGGGAGTCCGAGGTCGCAACCGCCCTGGGTGGGGAGAGCCTCCTCGACTCGGCGATTGTCGATGCCCTCTTCACTGAAAATCTCATGCTGGAGGTAGAAGGATGAAGCGTGGCCGACCGACTCGCCGGCGCCCGTCCCCCGGGCCGATTCTCCTGGCCACGTTACTGTTCCTCGCCCCGGCTCTCCAGGCGCAGGATCAACAGCTACCCCGGGTCGCGGTTGAGGTACGCGCCCTCGGGGAGCGTAACCCGACCGTGGAAAGCGTCGCCTCCACCATATTCTCGACCCTGCGTCTCTCACTGGCACTCTCAGGAGAGGTGGTTCTGACCGAAGAGGATGAGACTCCGGATCTGCTCTTTTCGGTGGATCTGAGCCAGGAGGACGGCCGTTACCTGATGCGCGCCTCCCGGGGCGCCTTTGACGGCGCCGAACCCGAGGAGATCGCCCTGCGGGAGGCGGAGAGCCTCTTCGACATTTTTGACGTCGCCGACGCTCTCACCCTCGATATCGTCTCGGAAATCACCGATGCGGAGGTAGCCTTTGCCTCCCTGCGCCTGGAGAACCGCGGCTTTCGCCGTCCCTGGGAGCTGCTCATCGACGGAGTCTCCCTCGGGGCGAACGTCTCGAGAGTCGACAGGATCCTCACCGGCGAGCGGAACGTCTCGGTTGTCTCCCCGGAGGGCGAGCCTTACTACACCACCGCCGTGGAGCTCGCGGCCGGGGAGACGAGGAGTCTTGTCTTTGCCCTCCCCTGGGCGGAGACGGCGCTGCGCGCCGAACTCTCCGAGGCCCTCGGCTCCTCGAGGGCACGGCTCCTCGGCCTGGGTGAGCGGGTGGCGTCTGTAGACGCGCTGCTTTCCCGGCTGCCGGGTGAACAGGCTCGCCTTCGCCTCTCCACGCTCCTCGAAGAGCCCCCCTCCGCCGGGGGCAAGCGGCTCCCGGCTGCTAACCGTGAGCGATTCACCACGGCCCTCGGTCTGCCGGCAGAGCAGTTCAGCTCTCCCTTTCCACCGGCCCTCGCCGAGGCAGGCCGCTCGGTAATCAGCTCGGGGGGCGCCGTCAGGTCCGATGAGTTGGTCTCCTGGTTCTACGCAACGAACGCTCCCCCCTTGCGGGTGGACCCGCCCCGGGAGGAGGACCCGAACTTCTTTGAGGCCTCCGAGCGAAGCGGTACCGATCTCCACGAGGTCGTTATGCAACGCTCTCCGGCGGGACTTCACTTTTACCTGCGGTTCCACGACGGAGATGCGATGCGAAGCAACGCAAGCTACCGGGTCTCCCTGGTGGCGGACCACCCGGACAGCGAGGGGAGGATCGAGCTCTTCTTTAACCTCGAGGGGAGCGGGTCGTTGAGCGCCACAACCGAAGTTCGGGAGATCTCCGCTGGGGAGGACCGGACCGTTGCAACCTTCCGCAGCCCCTTCGACTTTACCGACGAGGTTCTTCTCGGAACGATCCCGGAAGAGGCGATCGCCCGGGCCCGGGAGCCGGCGGCAATCGGGGGATGGAACCTGGAGGCAAATGTCTATGAGATGATAAACGGCACGCTGGTCCCCCGGGATCAGATCGGATGGTCGAGCCTCGTCTACTTTTAGGGGCGTCGGCAGATGCGGTCGCGGGAAAACCGAGGGCGGGTTATACTACCCCCACATATGCGCGTGCTTATCGTTTTTGACCACCCCTACCTGCAGAGTTACTGCGCCGCGATGATGGCGGCGGTACAAGAAGGTGCGGCCGACGGCGGCCACGAGGTAGAGGTTATCGATCTCTATCGCGACGGCTTTGCCCCGGTGATGAGTATCGAGGAGCTCGAGGGGTACGCCGAGGGGCGCACCCAGGACCCGAAGGTGACAGAGTATCAGCGGAAGATCGAGCAGGCGGACCACCTGGTCTTTATCTTTCCTGTCTGGTGGCAGGTGATGCCGGCTCTGACCAAGGGGTTTCTTGATCGCGTGCTTCTTCCTCCCTGGGCGTTTGAGGAGACTAAAGGAATTGTTCCGAAAGGCAAACTCACGCACCTGTCGGCAACGGTACTGACAACGATGGGCTTTCCTCACTGGTACTACCGACTCCACTTTACAAACGCTCTCGCCGGGGCGCTGCTTCGGGGGAGTCTGCGCTTTGTGGGAATACGCCGCTACCGATGGCTCAATCTCGGAAACGTCGGGCGGATACCCGACAGCCGCCGAAAGCGCCATCTCGAGCGGATCCGGGCGCGCTTCTCCCGGGCCAACCTCTGAGAACTCTCCCCGGAGGGATGCGTGCTGTCTCCTTGGGGTCCTACCTCCATGTTGCTTTATGCATAGTCATACATACATTTCTGTGGTATATATGCGTGTTCCAGTCAGAAATTATCATCGAGAAAACGCCGCTTTTCTCTGTATGGAAAGCAGTTAAGAGTTGTGCTTACCGGTAGACCTCTTGGTACGGCTTGTGCATAATCATGAGTCGTGAGACTCAACCGGCATGACTGGAAAGAACTCGGTATACGATTTCTGATACCCGCGGCTGGGGTGGTTGTGGCGCTGACGGTGAGCGCGCTGTTCCTCCTCTTTCTGCAGACGAATCCCCTCACCGCCTACGGGGCGATGATGCGCGGCGCCGTGGGGTCCACCTTCGGCCTCACCCAGGTTCTCGTCAAAGCTACTCCCCTGCTCCTGGTGGGCCTCGGGATCTGTATCGCCTTTCGCTCGAGCTGTATCAACATCGGCGGTCGAGGGCAGATGATAGCCGGCGCCCTGGCGGGTACCTGGTTTGCCTTAGCTGCCGACTCCTGGCCCGGAGGGCTCCTCGTTCCGGCGGTGATCATTGTCTCCTTTATTGGTGGCGCGGTCTGGGGCTTTGTTCCCGGCATTCTCAAGGCGCGATTCAACGTTAATGAGATACTCACCACAATCATGATGAACTCCATCGCCCTCCAACTGATGAACCTCCTCCTCCAGGGAGCGCTGATGGATCCCGCGGGGATCGAGGCGGGAACCTTTCTCGCCCAGTCCGCCCGTCTCCCGGAGGCGGCGCGGCTCCAGAGACTGATGCCGAGGACGCTGCTTCACTCAGGATTGTTCTTGTCCCTCGCGATGGCCGCGGTTGTGTACATCTTTCTCTGGCGCACCACCGTCGGCTACCGGATCCGGGCGACCGGGCTCAACCCCCACGCTTCCCGCTACTCCGGCATCACCGTCCCGGTCTACCAGGCCCTCGCCCTAACCCTCGCCGGAGGTCTTGCGGGGATGGCGGGAGCCGTCGAGGTGATGGGGGTCCACTACCGGCTGATCGAGGGATTTACCAGCGGCTACGGCTTTACCGGTATCGTCGCCGCCCTCCTCGGCTGGCTTCATCCGATCGGCCTGATTCCCGCCTCCCTCTTTTTCGGGGGGCTCCTGGTCGGGGCGGATACGATGCAGCGGGCGGTACAGATCCCCTCGGCGCTGGTAAACGCGATCCTCGGACTTGTGGTGCTCTTTGTTTCGGGGTCCGCGGTCTGGACCCAGAGCTGGATAAGAAAGGTGCGCTCCCGCGGGCGGATAGAGGTTTCCTGATGGGCGAGATTTTTACGCTGCCGGTTCTCACCGGCATGATCAACACGATGTTAACCTTGGCCACCCCCCTGCTCCTCGCCGCCCTGGGGGAGACCTTTTCCCAGAACTCGGGAGTGGTCAATCTTGGTGTGGACGGCGTAATGCTTATGAGCGCCTTCGGGGCGTGGTACGTCGTTCTGACCTGGGGGAGCCTCTGGTTAGCCCTCCTGGTGGCGATGCTCATCGGTCTGGGGATGGGAGTGATAATGTCCTTTGTGAGCGTCACCCTCAAGGCGGAACAGGGCGTGAGCGGCATCGGGCTGCAGATGTTCGGCCTCGGCATGTCGAGTCTGCTGTTCAAGGTGATGGTCGGGACGGTCCGGACGGTCCAGGGCTTTCCACGCCTCGAGATCCCGATCCTCAGCTCCATTCCCGTTATCGGGCCGATGCTGTTCAACAACACCATCCTCGTCTACATCGCCTTCGGACTTGTCCCGGTCAGCTGGTTTATCCTCGAGCGGACGACGATAGGCCTTACCATCAAGGCGGTGGGGCAGAATCCTGCCGCCGCCGACTCCCGGGGGATCAACGTAAACCTTGTCCGATACGCAAGTGTCTGCTTCGGCTCGGTCCTCGCCGGGATGGCTGGAGCGTCCCTCTCCGTCTCCATTTCGAATCTATTTCAGGACAACCTCACCGCCGGGCAGGGCTTCATCGCCGTCGCCCTGGTCTATTTTGGCGGATGGACGCCGGTGGGCGTCATGTTCGGAGCTCTGATTTTCAGCGTAGCGAACTCCCTGCAGCTCTGGCTCCAGGTCCTCGGGGTAAACATCTCCTCGAGCCTGGCGAACATGCTCCCCTACATCCTTACCATCGTCGCTCTCACCGTGACTGTCTCCCGGGGACGGGCGCCGGCGGCGCTTAACAAACCGTTTCTGCGGGGCGAGGGGTAATCGGATGCTATCAGGCTGAATCAAGGGCCTCGTAGTGAGGCAAAAATCCCTTGGAAAAAGGAGTGCTCGTATGCAGGTACGACGTGTGTTCTGGACCGCCATGGTCCTGTTGCTGGTGACAACGGTTCTCTCATTCGCGGGAGGCAGCGCGGAGGCTGAAGAGGATGAAGGGATGCAGCCCTTCCGGGTGGCGGTGGTAATGCCCAGTGCGACAACCGACACCGCCTTCAGCCAGTCGATGTATTCCGCCCTCCTGGATGTACAGGAAGCGATGGGCGGGGAGAGCGCAATGGAGCTCGTCTACTCGGAGAACATGTTCAATGTTCCCGACGCCTCCGCCGCCGTCCGGGACTACGCCTCCCAGGGTTATGACCTGGTGATCGCCCACGGCTCCCAGTACGGAACCTTTGTCGAGGACCTTGCCCCGGACTTTCCGGATACCGCCTTCGCCTGGGGGACCGACGTCGACACCTTTGGGCTCGACAACGTCTACGCCTATACCGCAGCCGCCGAGGAGGGCGGTTTCGTAAACGGCGTAATGGCGGGAATCATGACCGAGACCGGTCGTATCGGTGTAACAGGACCGGTTGATGTCGGAGACGCGAGAACCTACATCAGCGGATTCGTCCAGGGTGTGGAATCGGTAAACCCGGAAGCGCGAGTCTCCCAGACCTGGACCGGGAGTTTCTCCGACGTCGCTCTTATGACCGCAGCCGCTCAGACCCACATCTCCAACGACGCGGACATTCTCACCGGTTCCTCCCAGTCGGTGGTGGGATCCGTCGGAGCCGCCCAGGAAGCAGGGGACGTCCTCTGGTTCGGTACGCAGGCGGACCAGACCACCCTCGCGCCGGAACTTGTCGTCGCATCCCAGGTCTACGACTGGAGGGACATGCTCACAGAGATGATCTCCAACGCTCAGAACGGCATCTACGGAGGGGAGTCCTACATTCTCTCCCTCTCCAACGGCGGACTACGGATGGCGTACAACGAGGATTTCGACATCCCCCAGGAGGCTGTTGACTCGGCGGAGGAGGCGATTCAGGGTATCATTGACGGGTCCATCATAGTGAACCCATAACGGCAACGGCTCGGCGGAAAAGGAGCGAAAGATGGAGAAGCGAGGCGGACCGGCCCAAATCGACCACATGGAGATGGTTAACATCGTGAAGAGCTTCCCGGGTGTCCGGGCGAACGACGGTGTGACCCTCGACCTGAGGTCCGGAGAGATCCACGCTATCCTCGGTGAAAACGGGGCAGGCAAGAGCACCTTGATGCGACAACTCTACGGGATGTACCAGCCCGACGAGGGTGAGATTCGTATCAACGGAGAACCTGTCCTCTTTCGCTCCCCCGCCGACGCTATTCGTGCGGGCATCGGAATGATCCATCAGCACTTTATGCTGGTGCCGACGATGACGGTCGCGGAGAACGTCGCCCTCGGGCAGCCCTCCTCCCGGGGGGTGCGCCTCGACCTCGACCGGGTGAGCGAGCGTATCCGAATGCTCTCCCGGGAGTACGGCCTCAAGGTCGACCCGGACGCCCGGGTCTGGCAGCTGTCGGTCGGTGAACAGCAGCGAGTGGAGATACTCAAAGCCCTCGACCTCGGGGCGAGCCTGATCATTCTCGATGAACCCACCGCGGTTCTCACCCCTCAGGAGGTGAGCGACCTCTTTGTCACCCTCAAGCGGATGATCCGGGATGGGCACTCGCTGCTGTTTATCTCCCACAAACTCCACGAGGTCCTCGAAGTGAGTGACCGGGTCACGGTACTTCGGGATGGGGTCACCGTCGGCACCCGGAAGACCGGCGAAGTAACCAGGGAGGATCTCATACGACTCATGGTCGGCCGGGAGCTCAAGAGGTATGAACGCCGGGAGGCTAACCCGAGGGAGCAGGGCCTTCGGATTACCAACCTCCACGTCCAGGGTGATCGGGGGGAGGAGATCGTCCGGGGTGTCGATCTAACGGTCCACGGCGGGGAGATTCTCGGAATCGCAGGAGTTTCGGGAAACGGTCAGCGGGAGCTTGCCGAGGCTCTCGCGGGCATGCGAAGGGCGAGTGCGGGAACCGTTCACATCATGGGCGAGGAGATGACCCACGCCACGCTCAACGAGCGGGTCAGGGCGGGGCTCTCCTTTATCCCGGAGGAGCGGATGCGGGACGGCGCGATAGGAGAGTTCTCGGTGCAGGAAAATGTCTTTCTCCGGGACCACGAGGCTCCCGGCTTCAGGCGATGGCTCTTTCTCCGATTTGGCGAGATGCAGCGCCACGCGAGCCGTCTGGTCAAGGAGTACGCCGTAAAGACCCCGGCTCTCGATACCCCCCTCAAGCATCTGTCCGGTGGCAACATCCAGAAGTTGATCCTCGCCCGGGAGCTGTCGAGGCAGCCCTCGGTACTCATCGCATCCCAGCCTACCAGAGGTGTCGACATAGGCGCCTCGGAGTACATTCATAAGATGCTCCTCACCCAGCGGGATGCGGGCACCGCCATCCTCCTGATCTCGGAGGACCTCGACGAGATCCAGACCCTCTCGGACCGGATCGCGGTGATCTACGCCGGCCGCATAGTCGGCACCGTCGACCGCCACGAGGCGGATGTCGAGCACATCGGCGCCCTCATGGCCGCAGGCAAGCGGGAACATCCGGAGCCCTCACTGGTTACACCGGGACTCGCCGGGTCCGAGGCGTAGCAGCTCCCGGCCGCGACGGCCCAGACTCTCGGGCCGCGGCTGCCCGGGCGCGACAGCCCCGGGGCGCGGCTGCCCCGGCGCGACAGGAGGCGCTTCCGAATCATGCGAAGCAGAGTACGAATAGGAATGGCTGGTTACAGCGGAATCGGGCGGGTCCACGCCCTCGGTTACCGGGCACTACCCCTCATCTATCCCGGGAGCGTGCCGACCCCGGTGCTGCAACGGGTTTGCACCTCCCGGCGTGAGAGCGCCGAGGCTGCCCGGGGGGAGGCAGGATTTCTCGAGGCGGGTACGAGTCTCGAGGAGCTGGTCGAGGCGCAGGACATCGACATGATCGACCTCACCCTGCCGAACCATCTCCACCTCCCACTGGTCAAGGCGGCCCTTGCATCGGGTAAGCCGGTCTACTGCGAGAAACCTCTCGCGGGAACCATAGAGGATGCCCGGGCTATCGCGAGGGTCGTGAACGACGCCTCTCTCCCCTTCGGGATCGTCTTTCAGTACCGCTTCTTTCCGGCGATCCAGAGGGCGAAGGAGCTTGTCGACTCCCAGGCGATCGGCAGGGTCTACACCTTCCGGGCGGAGTACCTCCACACCGGTTACCAGGATCCCGATCGACCATTGAGCTGGCGCATGAAAAAGGAAGAGGGTGGTTCCGGAGCCCTCGGGGACCTCGGGTCCCACGTGATCGACCTCGTCCGTTACCTGGTGGGGGAGTTCGAATCCGTCCAGGGCCATCTCGAGACCTTTATCCATGAGCGCCCCGTGGAAAAAGGATCGAAGGAGAAGGGAGCGGTCACCGTGGACGACGTAGCGTGGCTCCAGGCGAGGATGCACGGCGGTGCGGTGGGGTCGATCGAGGCGTCCCGCCTCGCGACCGGCACCCTCGACGACCTGAGAATCTGGATCTACGGCGAGAGGGGAGCCCTCCATTTCAACCTGATGGACCCGGCCTTTCTCTACTACTATGACGAGCAACGGCCGAAAGGCTCCTACGGTGGCCGGCGCGGATGGCAGCGACTCGAGACCGTTCAGAACTACCCCGGTGCAGCGGCGCCGCCACCCCGGGCGCCGATCGGCTGGGAGCGCGCCCACGCCGAGAGTCAGTACCGCTTCATTCGGGCGATCGAGGCGGGAGAGGAGCCTTCTCCCGGCATCCATGACGGACTCAAAACGCAATTAGTCCTCGACGCCGCCGAGCGCTCCGCCGCGGCCGACGGGCTCTGGACGACCGTGGCGCAACAGTAGCGCACCCCGGGAGTAACCCCTCCGTTAGTATCAAGAAGCGTGTTGTTAATCCGTCGTAATTCTTTTTGGCACAAAGATTTAACCCGATTACAACGTTTCACGGGCCAAATCCTTCTGGTGCCGAGTTTTAGGCCGAAAAAACAACACGCTTCTTGATACCTCCAACCCCCCGCAGCTGCCCCTAGGCGGAAGGCTGGAAGCCGGAGAGGCGGACGGCGATCTCCGTGCGGTTTCCCACTTTGAGCTTGCGCATGATCCGGTAGAGGTGGTTTTTCACCGTTCCCTCGGAGATAAAGAGGGCCGCCGCGATCTCCTTGTTGCTCTTTCCCATAGCAACGAGCTGCAGGATATCGAGCTCCCGCCGGGAAATGCCGTAGGAGTCGCAGAGGGTGAGAGGATCGAGAGGAGTAAGCCGTTCCTCACCCCTTAGAAAGGCGATCGACACCTTGAGGACAAAGATATTAAAAAGAACAAGCATGACACCGAGGGTACCGAGGGTGGAGGCGAGATAGAGCAGGGTCTCGTTGCCCTCGTCGTTACTCAGAAGCGTAACAATGAAACCCACGGGAGCAAAGTCCCGGGAGAGGATCACCTCCCGGTAATGGAGGGTCTCTCCAAAGGTGATAAGAAAAAAGATGAGGATCGCCCCGACGATTGCCCACGCCTCCCGGTGTCCTTTGAGGGCCCAGCCGAAGTAGCGAACGGTCATCCCGAGGAGGGTTATCGACTTTATGACGTTGTAACTGGTTACCACCCTGGAGTAGACAATCACCGGAAAAAGGAGAGCGATCAGGGCGTTTATCGCAACAAAACCGGAGATCCCCCAGATCACGACCCGGGGCACCACACCAGGGTAGGTCCGGTCCGCGACCCAGGCAAAAGATATGAGTACAACCATCGCCGAGAGATACTCGATCCTCAGCTGCAACTGCCAGGGGAACTCCGGTATGAGGCGGGTGGTAAGGATCTGACCGGTAACCAGAACCCGAAAGACCAGGGCGAAGAAGACGACTCCAAGGAGAAGGGGCACGAGGATTCCGCGGTCCGGGTGAACCCTCCGTTCCCGGTTAGCAATATAGAGAAAGAGATTGAACAGACCGAGAGCGATAAAACTACCCAACAGCAGATAGTCATAGGTGGTCTCGTGGACGTCGAGAAGGGAGATCTGGTCGGACGTCCCGAGTTTTATTGACTTCCACATCCCGCCCCGTCGGTGGTGGTAATTTGAGACCTGCAGGACCATCCGGCTCGCCTCACCCCGTACCGGGAAGGAGGCGGTGTTCATGACGTAGTGGGGATCGGATCGCTCTTTATCGGGCCCGGGCGTTCCGCTCTCGGCGACGAGATTGCCGTCGACCCAGAGCTTGTAGGCGGTGGAGGCGTTTGGAACCCAGAGGGCCGCCTCGCCCAGATCCGGGGGCAGGAGGAGATCGACAACGAAGGTTGCGTAGCCGAGCCCTCCGACAGCCTCGCCTTCGTGCTCCCAGCTGTTCCAGGTGTGGGGCATCTCAAAGGTACCATCCGAGGCTGCGGCGAGCTGTGAAAGGCTCGCCTCCATAAGCGTGGCGGGGTGGCGAAGCTCCTCCCAGAAGATGAGCCACTGCCCATTCAACTCGACGATGCCCCGCTCCTCAAACCGATGAGAACGAAAGTCGAGGAGCCCCGGTGCACCGTTCTCTCCGGCCGTCGGGGTAGTCGAAAACCCAACCCCGAGCAGCACAAGGGCAAGCAGTCGAATCAATTTCATCACCTACCTGCCCGACTACTATACCACAGAGTCAATTGTGGAGACAATCGCTCAGCTTTGGCCCCGGTTTCGGCGAGGCGATACTTCCGCCGGGGCCGCATTCCGGCTACGGACGGCGCTTATCAGACCGGGACGGTCTCCAGGAGGCGCTCGGTTATAAACTGGCGCACCAGGTTTACCGCGACCTCCTCGCGGTAGGCAGCGGTGGAGCGCTGGTCATCGATCGGCGTCACCAGCTCCCGGTAACTCGCGAGGATATCCTGGAGCTGCGTTTCGAGTGCGTGGAGGGGGCCTGTCATCCGGCCCTCGATCTCCTTTGAGCGCAGCACCCTCGGCCCCACCGCCCCGAGGGCGATAGCCACCTCCTCGAGCTTCCCGGCTACCAGGGTCGCCCTGGCGGCCAGGGAGAGCTTGGACAGCGCGTTGGCCCGGCGGGTTCCCACCTTCTTGTAGAACCAGACACCCTCACCCCTGCGGGGGATGCGAACGCAGGTCAGAAGCTCGTTCTCCCGGATAACCGTGCGTCCCGGCGCGGTTATGAGCTCCTCCACCGGGAGCTCCCTGCTTCCGCCGGCGGACCGCACCTCGCAGAGGGCGTCGAGGGCGTAGAGGGGACAGACCGCGTCCGCCGCCGGGGAGGCGTTGCAGATGTTTCCGCCGAGGGTCCCGACGTTCCGGAGGGCCGGGGCGGCGAGCTCTGCCGCAGCGGAGCGCAGGAGCGCCGGCACCTCGGGGTGCTCCATCAGGTCGGTATAGGTAACCGCGGCGCCAAGGCGGATCTCCCTCTCCGAGACCTCGATGTTCCGCAGTTCCTCGAGATGACCGATGTAGAGAATCGGACGGTCGAGCTGAGGGGGGAGGCCCCCGCCCCGTCGGTTGCGGACGTAGAGATCCGTCGCACCGGCCATCGGAACCACCGTCTCACGGCTTCGAATCTCGAGGGCCTCGGCGAGGTTTTCCGGTCTGAACCAGTTTTTCATCCCTCTGCGCTCCTCGACGCCCCGGCGATAGCCGCGACGATACGGTCGTAGCCGGTGCAGCGGCAGAGATTACCCGAGATGCCCTGACGGATATCCTCCTCGGAGGGGGAGCTGTTACGTCGCAGGAGGTAGTCGGTAGCGACCACCATCCCGGGTATGCAGAATCCGCACTGCACCGCGCCCTCCCGACCGAACTCCTCGATGATCTGCGCGCCCCGGGGCGTCTCCCGGACGCCCTCGATCGTCTCAACCGAGGCGCCCTCGACGACGCCGACTGCGAGGATGCAGGAGTTCATCAGCCGCCCGTCGATGATAACCGAGCAGGCGCCGCACTCACCCTCGCCGCACCCCTCTTTGGTGCCCGTCAGCTCAAGGTCATCCCGCAGGACGTCAAGTAACCGCCGGATCGGGTTGACGGTGATGGAGCGCTTCTGTCCATTGAGGGTGAATTGTATCTCCCGTAGTTCCTCGTTCACGCAGTATCTCCGCAATACGCTCCGGGCAGACCGGTATCGCCCGAACCGGAGCAGCAATAGCTTGTTCCACCGCCGCGGCGAGAGCCGGGGCGATACCGTCAAAGACAACCTCCCCCGCGCCTTTGGCGCCGGAGGGTCCGTATTCGTAGGGGTTGTCGAAGAGCTTTGAGTAGATCGGCGGAAAGTCGAGAGAGGTAGGAATCATGTAGTCCGCCATCGTAACTTGTCGGTAGCGGCCCTCGCCGAGTTCCATCCGCTCGAGGGCGGCGTAGCCGAGGCCCTGACTCGCGCCGCCTTCGATCTGCCCCTGAACGACGAGCTCGTCGATGGCGCGACCGATATCGTAGGCGGTCCAGACTCCCTCAACCGTTACCTCGTAGGTGTAGGGATCAACCGACACCTCCACCACGTTTGCACCCCAGGAGTAGGAGGGGTAGGCGTCACCGGTAAAGGTCTCCTGGTCCCACTCAAGTCCCGGCGGATGCTCGTAGCTATGTTGCACCTCAAACTCCCCGGGCTCCTCCATGCGCGCTTTGAGCTTCTTTGCCGCCTCCTGGAGGAGGTAGCCGACCACCGCCACCGACCGGGAGGCGCAGGTGGGCCCGGAGTCCGGGACACCGGAGGTATCCGGGTCGTGGTAGAGAACATCCTCTACCGGGATCCCAAGCTCCTCGGCTACGATCTTTCGGAGGGTGGTTACCGCCCCCTGCCCGATCTCCACGGTGGAGACTTTTATCTCCGGCCGGCCGTCGGCGTGGCGCTTGATCGCCACCTTCGCTTTGATGATGTCCCGCTCACCGCTGCCGGTAAAGGCGCTACCGTGCTGAAAGGTGGATATGCCGATCCCCCGCCACCGTCCGAGACCGTAGGAGTCCCGTTTTTTCCGGTAGCCGCTGCGGGCGAGAACATGCTCCAACATCTCCGGGAGGACGACGTTCTCCCTGATCCGGCCGCTGGTTACGGTGACCGACCCCTTCTTGACCATATGGGCAAGTCTGAACTCCGCCTCGTCGATCCCGAGGTGCCGGGCAATGTGGGTAAAGATACCCTCCACCCCGAAGAGCGCCTGGGGCGCTCCAAAGCCGCGAAAGGCGTCGTTGGGGACGGTGTTGGTGCACACAGCCCTGCCGTGGACGCGGATGTTGGGTATGTCGTAGACACCGGAGGAGGTGAACATCGCCCGTTGGAGGACGACCCCGGAGCCGCTCTCATACGCCCCGGCGTTGATCACTACATCGACGTCGAGGCCGATAATCCGGTTGTGCTCATCCACCGCCGCCCGAAAGTGGAGCTTGCTCGGGTGACGCTTGGTGGAGTAGAGCATGTCCTCCTCCCGCTCCATGATGAGCTGGATCGGTCCACCGAGCTTGCCGACAGCCACGGCAACTGCCGCGGCGAGGGTGTCGGGATAGTGCTCCTTACCGCCGAAACCGCCTCCGGTAACGCTCTGGCGTACGGTGACCTTCTCAGGGGCTACCCCCAACGCTCCGGCCACCCCTTTTCGGACGTAGAAAGGACACTGGGTGGAGATGTAGATAACCAGCTGCCCCTCCTCGACGGTCCCCACCACACCCTGGGGCTCCATATAGACGTGCTCCTGAATCCCGGTCTCGAAGCTGTCCTCGTAGACCCGGCTCGCGGTGCGAAACGCCTCCTGGAGGTCGCCCTTCTCCACTGTTTTTTCGGAAAAGAGGTTGTCCTTGCCGTGGATCGGCCCACCGACGAGGTTGATCCCCTCCTCCTCGCTAAACGCCGCCTGCCGCTCCTCGATATCTATGGTGAAGCCCTTGGCGAGCTCGAGGAGCGTCTCCTGCTCCGGTCCAACGAGAAGCCCGAGAGGCTCACCGAGGTAGCGAACCTCCCCCTCCGCAAAGACCTTCCAGTCGTCGCTGATCATCGGGACGGCGTTTTTTCCACCCTCCGGAATATCAGCGACTGTGACGAACTGGTAACCCTCCGGGAGCTCGGGCGGCTCGACGGCGCGTATCACTCCCCGGGCAACGGGAGAGCGGATATAGAGCGCCTTTTTCAGACCGCTGAACTGGTAATCCGCTATATACCGCGCCTCACCCCGGGACTTTGCGTCTGCGTCAACCCGTCGGGCCGGTCTGCTTATGGAATCACCCATGGTGGAATACCCCCTGTGAGACACGCCGAAGCGTGCACTTTTCACTCTATGGCGATGGTATCATCCTGTCAACTCAGGCGAATTGGCAGGCTCCTCGGGTGGAAACCGGTAACGTCGGCTATAGCGTTGGCGATCGCCGGGGCGGTCGGGTTGAGGGGGACCTCTCCAAGGCCCTTCGCCCCGAAGGGCCCGTCAGGGTGGGGCTCCTCGATGATCCGGGAGGTGACAGCCGGCATATCCTTGCACCGGACGACCCCGAGCTCCCGGAGGCTCCTCGCCCCTGCGCCCTCGTCATCGACCTCGTACGTTTCCTGGAGCCCGTAGCCGAGGCCCATCATCACCCCACCCTCGATCTGGCCGAGCACGTTCTGCCGGTGGATCACCCTGCCTGCGTCCTGGGCGGCGATCACCCGGAGAATCTCGAACCCGCGGTTGTCGGGATCCATGGCGATGATCACCGCCTGAGAGGCGAAGCAGTAGCCGAAGTGAACGCCAAACTCCTCCTCCGGAACTCCCGCGCGGCTGTCGGCGACATGCTGGAGGGGGTAGGTTTTTGGAGCGTCATACCATCGCTCTACCCGGAGCGCGCGCTTTTCCGGGGGGAGAGCTCCCGCGGGAGCCCCGGCGGCGCTGAGCCGCTCGGCCATCTCCCGGGCGGCGAGGCGCACGGCGTTTCCGGTGACGAAGGTCTGCCGGGAGGCGGTTGTCATGCCGCCGTCGGGACACCGTCCGGTGTCGCTGGAAACGACGGTAATCCGGTCGTAGGGTATCGGGAGCTGCGAGGCGGCGATCTGGGCAAAGACGGTGTCCGAGCCCTGGCCCATATCGGTGGCCCCGACGTAGACCGTGGCGTTGCCCCTCTCGTCAACCTCCACCACCGCCCCGGCGCCGTCGGGCACCCCTTTGCCGAGGCCGACATTCTTGTAGGAGCTTGCGATACCGACACCGATTTTTCTCGGTTCTCGCCCCTCGGCGGCGGCCTCGCGCGCCTCCTGCTCCCGGTGGGCCGGGGCGTATCGGGCAAGCTCCTCCTCCACCGCCTCGAGGGTCCCGAGATAGCCGACTCCCGCAGAAAGCCGGTGACCAAAGGCGTTGACCTTTCCCGGGGCGAGGGCGTGGCGCTTTCGGAGCTCAATCGGGTCGACCCCGGCGGTCCGGGCGATCTTGTCCATCTGGATCTCCGCGGCAAAGGTAACCTGGGTGCTCCCGAAGCCGCGAAAGGCGCCTGAAGGGTTCTTGGTTGTATAGACCCCCGCCGCCTCGGCCCGGATGTTGGGAATGTCGTAGGGACCGCTCGCCATAACCGTCGCCCGAAAGACCACCGGCTGGGTGAGAGACATGTAGGCTCCGGCGTCGCAGATCGCCTCGGACTCCACCGCGAGAATCGTCCCGTCGGCCTTCGCGGCGTGGCGCATCCGTATCTTCGCGGCGTGGCGTTTGGTGCTGATGCGGATCGACTCCTCCCGGTTAAGCCGCACCTTTGCGGGGCGACCGGTGAGGTGCGCGGCGAGGGCGCAGGGGATCTGGATCGCCGGCTCCTCTTTGCCGCCGAACCCGCCGCCGCAGGGGGTATACACAACCCGAACCGCCTCCTCCGGCAGGTCGAGGGAGGCGGCGATCATCTCCCGAAATCGGTAGGAGCCCTGATTGTAGGTGTAAACCGTCAGCAGCGTAGCCGCGCCCTCACCCTCTTTCGGGCCCCGGGAGCGCTCAGCCGCCTCAATCCCGGGGCCGGGAACCGCCAGACACGCCTCCGGCTCGAGGTAGGCGTGCTCCACCGAAGGAGTTTCGTACTCACCCTCTATTATGATATCCGCCGAGGCGAAGGCAGCATCGGGGTCACCTTTCACAAAATCGTAGTGCTCGGCGATGTTACCCTCGGGGTGGAGCCGGGGGGCGGCGGAGTCCATGTTTGCGACAGGGTCCATCATCGCCTTCAGCGGCTCGTAGCTCCCCCGGACCAGGGAGGCCGCCTCCCGGGCAACCGCCTCGCTCTCGGCAAAGACCGCGGCGATCACCTCGCCCCGGTAGCGGATCTCTCCCTCCGCAAAGACCGGCTGATGGGGCACCATGAGGCCGTAGCCGTTGCGCCCGGGCAGATCGGCGGCGGTGAGAACCGTCACCACCCCCTCGACCGCCTCGGCGGCGGCAGTATCAACCTCGATCAACCGGGCGTGGGCGTACTCGGAAAAAGCAAAGGCGCCGTAGAGCGCTCCTGGGACGGCGTAGTCATCCGCAAACAGACGCTCCCCCCGGACCTTGGCGACCCCGTCCTTGCGCCGGGGACTGCTGCCGGGTTCGGCGGCGATGGTCTCCAGGGGAAAGGATGCACCCGCCCCGCCCAGTGCGCCCGCCTCGCCGCGTACGAGCCCCTCCACCTCTCCCCGGAGGTCACCA
>JBKHDM010000055.1:0-18334 GCA_046541355.1 Spirochaetaceae bacterium
GACCGCGCCGGGGCTGTCTACCGGGTCCGGGGCGGCGAGCGGGCGCCTTCCATGGTGGTCGCCTCTATCGCCGAGGGGCGGGAGGTCGCCGAGGCGGTGATCCGGGACCTCGGCGGCGTCCCCCGCAGGGAGAGCGTGCATCCCGGGATTAACCGGGAGCGCCAGGAGCTCGAGATTCTGGAAAAGAAGTCCACCCTCTACACCCAGGGGTCGCCTCTTGCGGGGCGGGAGGCCGAGGCGTTCGCAAGCCGGGAGCTCGGCCGCTGTCTCGAGTGCTCCTACCTCTGCAACAAGTGTGTCGAGGTCTGCCCGAACCGGGCAAACCTCGCCCTCCCCCTTCCGGCAGCCCGGGGCGGGGCGGGTTCGAGCCGGCGGGGCGGTCACGCCGCCCCCGGAGCCGGCAGGGGCTACCAGATTGTCCATCTCGACGGGTTGTGCAACGAGTGCGGCAACTGCGGCCACTTCTGCCCCTGGGACGGGGATCCGTCCCTCGACAAGCCGACGATCTTCTCGACCCTCCTGGATTTCCGCGGGAGCGGAAACCCCGGCTGGTTCCTCGGCGAGGGGCAGGCGTGGATGCGTCTCGGGGGTGATGAGTTTTCCGGAAGGGTGAGGGATGGGCGCCTCGAGCTCGACGAGCCTGCACAGAGCGAGGCGGAGCGTCGCTTTCTCGAGCTTTTCAGGGAGCTCTACGCCCTGCGCCCCTCCCTCTTCGGTCCGGTGGAGGCGACAAGCCGGAAGCCGGCGACCCCGGAGGGCTCATCGTGATCCTCTTTCGTAACGCCACCCTCATGGACTTCGATCCGCCCGGGATCAGAGCGGGGATGGATCTGCTGGTCGAGGGCAGGGAGATCAAGGCGGTCGGAACAAGTCTGACCCCGCATAGCCCTGAGGGTGAGGTGGAGCGGGAGATCGACTGCACCGGAAAAATTCTCTTTCCCGGTCTGGTCTGCAGCCACCACCACTACTACTCCGGCCTCGCCCGGGGGATTATCGCAGAGCTCGGTGAGATGCCCGACTTCGTCTCGATCCTCCGGCAGCTCTGGTGGAGGATGGACCGGGCTCATGACGAGCAGACCCTCTACGCCTCGAGTCTCATCTGCTCGATGGACGCGATCCGATCCGGGACCACCGCGGTTATCGACCATCACGCCTCCCCGAGCTGCATTTCCGGCTCCCTCTCAACCCTCCGGCGCGGCTTTGAGGAGACCGGGCTTCGCGGCTCCACCTGCTACGAGGTGACCGACCGGCACGGAGAGGCGGGGATGGTTGAGGGAGTCGAGGAGAATCGCCGATTTGCCCGGGCTATCGATGAACAGAAGCGATCCGGGAGCTGGTCCGGGCTCATGGAGGCGCACATCGGGGGGCACGCACCCTTTACCCTCCCGGACAGCGCCCTCGCAGCCCTCGCCGATGTCTGCGAGGAGACCGGCCGCGGCTTCCACGTCCACCTCGCCGAAGGCTCATTTGATGTCTCCCACTCCCACCTCACCTATGCAAAGGACCTGGTGGAACGGCTTGACGAGTTCGCACTGCTGGAGGAGAACACCCTGCTCGCCCACGGGATCTACCTCAGCCGGGAGGAGACGGAGCTGATAAACCGGCGGGGTGCCACCCTCCTGCACAACTGCCGGAGCAACATGAACAACGGCGTCGGCTACAACGGGAGGCTCCAGGAGTACGGGAGACTCGCCCTCGGCACCGACGGCATCGGCGGCGACATGTTCGAGGAGATGCGCTTTGCCTTTTTCAAGCATCGGGACGCGGGAGGGCCGATGCAGCCGGGAGACTTTCTCCGGGCGATGACCACCGGCTACCGGATCCTGGAGCAGAGCTTCGGTCGCCCCTTCGGACGTCTCGAGGCGGGCTACGCCGCGGACCTGGTTGTCGGAAGCTATCGCAGCCCTACGCCCCTGACAGGCGAGAACATCGCCGCTCATATCGCCTTCGGCCTCGCCTCGGGGGTGGTGGAAACGGTTATGATAAACGGTCGTCTGGTTATGGAGGAGCGCAGGTTTCCGATCGACGAGGATGCGATCTACGCCGAGGCCAGGCAGCAGGCGCGACGGCTCTGGGCCAGGATGAACGAAATAGAACCGTGAAACAGGATGAGGAGACAACTGTGACCGACCCGAAGGAGATACTCGCCAAGGCTCGAAGCTACCGGGAGGAGAGTGCCCGCAATCTGAGCGAGCTGGTTAAAATCAAGTCCTACAGCGCCCAGGAAGAAAACGTGGCGATGAAGGTGAAGGAGCTCTGCGAGGGCTACGGATTCGACGAGGTGTGGATAGACGGCCTCGGCAGCGTTGTTGCCCGGGTGGGCTCAGGCCCCAAGAAGCTTGCCGTCGACGGACATATCGACACCGTCGAGACCGGAGACCCCGGGCAGTGGCAGCGCGACCCGTTTTCCGGGGATATTGAGGACGGCATCGTCTACGGTCGGGGCACCTCGGACCAGAAGGGCGGGGTGGCCGCGGCGATCACCGCCGGCCGGATACTCAAGGAGCTCGGCTACGACGGGCAGTACTCGGTCTACTTCACCTTTACGGTGATGGAGGAGGATTGCGACGGGATGTGCTGGCGCTACCTCATCGAGGAGGAGGGGCTCAAACCTGACTTTATCGTCTCCACCGAGCCGACAAGCTGCCGCCTCTACCGGGGGCAGCGGGGCCGGATGGAGATGCAGGTGCGCCTCACCGGGGTCTCCTCCCACGGAAGCGCTCCGGAACGGGGTGTCTCCGCGGCGTACAAGGCGGCCCGGGCCGCCCTCGCCATGGAGGAGCTCAACGCCTCCCTCGAGCCTGACGAGGACGGCTTTCTCGGCAAGGGGACGGTGGTGGTCAGCCAGATCGATGTTCACGGCCCCTCCCAGTGCGCCGTCCCGGACGAGGCGATGCTCTACCTCGACCGGCGTCTCACCTGGGGGGAGGACAAGGAGCTCGCCATCGCCCAGGTCAAGGCGAAGATCGCCGAGGCGATCGGTGAGGGGGAGGAGAAGGTTGAAGTGACTCTGCCCGAGTACACCCGCCGGGGCTGGCGGAACGCCGACTACGGGCAGGAGCTCTACTTTCCCACCTGGAAGACCCCGGAGGATCACCGCATCGTCGAGGCCGGCGCCAGGGCGTACGAGAGCCTCTACGGAAAGGCGCCGGTGATCGACAAGTGGACCTTCTCCACCAACCTCGTCTCGGCGACGGGGATGCACGGTGTGCCGGGGATCGGTTTTGGTCCCGGGGACGAGGACCAGGCCCACGCCCCGAACGAGATGACCCGGGTTGAGGACCTCGAGATCTGCAGCGCCTTTTACGCCATGCTCCCCTACATCCTCAGCGAGGCTCTCTAGGGATGCTCTCGTTTCGCTATCGCTGCAGTGAGTGCGGGCGACACTATGCTATCGACCCACAGACGCTCCTCTGTCCCGACTGCTGCGCAGAGCAACGCCCGAGGGAGCCGCTCCGGGGCATCCTGGAGGTGGAGATAACCGGGGACCCCCCGGGGCCCGGGGAGTGGAGCGTCTTCGATCTTCTGCCGGTGGAGGGCAGCTGGTTTCCTTCGATCCCCGTGGGTAACACCCCCCTCTGGGAGCCTCAGCGAATGCGGGATCTCCTCGGCATCCCGGGGCTCTACATCAAGGATGACACCCTCAACCCTACCGGGAGCCTCAAGGACCGGGCGAGCTTTCTCGTCTCCGCCTTTGCCCGGTCGAGGGGCATAACACGGATTGTTGTCGCCTCCACCGGCAACGCCGGAAGCTCCATGGCCGGGGTGGGAGCCGCGGCGGGACTCGAGGTTCGCCTCTACCTCCCCGCCTCGGCGCCCGCGGCCAAGCTCACCCAGGCGATGCAGTACGGGGCGGATGTCATCCGGGTGGAGGGCAGCTACGACGACGCCTTTGCCCAAGCCCTCGCCTACACCCGGGAGCACGGCGGGCTTTCGAGAAACACCGGGTACAACCCCCTCACTATCGAGGGGAAAAAGAGCGTCTCCCTCGAGATTTTTCAGCAGCTCCGCATGCGCTCGCCGGACTACCTCTTCCTCTCCGCGGGGGATGGGGTGATACTGAGCGGGGTCTACAAAGGATTCGAGGACCTCGTGCGTCTCGGGTTCGCCGAGAAGGTGCCGACGATCTGCATGGTCCAGGCCGAGGGATCCGCCGCGATAAGCAGGGCGCTGGAGACCGGGAGCTTTGGGGAGCCGGTGGCGGCCCACACGATCGCCGATTCGATATCCGTGGATGTGCCGAGCGCCGGTTACTTTGCCCTCCAGCGGTTGCGCAACCACGGTGGTCGGGCTATCGTCGTTTCCGACGAGGCGATCCTCGAGGCGCAGCATCGGCTCGCCTCCCTGACCGGTCTGTTCTCGGAGCCGGCGGCGGCGGCGGCGGCGGCGGGACTGTTTGAGATAGCGGAGGAGCTGCCGAGGGACGCGACGGTGGTGCTCCTCATCACCGGGAGCGGTCTCAAGGATATCGACTCCGCGAGAAAGGGTGTCGGCCTCGCTTGAGGACAGCCGGGGGCGGGGCGTAACCTATCGAAACGCGGGAATCTGGAGGAAGAATGATTGATCTCACACTGAACGAGAAACAGATAGAGAAGAACGCGGCTCTCTGCGCACGACAGGGCATCGTTCTTCCAACCTACGCCCAGATGGCGAATCCCGAGACGATCCCTGAGGAGATCCAGGAGGAGCTGCAGGGGATCGGTACCGACGAGGTCCACTCCCGCAATCTCTTTCGGGTGACCTGGGAGAACGAACCGCGCCGGGACGGCGGTACCTACGACGGGGTCAACTACATGGTGATGCCCAAAGAGCTCACCGGGGTGGACGCGCGGATTATCGGGCTCGTGGGAAAGTGGTTTCCCACCGGAGCGCACAAGGTGGGAGCGGCTTACAGCTGTCTCGCCCCGACCCTGGTGACCGGACAGTTCGACCCGGAAAAAAACATGGCCGTCTGGCCCTCTACGGGCAACTACTGTCGCGGGGGCGCCTACATCTCCCGGCTTCTTGCGTGCCGATCCGTGGCGATCCTCCCGGAGGAGATGAGCAAGGAGCGTTTTCGCTGGCTCGAGAAGATGGCGGATGAGACCATCGCCACCCCGGGATGCGAGTCCAACGTCAAGGAGATCTTCGACAAGTGCCACGAACTCACCGCGGAGCGGGGAGACAAGATCTTTATCTTCAACCAGTTCGCGGAGATGGGAAACCACCTCTGGCACCACGAGGTAACAGGCAGGGCGATGGAAAAGGTTCTCAACAGGGAGATGGGGCCCCGGGACCGCTTTGCGGGCACCTGCGTCTCCTCAGGCTCCGCGGGAACTACCGCCGCCGGTGAGTACCTCAAGGAGGTGTATCCCGGCGCGAAGCTCGCGGTGAGCGAGGCGCTCCAGTGCCCGACCCTCCTGGCCAACGGATTCGGGGGACACCGGATCGAGGGCATCGGCGACAAGCACGTACCGTGGATCCACAACGTCAAGAACACCGACATGGTCGTTGCGATCGACGACGAGCATACGATCCGGGCGTTCAGGCTCTTTAACGAGCCTGCGGGGCGGGCGTATCTCAAAGAGCGGGGCATCGCGGCGGAGATCGTGGATAACCTCGACCAGCTCGGCATCAGCTGCGTCTGCAACGTGATGACGGCGATCAAGTTTGCCAAGTACTACGAGCTCACCGGAGAGGATCTGGTGATCACCGTCTTTACCGACTCCGAGGAGCTCTACACCTCCCGTCTCGAGGAGCTCAACGCCGAGCGGGGGCAGTACACCCGGGACAACGCGATCGCGGACTTCGAGATGATCCAGCAGCTCGGTACCGACAACCTCCTGGAGCTGCGCTACGATGAGCGAAAACGGGTGCACAACCTCAAGTACTACACCTGGGTCGAACAGCAGGGAAAGAGCATCGAGGAAATCAACAGGCAGTGGTACGACCGGGAGTACTGGCAGCAGATCTACGCCACCCGGGAGCCCCTGGACGAGCTGATAACCGAGTTCAACGACCGGGTCCGCCTCCGGCGCCGCTGAGCCTCGCCATGGGCAAGCGTATGGAGCTGCGAGGGCCCCGCTCCTCGGCGGGCACGGGAGCTCTCAGTAGGGGGAGGGAGGCTCGGTGATTCTTCTCAAAAACTGCTTTTACCTCGTCCGCCACGCCGATGACCCCGGAAGCTCCGGGGTCGACCTGCTCATCGAGGGCAACCGGATCAGCCGGATCGCCGATGAGATCGAGGCGCCCGGGGAGGCGCGGGTAATCGACGCCTCGAGATGCGTGGTGATCCCGGGGCTTGTCAACACGCACCACCACTTCTATCAGACCCTCACCCGGAATCTGCCGGCGGTCCAGAACGCCAAGCTCTTTGACTGGCTCGTCTACCTCTACGAGGTGTGGAAGCACGTGGACCGGGAGGCGATCTACTGGTCCACCCTTCTCGCCACCGCGGAGCTCCTTAAAACCGGCTGTACCACCGCGACCGATCACCACTACCTCTACCCCCGGGGGGTGGCGGCGGATATCATGGGGACGCAGTTCGAAGCCGCCGGGGAGACGGGAATCAGGTTTTCCCCGACCCGGGGCTCCATGAGCCTCTCGAGGAAGGACGGTGGTCTGCCGCCGGACTCGGTTGTCCAGACCGAGGCGGAGATCCTCCGGGACTCCGAGCGGGTGATCGACGCCTATCATGACGGTGGGGAGTTGTCGATGCGCAAGGTAGCCCTCGCCCCGTGCAGCCCCTTCAGTGTCTCCGAGGCGTCCCTCAAGGATACCGCCGCCCTCGCCCGGGATCGGGGGGTGCTTCTCCACACCCATCTCGCCGAGACCGTCGATGAGAACGATTACTGCCTCCAGACCGCCGGCGTACGACCCCTTGCCCTCATGGAGCGGTGTGGTTTTGTCGGCCCCGACGTCTTTTTTGCCCACGGCATCCACTTTGATGACGCCGAGCTCGAGACCCTCGCCGCCACAGGCTCTCACATCGCCCACTGTCCCACGAGCAACATGCGCCTCGCCTCCGGGATCTGCCGGGTACCGGAGATGCTGGGATCAGGCATAAACGTCGGCCTCGGGGTCGACGGAAGCGCCTCCAACGACACCTCGGATATGTTAGGGGAGGTGCGAAACGCGATGCTTTTGCAGCGGGTGACAAAGGGCGCCGACGCCCTGACCGCCCGGGACGTATTTCGTATGGGCACCGAGAACGGCGCGAAGCTCCTCAACTTTCCCGGGGTCGGCCGCCTCGAGGAGGGGTGGGCGGCGGATATCGCGCTGTTTGACCTGCATAAACTCGAGTACGCCGGAGCTCTCTCCGACCCCCTCGGGGCGCTTATCTTCTCGGGGTACAACCACGGCACCGCCTGGACGATCGTCAACGGGAAGGTTGTCGTCGAGGCCGGGAGGCTGGTGGGAGTGGATGAGGAGGAGCTTGTCCGGGAGGCGAACCGCGCAGCCTCCCGGCTCTACCGGGAGGCGGGGATCTAACCGTCCCCGGCCGCCTTCAGAGGCGGCGCCTGAGACGATCGGATACAGATACGGCGCGACAGCGGCGGGAGATCCGCGGGCTGGAGCACAGCAGCACAGCAGCACAGAAGCAAGGAGCAATTGGGATGGAGAAGAAACTCCGCGACATGACAGGCGAGCTCGAGGGCCTCGCCACCGACAAGATGTACCTCGAGGATTTTCTCCTCACCTGGGAGAAGACGGACGATGAGATCCAGGCGACCTTCCTCGTCGCCGACGCCCTCCGGGCGCTCCGGGAGCGGAACATCTCGAGCCGGCTGTTCGACTCGGGGCTTGGGATAAGCGTGTTCAGAGACAACTCTACCCGCACCCGGTTCAGCTTTGCCGGCGCCTGCAATCTCCTCGGCCTCGAGGTGCAGGATCTCGACGAGGGCAAGAGTCAGATCGCCCACGGTGAGACGGTCCGGGAGACGGCGAACATGGTCTCCTTTATGGCCGACGTCATCGGTATCCGTGACGACATGTACATCGGCAAGGGTAACGCCTACATGCGGGAGGTCTCGAAAGCCGTGGCTGAGGGGCACGCCGAGGGAGTCCTCGAGCAGCGCCCGACCCTGGTAAACCTGCAGTGCGACATCGACCACCCGACTCAGACGATGGCGGACGTTCTTCACCTCATCCACCAGTTCGGAGGAGTTGAAAACCTCCGGGGCAAGAAAATTGCCATGACCTGGGCGTACAGCCCCTCCTACGGCAAACCGCTGTCGGTGCCTCAGGGAGTGGTGGGACTGATGAGCCGCTTCGGGATGGATGTTGTTCTTGCCCACCCCGAGGGGTATGAGATCATGCCGGAGGTTGAGCAGATCGCCGCAAAGCAGGCGAACGCGTCCGGGGGGAGCTTCAGCCGGGCGAACTCCATGGCCGAGGCGTTCGAGGGGGCGGATATTGTCTACCCGAAGAGCTGGGCACCCTTCGGGGCGATGGAAAAGCGCACCCAACTCTACGAGGAGCGTGACGAGGCGGGTATCAGGGAGCTTGAGACCGAGCTCCTCGCACAGAACAGGGAGCACGCCGACTGGGAGTGCACAGAGGAGCTGATGAAGAAGACCAACGGCGGCAGCGCCCTCTACATGCACTGTCTGCCGGCGGATATCAGCGGGGTGAGCAGCGAGCAGGGAGAGGTCGCCGCGACCGTTTTCGACCGCTACCGGGTGCCCCTCTACAAGCAGGCGAGCTACAAACCGTACATCATCGCGGCGATGATACTCCTGAGCCGCTTCGCCGAGCCCGGGGCAAAGCTCGAGGCTCTCGAGGCCGCCGGCAGCCCGCGGGTGAGCTGAGCCCGGCCGTCGCCGCCCCGTGGGCGAGCTGAGCCCGGGCGGCGGCGGCAGCCGGGGCACGCCCGGGGCAATTGCCTCATCCGCCGTTCCTCGGTATCTTTTCCACGCTCGGCCCGCCCTAGGGGCGGGTCCATTCTTCTTATCTACAACGATTCATATATCTAACGCGGAGGAGCCGTACTATGGCAAAACATCAGTTCCAGACCGAGGTTAACCAGCTTCTGCAGCTTATCATCCACAGTCTCTACTCTCACCGGGAGATCTTTCTGCGGGAGCTTGTCTCCAACTCGTCCGACGCTCTGGACAAACTCAAGTATCTCACCCTTACCGATGACGCTTTCAAGAGTCTCGATTTTGCGCCCCGGATCGACATCGAGTTCGACGAGAGCGATCACGCCTGGATCGTGGTTCGGGACAACGGGATCGGCATGAACGCGGACGATCTCGTGGAGAATCTCGGCACCATCGCAAAAAGCGGCACAAAGAGTTTTCTCGCCCAGCTCACCGGGGACAAGCAGAGGGATTCCAACCTGATCGGACAGTTCGGCGTCGGGTTCTACTCTGCCTTTATGGTGGCCGACAGGATCGAGGTGGTGAGCCGGAAGGCCGGGGAGGAGCAGGCGTACCAGTGGGTATCCGACGGTAAAGGGGAGTACGAGATAACCGACTCGACCCGGGAGGAGCAGGGGACAACCATCACCCTCCGCCTGAGCGAAGAGGGCAAGGAGTTTGCCAACCGGTGGCAGATCGAGGATATCATCCGGAAGTACTCCAACCACATCGCCTTTCCGATCTACCTCCACTACACCAAGAGCGAGTACGACGACAAGGGAAAGGAGAAGTCGAAGGAGCCGGTCACCGAGCAGGCTAACGTCGCCACCGCCTTGTGGAAGCAGCCGAAGAACGAGCTCACCGAGGAGGACTACAACGAGTTCTACCGCGCCATCAGCCACGACACCGAGGATCCCCTCTTTTATCTCCACACCCAGGCGGAGGGGACGATGGAGTACACCACCCTCTTCTACATTCCCAGGAAGGCGCCCTTCGACATGTACCAGGTGGACTACAGGAGCGGGGTAAAGCTCTACGTAAAGCGCGTCTTTATCACCGACGACGAAAAGGAGCTCATGCCTGCCTACCTGCGCTTTCTCCGGGGCGTTATCGACTCCGAGGATCTGCCCCTCAACGTGAGCAGAGAGATCCTCCAGCAGAACCGCATCCTCGCCAACATCAAGAGTAGCTCCGTCAAAAAGGTCCTCGGGGAACTCGAGAAGATGGCGGAGAAGGATCCGGAGAAGTACACACAGTTCATTGAGCAGTACAACCGCCCCCTCAAGGAGGGGCTCTACTCCGACTACGCCAATCGGGAGACGCTGCTCGAACTGGTGCGCTTCAAGTCGACCAAGGAGGATGGTTTTACCAGCCTGTCGGAGTACAAAAAGCGAATGCAGCCGGGGCAGAAGGCGATCTACTACATCACCGGGGATAACGAGGCTCGTCTGCGCCACTCTCCCCTCCTCGAGGCGTACAAGAAAAAGGATATCGAGGTCCTCATAATGGATGACGAGGTTGATGAGCTTGTCATCCCCACCGTCGGCCGGTACGCGGAGACCGACCTCAAGTCGGTAAACCGCTCAGACGCCGGGGAGGACCTGAAGGAAAAAAAGGACAAGAAGAAGGAAGAGGCCCTCAAGCCGGTGCTCGAAAAGATCAAGGGCGCCCTCGGGGATCGGGTCAAAGACGTTGTCGCCTCGGTCCGGCTCTCCGACTCCCCGAGCTGCATCGTCGTGGACGAGAGCGACCCGACGATGAAAATGCAGGAGATGATGAAGGCCCTCGGCCAGGTCGACCTGCCGGAGGTCAAACCGATCCTCGAGATCAACCCGGACCACGGAATCGTAACCCGTCTCAAGGAGAGCGAGGACGAGGGTGTCATCGCAGACATAAGCCGGCTCCTCCTCGACCAGGCGCTTCTCGTCGAGGGAGTCCAGCTGAAGGACCCTGCGGAGTTTGTGATGCGGATGAACCGGTATCTGGAAAAGGCGGTGTAAGCCTCCCGGGGCGCGCTCGCTCGGCCTCCCGGGGCGCACCGCCGGGCCCCGGGGGCGCTCGCTCAGCCTCCCGGGGCGGGGGCGCTCCCGGCGGCGGCCCCAGCCGGTGAGCCTCCCGGGCGCCGGAGGGGGCGGCTGCTCGGCTGCCTCACCCTCCCGGGCGGTAGCTATCCCTCATGAACGCGACTGTCTCCGCGTCTTCGGCGACAAATAACAGGTCCCGGCACTTCCACAGGCGCGGTTCCTCGGGATCGAGGTGCCAGAACTCCTCGGTTACCGACTCGTTCATCTCCGTTCCGTCGGCAAAGACGAGCTTGTAGCCGAGGCGGGTGAGGATCGGGATCGATCCGGCGAGGTCCCAGAGCTTGATCCGTGCTATGTAGCCGAGGTAGCCGCCGTGGACCAGCTCCATCACCGAGTAGACGGCGCTGCCGATCGCCTGAAACGGGTTGGGCCCGTCAAAGCGCGCCTTTCGCCGGATCTCCTGGGGGAGAGAAATCATACCTGTAGGGGAGTAGGGCTGCTCCCTCGCCTCGAACACTTCGAGCTTGTCGAACTGCCAGCTCTCAGGATCCCGATGGCCCCGTTCATAGAGAACCTGGTCACCATCGGTGATGAGGAGGTCCCCGGTCCGGGGCACAAAGAGGGCACCGTTAGTAAGGACGCCCTCCTCCATAAGCCCGATTGATACGCCCCAGTTCGGCAGCTGGTTCGCGTAGGGCGCGGTTCCGTCGATCGGATCCACGACCCAGGTGGTGCGCTGCAGCGCCTGGAGAAAATACGCCTTGTCGTACTGGTGGACCGTCTCCTCACCGATGAGAAACCGACCCTCTCCGGGCCGGTCGAACTCCTCCTGGAGCCATCCTTCGATCGCCCGATCCGCCTTGGTCACAACCGAGGCGTCCGCCTTGTGCTCGATCTCCGGATCCTGGTAGTAGGACATGGCGATTCTTCCCGCCTCACCGATCAGCTTGCAAACGTCTTCTACCCGCCATGCATCGCCCATAGGGGTCAATTGTTCACGATTGCCCGAGCTTTCGCAAGTCTGGTAACTTGGATATATCGTGAACAAACGCTACGACGACATCAACAAAAACCTCAGGTACTGGTTTGACCGGGTTATCGCCTATCTCACCAACAGTCGCGGGAGAAAGCCTGTCTTCTACGACGTCGGCGCCAACGAGGGGGTCTTTACGGTGAGCTACGCCGAGCGGTGCAGCCGGGTAATCAGTTTCGAGCCGGTTCAGGCATCCTACAACCGCCTCACCCGGGCGATCGCCCGGGCGGCGACGGAGAGTCGCCTCGACCCGGGGGTGGTGACGCCGGTACAGATCGGTCTGAGCGACAGCCCCGGTACCCTCGAGATACACCTCTACACCGACGACACCTTCAACTCCCTCTACCAGCGGGGGCCGAAGGAACTCGCCCATTACGGTCTCGAGAGTACCGGGCGAGAAGTAATAACCCTCGCCCGCCTCGACCAGCTCATACTCGAGCAGCAGCTCACCCCGCCGGATTTCATGAAAATCGATGTGGAGGGAGCGGAGATAAACGTCCTGCGGGGAGCCGAGGGGACCCTCAACGAGTCGAGAAAGGATGAGGGCTCCCCGGGACGGCCGGTTCTCATTGTGGAGTACTCCGTCGACAATACAAGCAACGCCGGCTACGAGCGGGAGCTGATCCTCGCCTTCCTCGAGGAGGCGGGCTACGAGGTCCGGGGACTCTTTCGTAATGAGGATACCAGGCTCTACCCGCGGGAGGAGCTCTCGGACCGGCGGATCTGGAATCTCCTTGCCCTCCCGATTGAAGAGTCCGGCGCCTTCAAGGCGTTTGCCGAGAGGCTCTGAGGCGGATGTATCTATCCCTTGCGACGGTGGTCGCCCGGCTCATCCTCCTGACCCTCGGCGGCTTTTTAGTCTTTCGCCACCCGCAGATGCAGCGGCGCCTCTACCCTCCGGCGCTCTTTCTCACCCTCAACATCCTCTTTCCCCTCTTTTTTGTGCATCGTCTGCCCACAGGCTGGGATGCGGCGCTCAGCGCGGGGTGGTGGTGGATGGTCGGTTTTTTTATTCTCGGCCTCGGGACTCTCGGGACATACGCCCTCCTCGCCCGCCGACTCGCACCCCGGATGCGCCCGGAGCAACCTCGACAGTGGACACTCCTGTTTGCAGTGCACAATGCGGGGTTCATACCGCTGCCGATCCTCGACATCTTTGCGCCCGAGGCGGTGACGATCTACATGTTCTTTTATCTCCTCGCCTTCAACCTCACCTTCTGGACCGTGGTTGCCGGTATGGTGCAGCGGGAAGGCGGCGGGCAGGGCAAACTCTTCACCGTAAACCCGCCTCTGGTGGGCATACTCATCGGACTGCTCCTCGCGGTCACGGGAGTCTACGATCTCATCCCGCAGATCGTTAAGCTCCCGATACGGGCGGCGGAGTTTGTGGCTCTCGACGCGGCGCTCTTTATCCTCGGGGGTGCCCTCGCGGGGATTCCGAAGGAGGACCTGAGGATTCGCGCCGAGTTTATCCGGTTCTCTCTGGTGAGACTCGCCGCCCTCCCGGGGGTGGTGCTGCTTATCATGGCGCTGCCGTTCTGGCAGCTGATCCCGATCTTTGCCCGCAACGAGGAGCTGCTCTGGGGTATCCGGCTCGTCCTCGTCCTCGAGGCGGCGACCCCTCCGGCGACCAACTCGATGATCGCCACCCGGGCCTACGGTACCGAGAGACAGCTCCACTACACCGCCGGGGGGATTATCAACTCCTACCTCTTCTCGGCGTTGAGTCTGCCCCTCTTTCTCGCCCTCACCCTGGCGCTCTTTTACCCGGCGTGAGAGCTACTCCGGCCTCAGCACCTGCCAGCCCGCCTCGTTAGCCCTTCGTCGCAGTCGACGGTCCGGGTTGACCACCACCGGCGCGCCGACCTGCTCGAGAAGGGCGAGGTCCTGGTGGCTGTCGGAGTAGAAGCTCACCCGCTCCATCGGCACGCCGAGTTTTTCGCAGTACGCAACGGTTCTGCGTGCCTTTTCCGCGGCGTAGCAGGGCGGCCCGTCGAGGCGGCCGGTTGCTACATCATCGTCGTACTCGAGGTGGGAGCAGATCAGACCGACCGCTTCGAAGTGGCGGGCAAAGGGCTCGAGGAGAAAGGAGAAGCTGGTGGAGGCGAGTACCACCTCCCTGCCCTCCTGCCGGATGCTTCGGATGTGGCGTTCCATCCCGGGATAGATATCCCGGCGGCTGCGATCCTCGAAGCACTCCTGCCCGAGGGCTTCGAGCTCCTCCCGCCTCATGCCGGCGAGGGGGGTGAGAGGACGGTCCACGTCTTCGATTGTGAGAAGCCCGTAGCGGTAGCGCAGGTAGAGGATGGGGAGGGTGAGAAAGTCCTGGAGGCTCACGAAACCGCGGCGACGACCGAGCTCGGCAAAGCGGCGGCCGGTGGAGTGGCGGGTTATGGTGTGATCGACGTCGAACACGTAGAGCTCCGCCGCCGGAGGGTGAGGCAGGCTCACCTCCTCAAGCCTCCCGCTGCAGCGACCGCAGGAGGTCGAAAAAGCCGGGAAACGTGACCGCCGCACACTCCGCGCCGACGATCCGCACCGGGGAGTCTGCGACCACTCCCGCCACGGCGAGGCTCATCGCGACCCTGTGGTCCTCCTGGGCGTCGACCTCCCCCCCGGAGAGTCGACACGGGGCGACCTCGATCCCGTCGTCGAGCTCGGTCACCTCGGCACCGAGGCGGGTGAGCTCCCGAGCCATGACGGCGATCCGGTCGGTCTCCTTCTCCCGTGCCTGGGCGACGTTGACCAGACGGACCGGTTCTCTCGCTCCGGTGGCGGCGACGCAGAGCGCCGGCAGGGCGTCGGGCATGCTGTTGAGGTCGAAGGTGCCCCCGGCGAGACCGGGCCCCCGGAGTCTCCGGGGCCGGGGGCCGGAGACAACGATCTCCTCTCGCCCCCGGAGCACCTCGCACCCCATGGTCTCGAGGATCGAGAGAACCTCCTTGTCCCCCTGGGGATCCTCGAGGTCGAGACCCCGGATCCTGAGGGTGGCGCCGCTCACCGCGGCGAGGACGAAAAAGAAGGTGGCCGAGGAGAAATCCCCGGGGATCGGCAGGGAGAAGGGGGAGTAGCTCTGGCCTCCGGGGATGAAAAACCGCTCATAGCCCTCCCTGTCGTACCGGATCCCCTGCCGGTCGAGCCAGTTGAGGGTCATCTCGACGTAGGGCTTCTCGAAGAGGAGGGGGACCTCGACGGTGCTCTCCCCCTCGGCGAGGGGCAGGCCGATGAGGAGGCTCGAGAGGTACTGGCTCGTTCTGCAGGAGATCCTCGCCCTACCGCCTCTAATCGGGCCTCTCACGCAGTAGGGGGCGCAGCCGGGCTCGCCCCGCTCCTCCACATCCGCGCCGAGCGCAACGAGGGCGTCGAGGAGGGGGGAGGCGCTCCTGCGGCGGATGGAGGCGTCACCATCGAAACAGATCGGCCCCTCTCCGAGGGCGGCGAGGGTGGTGGCGAGATAGAGGGTGGTGCCGCTGTTCATCACGTTGATCGGCTCCGCGGGGAGCGAGAGCTTTCCTCCGACCCCCTCGACGGTGATCAGCTCCTGTTCGACCTCCACCCTCGCCCCAAAGGCGCGGCACGCCTCTACCGCCGCCTCGCTGTCCCGGGAGTGCAGCGGGTGGTGGAGCTCGCTTCGGCCGGAGGCGAGGGAGGCGATGAGGAGAGCTCTGATAGTGTGGGACTTGGAGCCGGGGATCTGAACCGTGCCGTCCACCCTCCCTGGATAAACCGTCTCGATCATGGTTACTCTTTAAGTCTCCTCTCCTTCGGTTCGATATAGTAACAGGAGGGGTCCGATTTGCCTATGAAACCTGTACGACCTGCCGCCCCGGCCCAGGGGGTTCGAACACTGCTCATCCTCCTCGTCCTGTCAGTTGCTGTCCTGCCGGCGGCGGCGGTGCAGGTCTATAACGACGCCTTTGACTACATCGTTGATATCCCCGAGGGCTGGAGTCTCCTCGATCAGTCCAACCCGGCGATGGTGAGCTTTACCGACCCCGACCGGGTCGCGGTTTTCCAGCTCTTTGTTTTTGAAGGAAATCGCTTTGTCACCGCCGAGGAGCTCTCACGGTGGATGGGCGAGCGGTTTTCCGCCGAGCGGGAGGAGGCGGCCTTTCGATTTGACGGCCTGGACAGCCGCTTCGGGAGCATCGCCTTTAACACCGGGAACTTCGTTACCCGAGGCTACGGAGTCTATGTAAACAGTCAGCGCTTTGACTACGCGGTCCTCGCAACCGTTGGGGAGCAGTTTTACGAGGAGTATCACGACACGCTTCTCTCGGCGATCGACAGCTTCGGCATCGGCAGGGAGGAGCGTTTCCGGCCCGGCCCGGTAAGCCAGTTCTACTACGCCTACCCGCCCCCGACGCCGGAGGAGCGCGAGCTCCCCCTGGGGGAGCTCGAACCGCTTACCCTGAGCTATGATCCCGGGGAGGTCGAGGCGACCCAGACGCTCATAGAGCGGGAAGCCCGGGTCCTTTCGGCCTACAACCCGAGCGGAAGCGACCGCCCCGGCTCCGGAACCGGAGGCGGCAGTGGGGGGGAGAGCTCCGCCCTTCGAGGTCGACGGGACCAGGGGGTCCCGGAGTGGGTCGCCGCCTGGCGCCGCTACTTTCGGGTGATCTACCGGGACAACTACCCGCGCCTCGAGGAGCTTGCCTTCACCCTTGATGAGCGATTCAGAGAGGAGGGGGCGACCTTTTACGAGATTCCGGTGCGGATCCTCGAATGGCTCCAGGAGTTTGAGTATCTGCGCACCGGCACCCTCTCCGACTTTCTCGCCCCCCTCGCCGCGGTGACCGAGCAGCAGGGGGACTGCGACTCCCTCGCCATGGTCTACGCGATTCTCCTGAACCATCTCGGCTATGAGGCGATCATCATGGTTTCCGCCGAGTACGGCCACGCCATGGTCGGCGTGGATATGCCCGGGGTGGGGGCGCGCTTTCCCTTCGACGGGAAGCAGTGGCTGGTGGCGGAGGTCACCGCCGATGTCGCCATAGGGATGATCGACGAGACAATGTCCGATATCGGCGGCTGGATCGGCGTACGAGTCGGGGAGTCCTCCCTTGAGTAGCGCCCTTAGTAGGTTGGATAGTAGGATCAACAGCTGCACAAGGAACGCCCCATGGGAACTCGACGCCGGTATGACGGCACGCTGATACAGAACCTCCCCCCCTTTCGCCGGATAAACCCTTTTGTCATGCGGGGACGCAACGAGTCTGCGATCTACTACGCCCACCTGATCGACCTCGAAGGTACCCGGGGTTTTCTCGGCGAGCACAACAGGCAACGGGGGAAGGATGAGCAGGTTTCCCTCTTTCATGTGATCCTCTGCGCGGCGGTCCGGGTTATTGCCGAGCGACCCCAGCTCAACCGGTTTGTCACCGGCCAGCGGATCTACCAGCGCAACCGGATTCAGGTCTCCTTTATCGTGAAAAAGGAGCTCTCCGACGACGGCCCTGAGACCAACGCCAAGGTCACCTTCTCCCCTTACGAGACCCTCGAAAGCTGCGTCGGCAAGATTAACCGCGCTATCGAAGCCGCCCGGAGGGTCGAGGGGAACCCGAGCGACCGGGAGATCGGATTTGTCACAAAGCTGCCGCGGATTCTCATTAACGGTCTGGTCGAGGGATGGCGGTTTCTCGACCATTACGGTATCGCACCGAGAAAGATGATAGACCTCGACCCGCTGTACACCAGTGTCTATGTCGCCAACCTCGGGAGCGTCGGCCTCGACGCGCCGTTTCATCACCTCTACGAGTGGGGTAACGCAAGCATCTTTGTGGTGATCGGGCGTCCCCGGCGCCACCTCATCGACACCGGTGGGGGCAACTTCGAGTCTCGCCTCGCGGTGGAACTCAAGTACACCCTGGATGACCGGATCTCCGAGGGGCTCTACGCCGCGAGGGCGCTCTCACGCTTCAGGCAGTATGTCCAGGACCCCTCGCTCCTGCTCACCGAGCCCGACCTCGACCCGGAGACCCTTGCGGAGCTCGCCCTCGTTGACAGCGGTGAGCCGGTATAGAGGGCTTTGAGAGCATGAGAGTTCTGCAGTGCAACGACAGCTACCGGCCGATCATGGACGGCGTCGGGGTCTGCGTGGAAAACTACGCCCGCCACCTCGCCCGCCTCGGCCACACCGTCGCCGTCGCGGCACCCCGGGCACCCGGCGCCGGCACCGACGGCTCCGGGGGCCGGGAGGGCGCATGGGGCGACCCCGGCTCCGGCACCGACGGCTACGGGAACGACGGCTCCGGGGGCCCGCCTTTCACCCTGCTTCGCTACGCCTCTGTCCCTCTGCCGGGTTGGAAGCCGTACCGTCTCGGCGTGCCGCGGCTCGACCACGCCTTTCGGTCCCGTCTCGCCGCCTGGGCAGAACCCGCCGGGGCCGAACCCGCCGGGGCCGAACCCGCCGGGGCGCCGGGGCGTGGAGCGCCGGG